>JAGCWT010000226.1 GCA_017961705.1 Treponema sp.
ATAGTCGGTTCTGTAATACTTGTTGTCCAGTTCGCGGCCAACCATTTCGCGCTTAAGGTCATCCGTTGTAACGTCCTTGGTCTGGAAAGTCTTTACCAGCACGCCGTCGCGGAGAACTGAAATTCTGTCTGTGTGCTCAATAACTTCGTCCAAGTCGTGGGATATAAAGATTACCGTGGAACCGTTCTCGCGGGTTTTATTCATCACCTTGAACAATTCCTGGCGGCCGTCATGGCTTAAGGCGGTAGTGGTTTCGTCTACTACAAGGATTTTGGGGTTGAAGTATGTGGCCTTTACAATTTCTACAAGCTTCCTTTCTTCAAAGGAATACATGTCTATCATTTTGGAAGCCTTTATCTGGCTAAAACCATAGGAATCCAAAAGGCGCTGGGCTTCCTTGTTCATAGACCTGGAATCTTTTACGATCCCGTGCATGAACTTGTCCTCTTCGCCAAGGAAAATATTTTCTGCAACCGTAAGCCCCGGAAGTGTTCCCATTTCCTGAACGATGATTGCAATGCCTTCCTTGTTGGCTTCTACCTGGCTTTTTGGTTTTATTTCCTTTCCAAGCAGGGTAAAGCTTCCGCTAGAAACCGAATGGATTCCGCAGAGCATGGAGCTGAAGGTTGACTTTCCAGAACCATTTTCTCCTATAAGGCCGTGGATTTCTCCCGGATAGAGTTCCAGCGACATATCCTTTACGGCATGGGTTACGCCAAAGTATTTATTTATTTTTTCCGCTTTTAAAAGTACCTGATTCATCTTCTTCTCCTTAAATTATTTTACTACGCTACCTTTTTTACCGCGGTTGGTAAGGGTAACGATGGCAAGGAGAACCGCACCAGTAACAAAGTCGTTGATTGTGGTGGGTACGTCAAGGGCAACAAGTCCGTTGAATATCATTGTGATGATAAATTCACCGATTACGATTGCTGTGACAGGGCAGCCGTATTTTTTAAAGGCCACGCCAAAGAAGGTTCCCATGAGGGGCTTAAAGTTTCGGTCCATGCTGGTCATACCGGTTACGGCAAGCATTCCCTTTCCGTAGCTTACGGTAAGCAGGGCCATGATTCCAACAAAGAAGTGCAGGAGAACAAAGCCGACGAATTTATATTTTTCCACGCTAATACCCATGTTCTTTGCAACAAGCTCATTGCTGCCTATTGCATTGCAGTAGGTTCCGATTCTTGTAAAGCGCAGGATAAAGACCATGAGGAAAAATGCTGCAAAGGCAACTATATAGTTCCAAGGGGCGTGGTTAAAAGCCAGGATAGATGTGTTGGTAAGCTTTCCGGGAAAGCCGGATGTGTCCAGGCGAACAACGTAGTTTGCAACGCTTTCCAGAATGAGCATAAGACCAACCGTAACAATCATTGACGGAATTTTTAGCTTGGAATAGAAAACGCCGTTAAAGGCACCAATCAAGGCACCGGTAAGTAGGGTTCCGCCTATAAGACCTATGTAGCCCAAGTGCCTTGAAAGCAGTACGCCCACCATGGACGAAAGGACGATGTTGGCTCCGATAGAAAAGTCAAAGAGCCCCATTACTACAATAAAATAAAAACCGCAGCCGCCGACAGCATACTGGATGCTTGTCTGAAGGTAGTCAGACATAAGCTTTGGCGTTCCAAAGTTTTGCGGGGAAAGCAATTTGAATATACCCCAGCATAAAACAGCCAGAACCACAAGGGCCGTAACGCCAAAATAACGGCTCTTCTTGAACGAAGTAAACTTTTCGTTAGCTAATACCTTATTTCCAATATCACTCATTTCTGACACCCTAAAAAAAAAGGGGGCAGCCTAACAATTTTCTGCCCCCTGCATGATTAAGATAAATGCCTATCTGCGGCTCTTTACATCTTCAATGGAAAGCTTAGCGGTTGCAACTTCAAGATCCTTTTCTGAAAGTGTAGCCATTGCCTTAAGCTCCTCTGCGTTGTAAGGAAGTGCATCTACGAAGTACTTTGCGTATGCAGCATAGTCTTCCGGAGAAGCAACATACAGATATGGGAAGTTTACGTCATAGAAACCGTCTGTTGAAACAGCATAGTTACCCTTGATTGCATTGTATACGAGCATGAATGCAATGAGCGGGTCGCAGTAGTGTCCGCCAGATTCAGCAGCCATACCGCCGCTCTTAAGCTGGTCATCAAGGTCTGCAAGGAAGTCTGTTGAAACAACAGCAATCTTTCCCTTCTTGCCCATTGATTCGATTGCAGCAAGAGCACCAACGAGTGTGTCTCCACCACCACCGGCTACGATAAGGGCATCAATGTCCGGGTTTGCATTGATGATTGCTTCTGCTGTTGAACGGCCTGTATCTGATGTTGTTCCACCGTACTGGGGTTCAAGAAGCTCAATCTTGTCTGAGTGTGATGCGTTCCAGTCTTCAACGCCTTTCTTGTATCCTTCCCAGCGCAAAAGGAATGTTGCGTCTCCAGCTTCCCAGCCTTCAAGTGCAATCTTCTTGTTTCCTTTTTCTGCAAGGATTGTCACAAGCTTTTTACCGTTTTCAACTTCGTTTTCGTGAACGGCACCTACGAAATAAGGTGATTTTGCGGCAAGGGCATATTCGTTGGGGTTTGCATCCTTGCTGATGATGCGGAAGAACTGGGCACAGTAAACCTTGTTCTGGTTGCATGTGTTGATTACGGATGTCATTTCTGCAGAAGCTGAGTTGCAGATGATGATACCGTCACAACCGGCAGCGCTCAAAGTTTCCGCTGAACTTGTTACGTTTTCTGAGATGTGTCCCTGGTCAACATACATTACCTGGACGTCCAGGGCTTTTGCAGCCTCGTCAATAATTCTCTTGCACTGGCTTCCCAAGGTGTCCGTTGAACTCCAGATAGAAACGCCAATCTTTATCTTCTTGGAATCAGAAGACGCGGAACTGGAAGCTCCGGCAGGTGACTTCTTAGTACAAGAAACGAACATTGCTCCAAGCAGAGCAGCAGCACAAACTAATTTAATTAATTTCTTCATTACCTTCCTCCGTATATAATCATACTCCAGCCTGCTGATTTTTGAATAAGGAATCTTACGATTTTATGTCGACTTTTTTTTTACATTTTTTTGAAAGAGGAATGTTTTGCGGGAAGGTAAAATAATTTACTATAAAACGTTTGTTTTTTTACGGCTCGTTCCGCTCCAATGCGGTTTTCCAGCCGGATTTGACTTCCGCTTCACACCAAACTGATTTCCATTGCTTTTTGTCTACCTGCCACAATATTCCCAACCAGCCTACGCCGCCGTGGAGGGGCGCGAAGCGTTGACGGTGGGAGAGACGCTCCCTGAGCCTGTTGAAGGGGCGGCTCTTCCACCGGCAATGACCGTTAGGGAACCCCGGAAGGGCGGTGACGAAAGCAATGTTCGGTCGACTCGAGCAAACAAACGGATGGTAGAGCAAAAAAAAGTTCGTCCGTAAAAAAAAATCCCATAATTTTTATTACAAAAACTTTAATTTTTTCACTATTTACAGACGGCTTTTTTCGTGATATATTTATTCTAGGATAAATGCGCCAACATTAGGAGTTATTATGAAGTTTGGTTACTTTGATGACAAAAACAGGGAGTACGTGATTACAAATCCGCTTACACCCTACCCGTGGATTAACTATCTTGGAAACGAAAAATTCTTTTCACTTATTTCCAACACAGCAGGCGGCTACATGTTCTACACAGATGCCCGCCTTCGCCGCTTGACCCGTTACCGCTACAACGACATTCCGCTGGACACTAACGGACGCTATTTCTATATTACAGATGGAGATACAACGTGGAATCCCGGTTTTAAACCGATGAAGACCAAGCTTGACAAGTACGAATGCCACCACGGCTTTGGCTACACAAGAATTTGTTCCGCAAAGAACTCCCTTGCAGCAGACGTTCTCTTTATGGTTCCAAACGGAGAAAACTGCGAAGTTCAGATGGTAACCCTTACAAACGAGGGCAAGAAGGACAAGAACATTTCTTTGGTTTCCTTTATTGAATGGTGTCTCTACAACGGACAGACTGACGGTGAAAACTTCCAGAGGAACCTTTCTACTGGTGAAGTTGAAGTTGAAGGCAGCGTAATCTACCACAAGACTGAATACCGCGAGAGACGCAACCACTTTACTTTCTACAGCGTAAACTCTCCAATCAAGGGCTTTGACACGGACCGCGAGACCTTCCTTGGCCTTTACAACGGACTTGACACCCCGGACACAATCGTTGCAGGAAAGAGCGGCAACTCTGTGGCAGACGGTTGGTCACCAATCGCAAGCCACCGCCTTGAATGCAGCCTTAAGCCTGGCGAAAGCAAGACCTACGTTTTTGTTCTTGGCTACATTGAAAACGAGGAAGACAAGAAATTCATTCCTGAATCCCAGGTAAAGCAGCCATTTAAGGCTACAAACAAGTACTCTGGCATTGTAAACAAGGAAAAGGCATACGCACTTCAGGCAAAGTTTGACTCCAAGGAAAAGGTAGAGGCAGCATACAAGGCCCTTCGCGAATTCTGGGACGAGACACTTTCCCACTTTGCAATCAGCACAGGCGACGAAAAGCTTGACCGCATGGCCGTCTGGAACCAGTACCAGTGCGTTGTTACATACAACTTTGCCCGCTCAGCATCTTACTTTGAAAGCGGAATTGGCCGTGGTCTTGGTTTCCGCGACACTTCACAGGACATGCTTGGTGCAGCCCACCAGCTTCCTGCAAAGAGAATCCGCGAACGCCTTTACGATGTTGCAGCCACACAGTTTGAAGACGGTTCTGCCTACCACCAGTTCCAGCCGCTTACAAAGAGGGGTAATGCAGACATTGGTTCCAACTTTAACGATGACCCGCTCTGGCTGGTTCTTGGCGTTGGCAACTACATCCGCGAAACTGGGGACAAGGACTTCCTTAAGGTTGACGTTCCCTTTGACAATTCAGGGACAAACAAGGCTACAATGTTTGAGCACTTGCGCCGCTCATACAACTACATTCCCAACCACATGGGGCCGCACGGGCTTCCGCTTATCGGACGCGCAGACTGGAACGACTGCCTTAACCTTAACTGCTTTAGCAAGGATCCCAACGATTCATTCCAGACTTGTACCAACAAGGAAGGCAAGAACGCTGAATCCGTAATGATTGCACAGATGTTCGTCTACGTAACACCTGACTACGCAGCAATGTGCCGCATCATGGGAGACGAAGCAGAGGCAAAGAGGGCAGAAGAGCTTTGCAAGAAAATGGAAGAAGCAATCTGCACAGCCGGTTGGGACGGAGAATGGTACGTACGCGCATACGATGACTTTGGCCAGAAGATTGGTAGCCACGAATGCGGTGACGGTAAAATCTTTATTGAATCACAGGGCTTTGGTACAATGGCACAGTGTGGTGCAGACAAGGGTTACCCGGCAAAGGCTTTGGACAGCGTAAAGAA
>JAGCWT010000227.1 GCA_017961705.1 Treponema sp.
AACCCCTACTCCGAAGCGAGGTTTTCCCCTCCCCTTAAACCCCTCCCTTTTCCGGCACGGCTTAGGGGCTGGCCCCTAAGAACCCCTTTTTCTAACAAATGTCTTTTTTAGGGATGTTCCCTTCGACAGGCTCAGGGAACGTTTTTTCCTTTATTGCAACGACTATTAAGTCATGGACGGCTGCTCAAAACAATTGTGTCATTGCCGTACTTGATACGGCAATCTTTGAAAAAGAGAGAAGTTTTGCTGCGCAGCGAATATGTGCTTTTTCTGGGGAATGTTGAAAGATAAGTGGTTTTGCGGTAGAATGGCGGGCATGGATGAAATTGTTATTTATACGGATGGCGGGTGCCATGGGAACCCTGGGCCGGGTGGCTGGGGTTGTGTTGTAATAGATGGAGACAAGGTTAGGAAACTTAGCGGTGGGGAGAAGCAGACTACAAACAACCGCATGGAGCTTAGCGCGGCTATAGAGGCTTTGCAGGCTGTTGCGCTTGAAGGGCGGAAGATTGTTGTTTATTCTGACAGCCAGTATGTAAAGAACGGAATTACTTCTTGGATTAAAAACTGGAAGAAGAACGGCTGGAGGACTGCGGCAAAGAAGCCTGTGCTGAATCAGGATCTTTGGGTTCAGTTGGATACGCTTTACAATTCCCTTGATGTTGAATGGAAGTGGGTAAAGGGGCACGCTGGTGTTGAATACAATGAAGTGTGTGATCAGCTTTGCCAGATGGAAATTGCAAAATTTGAGTGAATCTTAGCGGCGAATGCAAATTAAGCCTAGCCCCGATTGGAAGGGCGGCGTAGCCGTTGCCGTTAGGCAATGGAGGCGAAAGCCGGAACCCTGGAAAGCGGGTAGAAATTGCATCCGTGCAATTTCTACCCACAAGTTTCCTTCGGAAACTTGCCGTATTTTTATTGCCAACATTTGACGCGCCGTCCATGGCGCTATCGGTTTGCGAATGGGTAGAAATTGCATGGAGTCTGGCCGGACACGGAGTGCCGGACACAGTTGAAAATGGCCTGCGCTCCAGAAATAGAAAAAAAATTATTCTTCCGATTTAATCGTGAAAATTTTTATTCCTTCGTTTTTGAATTTTTCTTTTACGGCTGCAATTACTTGACGGACTTTTTGGATTTCGGAATCCTGCACATAGCTTACGAGGACAAAATTTGTTTCTGGCCATGTGGGGGTTCCCAGCTTGTAGTCGTTGCCGCCGCGTCCGTATGCGAGGGGGATGATTGTGTACAAAATGCTTGGCACGTTAAGTTCCAGTGCGTCCGTTATGTCTTCCTGTACGGATTTGTTTGAAATAATTTCCACTCGGTACATTAAATTTCTCCCTCGTAATTTATTTTGATTGTGCTGTCTGCCGGCTTTTTTTCTTTCATGATGAGCGAATACAAAACCGGGATAAAGAAGAGCGTGATGAAGGTGGAAGAGGTGAGGCCTCCGACGACTGCAACACCGATTGGCTGAACCATTCCCGCACTGCCGCTTGTTGCAAAACACATTGGAATCATGCCGAGTATTGTTGTGAGCGTTGTCATAAGAACCGGGCGAAGGCGGCTTGTTCCCGCTTTGTAGCAGGCTTCCTTTATTTTCATTCCGCGGTTCAAAAGAAGGTTGGTGTAGTCAACGAGGATGATTCCGTTGTTTACTACAATGCCTACCAGCATGATAAGTCCGATTGCGCTCATCATGGAAATTGCCTGGCCTGTGATTTTGTAGATTATGATAACGCCAATTGCAAGGAATGGAATTGTGAACATGTTGATTAGAGGTGCCTTGAAGCTTTCGTATGTTGCGGCCATTACTCCGAATACCAAGAGCATTGCCATGAGGATTATGTACTTGTAGACGTTCACCTGTTCCTGTGTGTCTTTCCATGAACCTTCGTAGCTTAGGTTTACGTTTTCCGGGATGATGAATGAATTTGCGATTGCTTCTTTTATCTGGTCTTCCACCACGTTTGCATTTTTTTCTGTAAGGATGTCTGCGGTTACGTGGACGATTCTTGTGCGGTTTTCGTGGGCGATTGTTACAGGTCCGAATCCCTTGTCTACGCTTGCGAAGTTTGCAACGCTTACCATGCCCTTTGCACCCTGCACGTAAATCTGCTCAAGGTCTATTACCTTTTGCCTGTCTTCCGGCCGGAGCATTACGTATACGCTGTATTCGTCGCCGTCTTTGCGGAAGGTTGTTGCGTTTACACCTTCGATGGAATAGTTTATTTCGTTTGCAACGGTGCGGACGTCTACGCCAAAGTTGTAGGCCCTCTGGCGGTCGATTGATATTTCTACCTGTGGCAAACCTTCTGTTGTGTCTATTGTTGGCTCACCAATGTCCGGTATTTGTTCCATTGCAGCGGACACTTTGTTTGCTACTGCGAGTGCGTCGTCAAGGCTTGCGCTGCGGAGAACTATGTCCAGGTCTGAACCTGTCATCTGTCTTCTGAAGCCCCTGCCGAAGCTGAAGGTTACGTCTGCAAAGTCTGCGAAGTGGGCCCTTAGTTTTTTTTGTATTACTTCGTCGTTGTCTATCTGTTCGTTGCTTGGCGGAAGGGAGATTTGTATGGAGCCTGAATATGAAGAGCCGTTTCTTCCTCCAGAACCTATGCTTGTGATGAGGGTCTTGTAACCCTTTATTTCTTTTTCTATGATTTCCTGGAACTGGCTTACGACTGCTTCCGTTTCCGAAAGGGTTGTTCCTATTGGGAGGCTCATTTGAACCGTTACGCTGTCGTCGTGACCGCCTGTCATCATGCTGATTCTCATTGTTGGAATGAGGATGAGCGATGCGGCTAGTGCTGTTGCACATATTGCGATTGCAAGGAACCTGTGGTCAAGGGCAGCCTTTAAAGCCTTTCCGTAGACATTCTGAATCCTGTCTTGGCAGCGTCCAAAGAATGCGTACAGGTTCTTAAAGAATTCACTTTTGATTGGCTTTTCGTTTCTGTTGGTAAGAGGCAAAAAGTGGCCTGCAAGGACTGGAACAAGGAATACCGCTACAAAGAGGGAGCTTACGAGGGCTATTACAACCGTAAAAATAATTCCCTTGAACATCTGTCCCATCCAACCCAAATCCTTAAGGTAGAAGAGGAATGGAATGAATACGCAGATGGTCGTAAGGTTTCCGCTTGTTACGGACATAATCATTTCTGAACTTCCAAGGACTGCGGCAACCTTGGCCTTTGTTCCCCTGGAGCGGTATGAATAGATGTTGTCTATCATAACGACGGATGCGTCTACTATCATACCAACGCCAAGGATAAGCCCTGTAAGAGTCATCATGTTGAGCGTGATGCCTGCAAAGTTCATTGCCAAAAGGGTAATCATTATGGAAAGCGGAATTGATATTGCGATTATGATTGTTGTCTTGAAGGAGCAAAGGAAGATGTAAAGTATTATGACTGCAAGCAGAAGTCCCTGCCACGCTGAATCCAAGAGGGTGTTTATTGTGTCGCGGATGGAAACGGTGTCGTCGCGGATTATTTCAAGGCTTACGTCTCCGGGTAGGATGGTCTTTAACTGCTCCATCTTTTGGTAGACGTTGTTTGCAACCGTTACGCTGTTTTCGCCGGACTGCTTTGTTATGGAAATGTATACGCCTTCCTGTCCGTTTATGTAGACTATGCTCTTTTGGTCGTCGTAGCCCATGTAGGCTTTTCCAATGTCGCTGAGCTTTACGTCGTAGCCTGTAAGGTGCTGGATTACCGTGTCGTTGATTTCTTCTATGCTGGAGTATTCACCTGTGGTGCGGATTGAATAGTCGGTTTTGCCTTCCGTTATTGTGCCGCCACCAAGCTCCAGGTTTTCTTTTGAAAGTGCTGATGAAACTTGGCTAAGGGTAAGGTTGTAGGCCTTTAGCCTGTTCTGCTCAAGTTCCACGCGGACAATTTTTGAGCGGCCACCCATGACGGATGCTTCTCCAACACCGTCTGCCTGTTCAAGTACGTCCACAACGTCGTCTTCTGCAATTTGCTTTAGGTCGTCTGCGGAACGGTTGCCCCTGATTGCAATTCGCATGATAGGCATACTGTTGCTGTCCATCTTAAAGATGGTTGGCGTTACGTTGTCTGGAAGTGCCCTTCTTACGCGGTCGAGTTTGTCGCGCACGTCGTTGGTTGCAATGTCCAGGTCTGTTCCGTAGTTGAATTCCAGAGATACGGTGCAGCGTTCTTCCCTTGAGGTTGATGTTATGTTCTTAAGGCCGCTAAGACTTGAAAGGGAATTTTCTATTAAAGTTGTTACAGCTTTTTCTACTGTTTCCGGACCTGCGTTAGTGTAGTTTGCGCTTACCATAAGGTAGGGCATGTCTACGTCCGGCATAAGGCTTATGGCTGTCTTTCTTATTGTGAACAATCCCACCACGCCAAGAAGGATGAATGTTATGAGCACAAGGACGGGATGCTGTAAGGTTTTTTCGCTTATCACTTTTTACCGTCCTTTTCTTCCTGCTTAGCCTGGTCAGCTGCTTGAGGCTTTTTTATTCCATCCGTAATGTCATTTATCTTGGAACCGTCACTTAGTACGCGCTGGCCTTCTATGACGATTTTTTCTCCTGCGCTGATTCCGCTTTTTACCTGTGTCATGTTGTCCACCGTCTCGCCAGTCTGGATTTCCTTTCTGGAAACAGTTTCTCCGTCTGCGTTTACGCTGTAGACAAATTCCTTGCCGCCCTTTGTTACGATGCAGTTTGAAGGGATTACAGGTAAGCCTTCGTAGTCCTGGGTGTAGAGCGTTACCTTTGCAAACATGCCTGCATTGACCCTTGGGTCATTTGAATCGAATGTGAGGATGATTTCTTTTGTGCGGCTTGTGCTGTCCACAACAGGCGAAATGCGGGAAACCGTTGCGGTAAAGATTTCGTTGGGGTAGGCTTCGAGTATTATGTTTGCCTTTAGACCTGGCTTTAGGGTTGCAACAAAACGTTCGGGGATGTTTGCGTTTACCTGAAGGTTTGCAACGTCGCCAATTACGGTGATTGCTGTTGAAGTTGTTACCTTTGTGCCGGGCTTTAGCGGGGCTGCCGTTACCGTTCCGCTTATTGGGGAATAGACACGGCTGTGGGCAAATTGCATTCCCGGTTCTGAAGGGTCTATCTCTGCAATGACGCTTCCTCTTTTTACCGCAGTTCCAAGTGAAACGTATGTTTCTACGATTTTTCCCTTGTTGTCGGGGAAGACTTCTATTGAACTCTGGGGCTTTATTTCGCCGTTTGTGTTAACATAGTCGTGCAGGGTTTGAACCTGGGTAGTCATGGTCCTTACCGTTACCGCACCCTGCTGGCCACCAGGAGCCTTTTTGCTGTCGGAAGTTTTTTTGTAATAGACAAGGTATGCTGCGGCAAGTGCAAGGACTGTCACGCAAGAAATTATTATGATGGGTGCTGCGCCTGAGCGGTTGTTGTTTTCCACTTTTTGCTCCTTATTTTATGAGCGTACCAAAGGGTACTCCCAGTGTGTTTTCCAAATCCAGAATGTTGCAGATTAGGTTGTATGCCTCTGCCTGAAGGTTCACCTTTGCTTGGGTAAGATTGTCCAGTGCCGTCTGAAGTGAAAGCAAATCCTTTGAACCGCGGTTGTAGGCGTCAAGGCTCATGCTGTAGGTTTGCGCGGCAAGGTTTACGCTGCTTTGCCTAAGCTTTATTACCGACTGCGAATATTTAATCTTTCTAAGTGCGCTGTCCACATTTGTGTTGAATGTTGACTTTGCATTTTCAAGCGCAAGTTCCAAAGATTCAAGTGAATCTTTTTGCGCGGATATTGCGACTGCCCTCTGCGAAAATGGGATGAAGCCGTCCAGCGGAATTGTAACGCCAAGCGTCCACCTCTTTGTCCCGGAGTCTGTGTCTATGCCGGTGTCCAGTGTTCCGTTCATCGTGTAGGAATATGTTCCGGTAAGGGTTGGCCCCCATGCGTTAAAGCGGGATGCAAGCAGGTTGTTGCGGGCAATTTCCACCTGTTTTTCCAGGGATGCAATTTCCGGCGGGGTAACCTTTGACTTTTGCGTGTCCTCTTTTTTTATTTCCCCCATGGAAATGAATTTGTCCAGACTGCCGGTAAGTTCAAGCGGTGTTTCCTGGGATATGCCAAGAATCTGCTTAAAGGAATCCATGTCTGTTTCCAGGGTTATCTGTGCCTTTTCGTAAGCAACCTGGGCGTTTTGCCAAGATACCTGTGCGGAAAGAACGTCCAGCCTTGCCAGTGCACCTCGGTTGTAGCGGGCTGCGTTTGAATTGTACTGCCTTAGCGCTGTGGAAAGGTTTGCCTGCATAAGGTTCAGGTTTTCCTTTTCGTAGAGGAGGTTGTAGTAGGCCTTGCGCACGTTGAGCTCTATTGTTCTTACCGCCGTGTCGTAGTCTATCTGCTGCTTCTGGTAGGAAAGCGATGCCGAGCGGATTGCTGTGTATACAGAAGGTGTGAGTCCTAGCGAAAGGGAGGCTCCGGCTGTAAGGGTAGGGTCGTCAATGTTGTCGCCGCCTGTCATTGTTCCGCTTGCATTTATACTTGGGATGAATTTGTTCCACGATGTGCCAGATGTTCTTTTTGCGCTTCCCAAGGAAATCTTTTCCCGCTTTATGTTTATGTTTCCGTCCAGTGCGTATTTTACGGCTTCCTCTGGAGACAGGGAAAGAGCCGCTGCTTCTTTTGCAAAAATAGAATGGGGGGCCGCCGTGGTCAGTGCAATAAAAGCAAGGGCCATGCAGCGCCTGATTCTAAAAGCTACATTGTACGCCGCCATTTGTCCTCCATTGCGCATGAACTTTTCATGCTTGGTTTATATTATAGCAAAATGGAGACAAAATAAACACCCCTGAATTTATTAACCCAAAGGGGGGGAAGTCTCCCCCTCGGCTTCAATTCGCTTCGCTCATTTTCGCCTACCCCCTCCCCTCAGGGGGCAAGCCCCCGTAAAATCCCCCCAATCTGTACAGACCCAGACTCATGCTTGGGGTGACGGTCTGGGTTAGGGGGACAGTCTGTGCTTAGGGTGACGGTCTGAGTTCAGGTTTGGCAAGGCAGAATTTTATCTTTTTTACAAATCAGTAAAAGTCTGGGCAAGGATTTTTTTAACCAACCTACGCCGCCATGGAGCCCCTTTAGTCCCGCGCAAGCGGGATGAGGGTTACCGAAGGGCGGAACGGCGGTGGCGCAGAGGCATGGACGGTCGAATTAGCCAAAAGTTAAAATGGTAGAGCAATGTAAGCTACCGTCCAGAAGTCTGTCTTGAAAATAAGGCTACGATTTGATATAAATTTAAGAATGGCACGCACTTATGACGATTCAAGGTTTATAGATGCTTTTGAACACGAATATACTTGGCTGAATGGATTTCGCCGCAACGCAAGAAGGTTTTCGCAAAGACCTGCCCTCATAGACCCGGAGCAGAACCTTACTTGGACATACGGGGAGCTGGAGGCCGAATCAAACCGCTTTGCAAATGCTCTGTGCGACTTTGGTCTTGGTAAAGATGACCTTGTAATGGCTGCCCTTAGAAATTCCCCCGCCTTTGTTTTGTCATACCTTGCCCCAAGGAAGATTGGCTGCATTCTTCTTGCCGCAAACTTTAACCTTGCCGCTGGAGAGATAGCCCTTGTAATAGACCAGAACAAGCCCAAGGCCATAATATATTCGGCTAACGTATGCCAGGTTATTTTGGACGCCCTTAACTTGAGCAAGCATAAGCCTGAGCTTTTTATTCTGGCAGATAATATAGAAGGAATTGCTCTTCCAAAGGGGCATGTGGGCTACGAGGATTTTGTAAGGGGAAAGCCTTCTTCTGAGCCAAAGGTAACTTTCCGTCCGCATATTTACGATGAGGTTTTGCGTCTTTGCACCAGCGGAACTACCGCAATGCCAAAATTTGTTCCCCTGAATGACATAAACGAGGTTCTTTCTGCCCATGACGTTATAATGCAGTACCCTATGTCTTTTAGCGACGTTACCCTTAACATGACTCCCTGGTTCCACAGGGGTGGCTGCCACAGCGGTGGACTTTGCCCTTCCTTGTATTGCGGGGCTGCCCTTGTTGTTATGCGCAGGTTCCAGCCGGCCAATGTGCTTGACTGGGTGGAAAAATACGGCATTACTTTTTTGATGGGTGCTCCTGCCAACCTGGAGATGCTTTGCCGGGTTCAGGAGAGAAGCCCAAGAAACCTTTCTTTGCTAAAGGGGATTATTGCAATGGGGGCTCCTCTTTCCAAGACGGGATGCAGGCGTTTTATGGATGTGCTTACCAAAAACATCTTTAACGGCTACGGCACAACCGAGACCTTCTGGAATTCATTTCTTAGGCCATGCGATTTGCCCCAAGCTGCCGGTTCTGCGGGGGGAAGCTGCATAGACGACGAAGTGAGGGTCGTAAAAATTTCTGGTGGCCGCAAGGCAGAACCAGACGATACGGTTTTGCATGACAATTCATCTGAAGGCGAGATAATTATTTTTTGCCCGGAAAAAACAACCTATTCGTATTACAATAACAGTGAGATGGAAAGGGAAAAATTCTACAAGGGCTGGATGTATACCGGGGACGTTGGCACTTGGGACGAAAAATTCCATATTAGCGTAAAGGGACGCAAGGACAACATGATTAAAGTTTCCGGGGAGAACATCTATCCTTCCCAGATAGAGGAAGCCATTATGCAGAATCCCAAGGTAAAGGACTGCGCAGTTACCGCCGTTTCTGACAAGCTTAGGGGGCAGGCTGTTTGTGCGTACGTTGTGCCAAAAGACCCCTCTCTTTCTACGGATGAACTTGGGCTTTTCTGCTCATCAAGTCCAATGCTTTCTAAATACAAAAGGCCGCGTTACTTTGCGATTGTTGATTCCCTTCCCTATACTGCAACAGGGAAGAAGATTCACCACGCTCTTATGGAACGCGCTGAAAGTGATTTAAAATTAGGAATATTAAGGAAATGAATTCTTATCGGGAGGATTTTATGAATTCAAAAATGAATTTTCCAAGTGGCAGCAGGGTGGTTTGCCTTGCCTTTGCCGTGATTTTTTCTCTTGCGCTTTTGGGCTGCTCGGGAAAGGGGAAGGGTGCATCTGGAAAAAGATACACCTACCATGACTACAGCAGCGTTCCCCAGACCTGGAACCCTACGGACTATACGCTTGGCGATGAGGCTACGATAATTTCTCTTACAAATTCTTCGCTCTACGATTTTGTGATGAACGAAGCCCAGAACGGTTACGATATTGTTCCAGAGATGGCGGAATCTTCCCCTGTGGACGTAACCGCTGAATATGCAGGCAAGGAGCCTTATGGAGTTCCGTCCGATGCGACTTCCGGCTGGGCCTGGAAGATTACGCTAATAAAAAATGCCAAGTGGGACAACGGAAGTCCCATTGACGCTGGAACTTACGAATACACCTTAAAGCAGTTCCTTAATCCCGAAATGAAAAACTACAGGGCAAATTCTTTTTACCAGGACGGTCTTCCGCTTGCCAACGCAAAGGCCTATTACGACGGTTCTGTTTCCTGGGAGGATGTTTGCACCGATGCAAAAAATCAGACCTATCTTCCTTGTGATGATTCAGAAATGTACATAAGCCTTACCGCCAAGTGCGTATTCTTTAATTCTGCTCTTGCCAATATATATTCAACCAATCCAGAATATTTTGCAGACGGAGCAAGTGACCTGTATCCCAAGCTTTCTTCTGCAGCAGGAAATTCATCCTATGCAAAGCTTACTCCCGAAGTTAAGAAAGTCTTGCAGAAGGTTGCTTCTAATTGCGGAGATAAGCGTCCGGTTGCCTACAAAGAATTTTGTTTTGTAAGAAAGGAAAATCCACCTATGCCTTGGGAAAAGGTTGGCTTTGTAAAGAATGACGACTATACATTTACCCTTATTCTTAACAAGCAGCTTACGCCCTTTATGTTCTATTATGCAGTTTCTTCCATATCACTTGTCCGCGAGGATTTGTACGAGGCAAACAAGCAGAAGACAGGCGACATTGTAAAAACTTCCTACTGCACTTCCGCGGAAAAGTCTGCATCCTGTGGCCCCTACAAGATTACGGAATTCCAGGCGGACAAATACATTCATCTGGAAAAGAACGAAAACTGGTACGGCTGGACGGACGGCAGACACAAGGAACAGTACCAGACTACGGGTTACGACATTCAGTTCATTACGGACTTGGAAACGCTAACAAACCTTTTCCTTCAGGGAAAGATAGACACACTTGGTCTTGATGCGGTTCGCATGGAAAAATTCGGCAACAGTGAATACAGAAAAGATGCACCCCAGTCTTACACATGGAAGTTCAGCTTTAACATTGACAAGAGGGCATTAAAGGCAGAAGAGACGGCTGGCGTTAACCGCTCAATTCTTTCTTACCTTGACTTCCGCAAGGGAATATCACTTTGCATAGACAGGCAAAAATACGTGGACACAATTTCCATAGGAAGCGACCCGGGCTTTGGTCTTATAAACTACATGTATGTTGCAGAGCCTGAATCTGGTCTTCTTTACCGCGACACGCCACAGGCAAAAAAAGCACTCTGCGAATTCTACGGCACTTCTTCCGTGGAAGACATAACAGGCTACAATAAGGAAGAGGCAGCGTCATGTTTCCAAAAGGCATACGATGCGGCTATTGCGGCAGGTGACCTAAAGGCTACGGATAAAATTCAGATTGACTACCACATCTATTCAGAGAGCGACATAAACAAGCGTACGGTTGCATTCCTTCAGGAGGCAATAAATTCTGCCGCAAAGGGAACGTCGCTTGAAGGCAAGGTTACTATAAATGCCGTTGTTGACGAAAACTATTATGCCAACATGAAGTCCGGCAAAGTCGACCTTGCAATGACGGGCTGGGGCGGAAGTTCATTTGACCCATACGGAATTCTTTGGTGCTACTGCGACGAGGCTGCCCTTAGCGAATACGGCTTCCATCCTGAGCGCGAGACGCTTACCATTAATATAGAAGGAAAAGATTATACCAAGACCTACAACGAATGGTACATGGCCTTGTGCAACGGAGAATATACCGCTGCCCCGATTGCCGTTAAGAATACAATTCTTGCATCCGTGGAAAAGGCATTGCTTGGCTACTACAATATGATTCCTGTCCGCTACATGAATTCAGCCTCGCTCGATTCCCAGCGCATAGTTCAGGGAAGTGAGCATTACGTAAACCAGCTGGTTGGATTCGGTGGAATCCGCTTTATGACCTACACCATGGATGACGAAGAGTGGGATTCATATTGCAAGGAAAACAACTATCAGCTTAAGTATTAGCGGGAAAAGGCCATGTTAAAATATGTAATAAAACGAATCATACTCATGCTCGTGAGTCTTTTTATAATCATGACCATGCTCTTTGTGCTTGTGCGCCTCTTGCCCAATCCCATAACCGCAGTTCCCGGTGGCTTTGACAAGGCATTGCGGGACATGAGGGAAGCCTGGGGCTACAACAAGCCTATAATGATACAGTACGGCATATTCCTTAGGAATGTCTTTACCAAGTGGGACTGGGGCTTTTGCACTTCCATGGGAACTTTTTTGCAGCCTGTTACCCACTACCTTGCATCCAAGCTTCCGGCAACAATTTACGTGAATGTTTTTTCCGTACTGCTTTCGCTTCCTGTTGGCATTACCTTTGGAATTGTTGCGGCTGTTAACAAAAATAAATGGCCTGACCACGTGATTCAGGTTGTGATTATGTTTTTTATTTCTGTTCCGTCTTTTATCTACGCCTTTATTCTCCAGTATTTTATTGGCTACAAGCTGGGTTGGTGTCCGCTTATTTTTAAGGGCGGCGATGATTATTTTACCTGGGCAATGTTCCACAGCGCAATTCTTCCGGTTCTTTCGCTTTCCTTTGGGCCTATTGCCGGTGACATGCGCTTAATCCGTGCAGAGCTTACCGAGCAGCTTACGAGCGAGTACATGCTTCTTGCGCGTACAAAGGGGCTTACCAAAAGACAGGCAACCGTACGCCATGCACTAAGGAATTCACTTGTTCCCCTTATGCCCTCTTTCTTGGGAGACTTTATTGGCATACTGGGCGGCTCCATGATAATAGAACAAATCTTTGCGGTTCCGGGAATTGGAAAGACTTACGTTCAGTCAATTGCAGTACGCGACTACAGCGTCTTTATGGCAATAAGCATGTTCTATGTTGCAATAGGGCTTGCGGCCGGAATTGTGAGCGACCTTAGCTACGGTTTTATTGATCCTAGAATCCGCATGGGAGGAAACAAGTCTAATGAACTGTGACGTTAATTCTGATGAATACAAATCCATTCCCAAGGAAAAATTTGTTTTTGTTCAAAAAGAAGAAAGGCTTTCTGACACTGCGCTAAAGACAAAGCCAACCGGCTACTTTAAGGATGCCATGCTTCGCTTTGTTACCAACAAGGGTTCAGTCGTGTGCTTCTTTATAATAGTCTGCCTTTTTTTGTACGCAATTTTTGGCCCCCTGCTTTCGCCATATAAAATCAACAGCAAGGATCCATATTATTCTTACGCCCTGCCAAAAAATCCTTTGTTTGCAAAGCTTGGCTTTTGGGACGGCTGCAAAAAGACGGAAGTGAACCTTGCAACATACCAATACTATTCAAATATTCCCGGAGCGGTAAAAAAATTCTACGGAGAGAAAATCCACAATGTTGCAAAGAGAAAGCAGAAGTGGTATTCAATAAGACTCGACTCATACGCCAAGGTTGGCTGGGTAAAGATGCTGCTTTCCAAAGATGAATACGAGCAGGCACGCGAATGGGAAAAGAAGACCCAGAGAAAACTTTTCTATCCATTGATAAACCAGAAGCTTGTAAAAAATCCTGCCTACAAAAATGATATGAATGCCTGGTTTGAAAGCGACCCCAAGGGAATCGTAAGCAACAATGCCGCAACAGGAAAACCCAAGGCTATTTTTGTTGAAGATGAAAATTCAGCAGACGGTTATTCCTACTACACAAGCCGCATGAACGGAGAGCAGTACGAGACAAGGGTACTTTACAGCGAATGGTTCTACTACAAAAACAACCGCTACGCTTCCTATCTTTTTGGAACGGACAATTCCGGCTACGACATATTCACCCGTCTTGCATACGGTGCGCGTCTTTCGCTTGTTCTTGGAATAGTCGTTTCTGCAATAAACCTTTTTATAGGAATAATTGTTGGCGCATTGGAAGGCTACTACGGCGGAAGTTTTGACATAATCTTTGAGCGCGTTAAAGACATTATTTACCAGGTTCCAACACAGGTTACCATGGTTTTGTTCCAGCTATATCTTGCAAAAAAACTTGGGCCAATAGCGGCACTTTTCTTTGCCTTTATCTTTTACGGTTGGATAGGAATTTCTTCTACGGTGCGCGCCCAGTTCTACCGCTTTAAGGGACAGGACTATGTTAACGCAAGCCGCACTTTGGGAGCAAGTGATGCGCGTCTTATCTTCCGCCACATACTTCCCAACGCTATAGGATTTATAATTACTGTTAGCATACTTAGCATACCGGGCGTAATCTTTTCCGAAGCGTCACTTACATACCTTGGCATTGTGAATTTGGATTCGGACAAGATAACGAGTGTTGGCGCAATGCTTAACGGTGCAACGAATGCCCTTAGCACATATCCGCATACGGTTTTCTTTCCGGCTGCATTCATTTCCATTCTGCTTGTCTGCTTTAACGAATTTGGAAACGGTTTGCGCGATGCCTTTAATCCGTCTTTGAGGGGGGCAGAAAATGAGTGAAGCCATTAATGCAGGCGACGTAGCCCTTAGCGTAAGGAACTTGACGGTTTCTTTTAGAACCAACAAGGGAATCGTTCACGCAGTCCGTGGAATTTCCTTTGACCTTAAGAAAGGCGAAACCCTTGCCTTGGTTGGAGAAAGCGGTTCAGGAAAATCTGTAACAGCAAAAGCCATGCTGGGAATAGAAGCACCCAATGCCATCATAGAAAGCGGAAGCATTTTTTACGAGGGGCGTGACCTTCTAAAATTTACGGAGGAAGACTTTAATCAGATTCGGGGAAACAAGATTACAATGATTTTCCAGGACCCCATGTCTTCCCTTGACCCCATCGTAAAGATTGGCCCCCAGATGACGGAAGCCGCAATTCTTAACGGAAGGCGAAAGCAGAAGCTTGCAGAAAAAAAACTTTGCCTTATCATAAAGAATCTTTCTAAAAATGATTCTTACAAAAAAGAATTTGCCGGAATAAAAAAAGCGGTAAAGCTTGCAAAAAAAGATTATTCCCTTCAGTTCAAAAATCTTTCGTCGGCCTATGATTTTGAAGAAGCCAAGCCGCAGGTAAAAATTCCTGAATGCTTAAGTCCTGCAAAAAATCTTCTTTTGCAAAAAGAATTTGAAGAGCTAAACGATGCCATTTGCCGTTCGTCTTTTTGCGTTACAAAAAAATGGCTTACGAAAAGGCACTAAAGATAATGGCGGAAGTTGGCATTAGCGACGGAAAGAAAAGGTTCAACCAGTACCCCTTTGAATTTTCTGGCGGAATGAGGCAGCGCATAGTTATAGCCATAGCCATTGCCGCAAACCCTGACCTTCTTATTTGCGACGAGCCAACCACAGCCCTGGACGTTACCATTCAGGCGCAGATTCTGGAGCTGATTAATTCATTAAAAAAGAAACGTGGAATGAGCGTAATTTTTATTACCCACGACTTGGGTGTTGTTGCAAACGTTGCAGACAGGATTGCCGTAATGTATGCGGGAAAAATTGTTGAGACCGGAAGCGTTGACGACATTTTCTACAGCCCGGCCCACCCCTATACCTGGGCGCTTCTTGGTTCAATGCCGGACTTGGATTCAAGCGGAAGGCTTGAGGCTATACCGGGAACTCCCCCCAACATGATTTATCCGCCGGAAGGAGATGCCTTTGCTGCTCGCAACAAGTATGCCATGCAGATAGACTTTGAAAGGGAACCTCCTCTTTTTAAGATAAGCGAAAGTCATTCTGCCGCTACTTGGCTCTTGCACCCCAATGCCCCAAAGGTGGAACTGCCGGAAGCCCTTGCAAAAAGGATTGCCAGAATGAAGGAAAGACGCAATGCGGACGGAGGTAAAAGATAATGGAAGAAAAAGAATCTTTGCTGCGCGTTGAAAATTTGCGCCAGTATTTTAACCGAGGAACTTTCCGTGCCCTGGACGGTGTAAGCTTTGACATAAAAAAAGGCGAAGTGTTTTCCATAGTAGGGGAGAGCGGCTGCGGTAAGACTACAACCGGAAGGGCAATAATAAAGCTTCACAATATTACAGGCGGCCAAATATTTTTTAACGGAAAACTTATTTCTGTTGGCAAGCTTGACTTTGAAAAAAATATTCAGCAGGCAAAAAGCGACTTTGCGGCAAAAAAAATAAGCAAGGGCGAATGTGCCAAAATAATTTCCGAGCAGAAAAAAATCTACAGGCAAAAGCTTGGCGAGGCAAAAAAAATTAAGCGCGACGAGCTTACAAAGATGCAGATGATATTCCAGGACCCGGTAACATCCCTTGACCCAAGGATGACAGTCCGCGAAATTATTGCAGAAGGCCTTAGAATCCGTGGCGTGCGCGACAAAAAAGAAATTGAGCAAAAGGTGAGCGACGTTCTTAAAAGAGTAGGCCTTGTCCCCGAGTATGCCGACCGCTACCCCCATGAATTTTCCGGTGGCCAGAGGCAGCGCATTGGAATTGCCCGTGCCATAATAATGGAACCGGAACTTATCATTGCAGATGAACCGGTTAGCGCACTGGACGTTAGCATTAAGGCCCAGGTTACAAACCTGCTCAACGACCTTAGGCACGACATGGGGCTTACAGTGTTATTTATTTCCCACGACCTTAGCGTTGTAAAATATTTTTCCGACAGGATTGCGGTTATGTACTTTGGAAAGATTGTGGAACTTGCAACTTCCGACGAACTTTTTGCAAATCCCCTTCATCCCTACACAAAGTCTCTTTTGAGCGCCATCCCCCTTCCAGACCCGGACTACGAGAGAAGCCGGAAGCGAATCGTTTACAGCCCCAGCCCGGAAGACCGGGAGCTTCCCCTGGTGGAAGTAAGGAGCGGCCACTGGGCACGGGTGCGTGTCTAGGATTTTTTTGCGGCACTTGAATGGTTTTACCGTCTGTGCCTAATAGAAGTGTGAATGCCCAGTGTGTGGCGCTTGCGGGGTTCCGGCTACCGCCTCCATTGCTACGCAACGTGCTTCGCACGCCCCTCCAGTGCCTGCCGCGCCTTGCCATTGAAAACTCCCTCCGTGGCTCTGTACTGCTTGGCAAGAAAGAAAAAATAATCTCTCCGCAAAAAAAACTGTCATCCCAAACTAGCCCGCTCCCTGAGCCAGTCGAAGGGGCATTGTGTGCAGAGCGATGCTTTGACAGCGGTCATGTAAAAGCCGACCTTCGTCATTCCGTGCCCGACCCGGAATCTGTAAAAGTAAAAAAAAATCAACTTTTACCCCACGCTTGACGGATTGCACTTTTGCTATTATACTAAAAATATAAGACATTTTTAAGAGAGAGTTTTTGGAGCACGGTGTGAGAAAAATTAAGCAACTCCCACTTGACAATAATTGTAGCATCGGTCAAAATTCTCACGTCTCACGTCTCACGTCTCACGTCTCACGTCTCACGTCTCACGTCTCACGTCTCACGTCTCACGTCTCACGTCTCACGTCTCACGTCTCACGTCTAGTGGCGTAGTACGTCCATTTTTAAATTTTAAATACACCCGGAGCATTTCCCTTGCAGAAGTGGCCGGGTTTTTTGTTTTTAAAGCAAATAAAACGGAGGAATTAAGATGAAAAAGCCTTTGTTAAAACTAACGGCAGTTCTTGGCGTGGGGCTTGGCCTTGTTGCCACAGGTTGCAGTTTAAAAAAAGGGGCAGGAAAAACTACAGCCAATGGAGGGGTTGTTATTGACGCTCCGTCAAAGGTGACGGATGTAATTGAAGGGTCAGAAGTCTTCATTGAGGGGCACACACCTGAACTATGGGTAAAGTGGGCTAGTGACCACGAAGTAACGCAGGGTGAGTACGAAAAGTACTGCGGGTATAGAGACGCACGTGCATGGGGAGGCAGTAATTGTCCTGCATTTAACGTAAGCTGGTATGATGCCCTTGTCTATTGTAACAAGAGGAGCATTGATGAAGGCCTTAAGCCGTGTTACAAAATAATGGGAAGCACAAATCCTGACGACTGGGGAGAAACTCCTGTAGCATCGTATGGCAGTTGTCCAGAGCCTACCGGTATAGATGAAGGTGCCTGGAACGCGGCAAAATGCAACTTTGGTGCAAACGGCTACCGTCTGCCCACGACGGCGGAGTGGGAATACCTTGCACGGGGTGGCAACACAAGTAGCAAGGGGCAGACGACTTATTCCGGTAGTAACAAGATAAAAGACGTTGCATGGTATGAAGGAAATAGTGAAAAAACAACACACGAAGTAAAGAAAATGTCTCCGAATGCACTCGGCTTATATGACATGAGCGGGAACGTGTGGGAATGGTGCTGGGAACGTGTAAGACGAGGTGGCAGTTTTGAAGATGGTTCAGACATGTGTACCGTGCAGTATTCAGACAGTATAGAGCCGCTTCTTTATTACCCAGACGGTTCGCATTGTCCTTATGGCTGCATAGGCTTCCGCGTTGTGCGTTCCAGTTTGAGTAATGGCTCAGACGGTGGTTCTGATGACTATGTTGGCTTAGAAAGCGAAAGTTCTGGTAGCGATAACGAATCTACCTCAGATTATGGGGACGAAGAAAACTGGGGCTGGGGACCTGTTCCTTGATATAATTTAGACCTGCCTCCTCGGAGGTGGGATATTTTTTTGACCTAAAAGTTAAAACTTAATCTATAACATATAGATAGGAAAGAATTATGAAAAAAACGCTTCTATCTTTGGTGGGGTGTCAGGGGGTGGCGATTGTAGCCTGTATCCTTACACTTTTGTTTCCTTCTTGTGCTTCTTCTGGCGGAAGTTCTGCCAGTGGAGTTGATGTAGCTCCGGCTTCGAAAAGTTTTAGCGGAGGTTCTGAGCCATCCCCTGCATTAATTGCTAATGGGGCAATTGACGAGTCTGAAGTTTTTATAAAAGGCCGCACGGTGGGAATTTGGGCAACGTGGTGCAGTAACCACGAGGTGACGCAGGGCGAGTATGAGAAATACTGTTCCTATAGCACAAAAAAGCCAGACTCTAAATATGGACTTGGCGAGAACTATCCTGCCTACTACGTAAGCTGGTACGATGCCTTGGTCTACTGCAACAAGAGAAGCATTGCGGAAGGCTTTTCACCCTGCTACAAGATAAAGGGCAAGACAGACCCGAGTGAGTGGGGGGCAGTACCTACTGGCAGCGATGCAACATGGGATGCAGTAACCTGTGACTTTGGCGCAAACGGTTACCGGCTTCCCACTGAGGCGGAATGGGAATACTTTGCTCGTGGAGGCAGTCTTAGTAACAGCGGACAGACTGAATACAGCGGAAGCAACAATATTGAAGCCGTTGCCTGGTATATGAACAACAGCGGAGGAAAAACCCACGAGGTAACTCAAAAGTCGTCCAACACAGAAGAATTGTATGATATGAGTGGCAATGTATGGGAATGGTGCTGGGATTGGTACGACTCCATAGATACTGGTACATCTTCTTCCGGTGCAAAGACTGGTTCTTACCGCGTTCTTCGTGGCGGAGGTTGGGGCTACAATTCGTCTTTATGTACAGTTTATTGCCGGAACAACGATTACTCGTATACCCGCTACTATGACAATGGTTTCCGTGTGGTAAGTTCAACAAATAAGAAAGATGCAGAGTCTGTAGTGGCAGAAAAGAAAACTGTTAAAAAAACTGCTGGCGTGATTGTGCCGGAAGCAACTATAAAAGGTGCAATCGAAGGTTCTGATGTATTCATTGAAGGACGCACTGTTACCATACCAAGCCTTTGGGTTTGTGACCATGAGGTAACCCAGGCAGAATACCAGTCTGTTATGGGAAGTAATCCGAGCAAATACTCTTCCACCTCTGCAAACGGAGAGACCCATGAAAACTGGCCGGTGGAAATGGTAAGCTGGTATGATACGCTGGTCTACTGCAACAAGTTAAGCATTAGCGAAGGAAGGACTCCCTGCTATAATGTGGACGGAGAGACGGACACAAGCAAGTGGAACTACACTCCTCACAAGAAGTACAGCATAAGAGGAACCATAACATGCGACTTTACTGCTGACGGTTACCGCTTGCCTACCGAGGTGGAGTGGGAATACTTTGCCCGTGGCGGCAACACCAGCAACTCCAACCAGACTAAATACAGCGGAAGCAATTCAATAGGAAGCGTTGCATGGTATAAAGACAATGCTTATGACGTTGGCAAAAAAAGCCCGAACTACGGAACGAACCTGGTAAAGACAAAAGAGCCAAATGGACTGAATCTTTATGACATGAGCGGCAATGTATGTGAATGGTGCTGGGACTGGTATCAAAGTATAGATTCTAGGACGCCATACTCTGGTGCCGCATTCGGTGCTTACTGTCTTACTCGCGGTGGTTCCTATTCCTATGAAGCAGCCGGTTGCGCTGTCTCCGGTCGGGATTACACCTGCCCAGTCGACAGATATGCTAACCTCGGCTTCCGTGTAGTGCGCTCCAGTTCAAAGCAAGGTATTGAATCTGCTGTGGGCGAAAATAAAACTGCCAAAAAAAATTTAGCCAAAGGTGTTGGCAAAGGAATTTCTTCTGGCGTGTTTGTGCCAGGCGCAACTATAAAAGGAGCAATCGAAGGGTCCGAGGTATTCATTGAAGGACGCACTGTTACCATACCAAGCCTTTGGGTTTGTGACCACGAAGTGACGCAAGGCGAGTATGAATTATTTTGCAGCTACGGAGGAGCTAGGCCAAACAGTGAGTTTGGATGCGGTGAAGACCGTCCTGTCTATGTTGTAAGTTGGTACGAGGCTTTGGTCTACTGCAACAAGAGAAGCATAGCGGAGGGACTTACTCCCTGCTATAAGATAAAGGGAAAGACGAATCCGAGCAATTGGGGAACTGTACCTAACTATATCCTTGATGAAACATGGGATAAGGCAACCTGTGACTTTAACGCAAATGGCTATCGGCTTCCAACAGAGGCGGAGTGGGAGTACCTTGCGAGGGGTGGCAACGTAAGCAACAAAGGGCAGTATAAATATAGCGGAAGTAACTACCCTAATGATGTCGCTTGGTATGGAGCTAACACTGACAAATTTCGCTTTGTTGATTCTGTAAAATCATATGCACCTAACGCAATAGGAATATATGACATGAGCGGCAATGTATGTGAATGGTGCTGGGACTGGTACACTAGCTCTATAAGCACGAGTACCCCATTCTCTGGTGTCGCGTCTGGTTCTTCTAACCGCGCTGTTCGCGGTGGTGGTTTTAGTAGCGATGCGTCTTGTTGTACTGTCTCTTATCGTATAGGCAGCAATCCAGGATGCCGTTTTGGAAACTACGGTTTTCGTGTTGTTCGTTCCGTTTCCAAGAAAGATGCTGAGTCTGTAGCGGCAGAAAAGAAAGCTGACCAAAAAACTGCATCTAACAGCGGTGCAAACAAAGCCTTAACGGTAACGGGAGAAATTGCAGGTTCCGAAGTCTTCATAAAAGGCCGCACCGTAGAAATCTGGGCAAAGTGGTGCTGCGACCACGAGGTAACGCAGACTGAATACAAGGCTGTTATGGGAGATAATCCAAGCGAGTTTTCTTCTGGTTCAAACTATCCGGTTGAAAATGTAAGCTGGTACGATGCCATTATGTACTGCAACAAGAAGAGTGTAGCGGCTGGCAGAACCCCCTGCTATAAGGTGAACGGCAAGACGGACACAAAACTGTGGGGCTATACCCCCCATAATGAGGGCGACATAAGCGGAACCATAACCTGCGACTTTACCGCCGACGGCTACCGCCTTCCCACCGAGGCGGAATGGGAATACTTTGCGCGTGGCGGCAACACAAGCAACAGTGGACAGACTGAATACAGCGGAAGCAACGATATTGAAGCTGTTGCTTGGTATGCTGGCAACAGCAGGTACGAGACCCACGAGGTAAAGACAAAGGCTGCCAATGCGCTGGGCTTATACGACATGAGTGGAAACGTAT
Source organism: Treponema sp. (assembly GCA_017961705.1). Lineage (GTDB taxonomy): Bacteria > Spirochaetota > Spirochaetia > Treponematales > Treponemataceae > Treponema_D. Next base: position 21,094 of record JAGCWT010000227.1, read on the forward strand.
GGGAGTGGTGCTGGGACAGGTATAGCAATATAACCACGAGCACACCGTCTTCTGGTGTCACGTCGGGTTCTACCCGCGTCAAGCGCGGTGGCAGCTGGAACGGCTACGACCTCGGCGGCGACTGCACCGTCTCCCACCGAGACAGCGGCTACCCGGGCTACCGCATCTCGGACGACCACATCATCAGCAACGGTTTTCGTGTCGTTAGTTCCAGGTCTGAATAAGAAAAAATTACGCTCCGTGTAAAGAGCGCCCTTATGGGTGCGAAAGAACGGAGCGCAAACACGGTGGTTGTTGGAATAATAACGGCTACCGCGTTGCGAACTGGAATTTGTAGAATATAAAATCTTGTTTCATGCAAGCAATAACTTTTAAAGAAAAAGCCGTTGCCTTGCAAAAAATTATTATGGAGGAATATAGTGAAAAAATCTTTGTTAACCCTAACGGCTACCCTTGGGCTGAGCCTTGTATTCTTTGCTATAAGTTGCTCTTCAACAAAAGTTGCCAGTGCAAAAGCGTCCGATGCCTCTTCTGCAAAGACAGAGAAAGAAAATTCAACAAAAGCCACTGAATCTTCAACGGAAGAAAAGGAAGCTAAAAAAAGCACTGAATCCAGCGGCGGTGGTTCTGAAGATTCTTCTTCTGGCGTTATTGTGCCAGGAGCAACGGTAAAAGGTGCAATCGAAGGTTCCGGTGTATTCATTGCGGGTCGCACTGTTACCATACCAAACCTTTGGGTTTGCGACCACGAGGTAACCCAGGGCGAGTATGAAAAATACTGTAGTTACAGCGGAGATCGGTCAGAGTCAAAATCTGGACTTGGCGAGAACTATCCAGCCTGCAATGTAAGTTGGAATAATGCCATTGTCTACTGTAACAAGAGAAGTATTGCGGAAGGCCTAACCCCCTGCTACAAGATAAAAGGTAAGACAAACCCTATTGACTGGGGGGAGGTGCCAGCGGCTATCTACGAGATGCATATGGCTGTAGATAACGACCCGGCATGGGATGCAGTAAGCTGCGATTTTAATGCTAACGGCTACCGCCTCCCCACCGAGGCGGAGTGGGAATATCTTGCACGTGGGGGCAACACCGGCAACAGCGGGCAGACTAAATATAGCGGAAGCGACGATATTGAAGCTGTTGCATGGTATAAAGAAAACAGCGGAAGAAAGATTCACGAGGTAAAGACAAAGGCTCCGAATGCCCTCGGATTGTATGACATGAGTGGCAATGTAAGAGAATGGTGCTGGGACTGGGATAGCTCCATAAGCACAAACACACCCGCCTCTGGTGCCACATCCGGTTCTTATCGAGTTGCTCGCGGTGGAGGGTGTTATGATTATGCCAACGGCAGAGAATGGGACAGGATGGAAGACCATTGGTATTATATGTTCAACGATTGTAGCGTTGCGTGTCAGTACGAAGCAAAGGGACGCCCGCGCTACGGTTATGGTGCTAACGGTTTTCGCGTAGTTCGTACCGTCTTCAAGAACGACGCAGAATCCACATCAGCAAAAAATGACTCCGACAAAAAAACTGCATCCAACGGCGGTGCAAAAGCGTTAAATGAATTTATGACACGAGAACAGGTGTTTTACTGGACTTCCGATAGTAAAATAGTCCATACTCATGCGGATTGTCGGGCTATAGACCGTTCGAGCTTGATTTATTATGGTACTGTCCAGGAAGCTATTGATGCGGGAATGAGTAAAATCTGCAAGATTTGCGAAGGGAGTGATGAAGCTTCTACAGCGGCAAAAAATGAATCCGACAAAAAAACTGCATCCAACGGCGGTGCAAACAAACCCTTAACGGTAACGGGACAAATTGCAGATTCACAAGTCTTCATAAAAGGCCGCACGGTAGAAATCTGGGCAAAGTGGTGCTGCGACCACGAGGTAACTCAGGCAGAATACCAGTCTGTTATGGGAGAGAATCCAAGCGAATTTTCTGGTTCAACCAATCCGGTGGAAAATGTAAGCTGGTACGAGGCCATAATGTACTGCAACAAGAGAAGCATTGCAGACGGAAGGACTCCCTGCTATAAGGTGGACGGAAA
>JAGCWT010000017.1 GCA_017961705.1 Treponema sp.
AGTAACAAAATCAACATTATGCAAGCAGCCCCCATGTCTGTCCACCCAGAATACACGGCAGGGATTTGGGGTAAACATTGCCTCCTTTCAATTTTTACCCCGCAAGTTTTCTTACGAAAACTTGCAACGTTTTTTACCATAACACAATAACGCGCCCTCCTTGGCGCTATGGTAAAAGCGTACAGCTCCATAAGGCACGGCAGGGATTGGAGGGGCGCACGCAAGTGCGTTACCGCACAGCGGGAATGGAGCGCGGTTAGCGCGGAACCCCGGAAAGCCCCTAGCATAAAAAACTGCCGCAAAAAGATAGAAAAAAACTATTTTTCCACCTTTTCCACCAGCAAGGGCTGTACGTCCGAAGCTATTTTTCTGGGCTTGTTAAAGTGCACGCTAAGGCTTTCCCCGTCGCTGTTTACGATTATCTGGGTTGCGTTTCCCCTCTTTCCGCCAAGAAGGAGGTTTGCAATGCCATCCTCTATGTCCCTCTGGATAAGGCGGCGCATTGGGCGGGCACCCATGGTTGGCTCGTAGCCTTTTTCTACCATGAATTCTCGGGCCTTGGGCTTTAGAACTATGCTTAGCTGCTGCTCCATAAGGCGGTCTTCCAGTTCCCTCATCTGAATGTCGAGGATTGCGTTCACTTCTTCCCTTGTAAGGGCGCTAAAGACAACTACGTCGTCTATGCGGTTCAAGAGTTCTGGCGGCATAAGCTTTTTTAGCTCTTCCATTGCGCTGGCTTTTAGGTCTTCGTAGGGAAGCAGCCCCTCTTTTGACGATGCGAATCCCAGGCGTGAGTCTGCACCAATCTGGCGGGAACCTGCGTTGCTGGTCATGATTATGACTGTGTTGCGGAAACTTACCGTGTGGCCAAGGTTGTCGCTAAGTTCTCCCTCTTCCAAAAGCTGGAGAAGAAGGTTAAAGATGTCCGGGTGGGCTTTTTCTATTTCGTCCAGAAGAACAACTGAATATGGATGCTGGCGCACTTTTTCCGTGAGCATACCGCCCTCGTCGTAGCCGATGTATCCAGGAGGGGCACCAACAAGGCGGGTTGCATTCTGCTTTTCCATAAAATCGCTCATGTCTACGCGGATAAGTGCATCTTCCGTGCCAAAGAGGAATTTTGCAAGGGCCTTTGCAAGCTGGGTCTTTCCAACGCCGGTGGGTCCAAGGAATATGAAGGAACCAACAGGCCTTTTTAGCGAAGATACGCCTGCACGGCTTCTGCGGACTGCGCTGCTGATTAGGGAAATTGCCTCTTCCTGGCCAACAACGTCATTGGGGAGCAGCTTTTCCATTTCCAAAAGCTTCTTTGTTTCGCCGGAGTCCAGCTGTTCAACCGGGATTCCCGTAACGTTGCTGATTATTGCGCAAACGTCTTCTTTTGTTACCGTCTTTCTTCCGGAGAGTCCCTTTTCCTTCCACTTGGCATTGAATTCGTCTTTGCGGCGGCGGAGTTCTGCTACCTTGTCGCGGACAAATGCGGCTTTTTCGTAGTCCTGGTCCTGAACAAGCTGGCGCTTTTCTTCTGAAAGCTGGGCTATGGTCTTTTCCAGTTCTGCAAGTTCCGTTGGAGGCTCTGTTTCTTCTATTTTTTTTGCGGCACCCGCTTCGTCAAGTATGTCTATGGCCTTGTCCGGCAAAAAGCGCTCGGCAATGTAGCGGCGGCTGTACTTTACGATTAGCTCGGTAACTCCGTCTTCGTATTTTACGTGGTGGAATTCCTCGTACTTTTTCTTTAGGCCGTCAAGGATTTGCATTGATTCTGCTTCTCCGGGCTCTTCCACGACCACTTTCTGGAACCTTCTTGCAAGGGCACTGTCTTTTTCTATGTACTTGCGGTATTCCTTGGTTGTGGTTGCACCGATTATCTGAATCTCTCCGCGGCTGAGGGCAGGCTTTAGCATGTTGCAGGCATCCATTGAACCTTCAGGTCCACCGGCACCAATGATTGTATGAAGTTCGTCTATAAAGAGGATTATGTCACGGTTTTCCTTAAGTTCCTTCATTACCCGCTTAAGGCGCTCTTCAAATTCTCCGCGGTATTTTGTACCGGCTATCATGGCGGCTAGGTCCAGGCAAAGCACCCGCTTGTGCAAGAGGCAGGCTGGGACTGTTCCCTTTACTATGTGATGGGCAAGTCCTTCCACAACTGCTGTCTTTCCAACGCCCGGCTCACCGACAAGCACCGGGTTGTTCTTTGTGCGGCGGCTAAGGATTCTTATTACGCGGAGGATTTCTTCCCTGCGGCCAATTACCGGGTCTGCATCTTCGTCTGCGGCTTCTTCTGTAAGGTCACGGCTAAAGTGGGCAAGCATTCCGTTCTTGTTGTACTGGCGGCGCTGCTCGCTTCCGTCGGACATGTAGGGGACTGCCTCTCCGTTTTCCCTGTAAAAGCCAGATGCATTGTCCTGCTTGGCTGACGAGGGGACTTTTTTTTGCACGTCAAGAACCACCTGCCTTACCTGTGAATGTCCAATTCCTGCTTTGGCAAAGTAAGTGTTTACAAGCGACTTTTCTTCTGCAACAGCAGCAAGAAGAAGATGCTCTGTTCCCACGTAGTCAGAACCTGTTGAATCCGCCTCTTTTTCTGCGTTTATAAGCAGTGCGTTAAGCCTTGCGGAATGGGGCAAGTCATAAAGCTCCGTATTTGGTATGCGGGCAGTCATGCTCTGTTCTATGGTGAGCTGCATGGTAAGTACGTTTATGCGCATGGCCTTAAGCACAAAATAGCCAAGTCCATCCGCAGACTTTAGAAGGGCAAGCAGGATATGCTCTACGTCTAGCACCTTGGAGCCAATATTGTATGCCTCGTCTGGTCCAAGTGCAATGATAAGGCGCTGGGCGCGAGGAGATAGTTTCTTTGCCATAAGGCCTCCCTTAGTTAAACTGCAACCTAAAAATTCCGGTTTTCAGAGGCTGCCAAAACTTAAGATTTAAAACAGATTTAAAACCCTCTTGTTCCTAAACCATAAGTTTTATATTTTCAAACGCTTCCTGCAAAATAAGTGCACGGAGCCTTCCGTTCTTTTTTACAGTACCGCTTACGTCTTTTTCAAAATTGAACGATCCGTTCTTTAGCACGTATTCAAGATGAGCCTCCTGAATCCGGTACAAAAGCGCAAAAAGCACGCTGTCGTCTATGCCGGTCAAAAGGTTCATGTCCAATGCCCACTTTACGGCGCTTATGATTTCCACAGCTTCCCGCAAAGGAACAAAAATGCTTGACCTTGCCAAAGCCAATGCCCGGAACAAAAAATTCCGTATGTCGCTTGGCATGGAAGAGGCACATTCACTTCTGGCAGACCGCTCGTATTCCACAAGCTTCATTGCCGCAGATGCAATGGAAGTCATCTGGTCAAATTCGGTACCGGACTGGCTGTCCAGTGAGCGAATCTCGTAATAGGCACCCAAGGACGAGCCCTTTCCAATGCCGCTTACAAATCCTGTGGAGCCAGAGCCGTATGCCGCAGCAAAACCAATGCCCCTCTCGTTCATCTCCATAATAAGACTGCCGATTCTTCCCAATGCAGAAATTGATGGCAGGTGAACCTTAAGCGAAATCTTTTCACCGCTGCCTGCATCCGTTAGGGAAGACGTAAGGTAGCCAAAGTCGTAGCTTGCCGCAAACTGAACGGACTTCTGCAAGCCGCTGTCCACATCCTTTGCAAGCTTTACCGCCTTGTCAAATTCCATGCCTGCAACAAAGGACGATATGCGCACATGGTCCACAACATTCACCGTACAGGAAACGCGTCCGTCCGTCCGCAAAATTATGCCGGTGTCCTTGGTAGCAGAAGAAACCTCCGCTGGAGTAATGATTCCCCTTTCCTCAAGAATGTGGCTGCTAAGAAGATCCAGCTTGTCTGCCTGAATGGCCTGAAACTTCTCTCCGTTTTCCAGATGGTTAAAAGCGTCAAAGACAAGCGACTGAACCCTTTCCGCATCCCTGCCCTTCATCTTTACGGGAAAAGGAAAATTTGCCAGGTTGCGCGCAATGCGAACCTTGGTGGAAAGAACTACGTCCGCTTCGCTGCCCTTGTCCGTGTACCAGGCATCGCTTTCCGTTTCCATTATTCGCCACCTCCGTCCATTTCATCCTGACCAGTGGAAGAATTCATGTCATCCCCACCAGAAACAGGAGACTTTTCCAGCGCGTGAAGGTAGTCACGGTACATGGCAGCCTTTTCGTAATCCTCAGAAGCCACAGCATCGTTCAGCTTGTTCTGAAGGGCAATCCTGTCGTTGAGGACTGAATGCACACCAGAAAGACGCTCCGGCATTGAACCGGTATACGATCCGCTGATTCCGTTCTTCCTAAGCAAAGTCTTTATGTCTTCTTTGAATATAGCGTAACATTCTGGGCAACCGGCCTTGCCTGTCTTCCTAAGCTCGACGATTCCCATACCGCAGACAGGGCACATGCGAGAATTTTCAGCTGCAATCCTGCGGCTAAAGGCATTGATTTCCCTAAAAAGCTCTCCGATTGAAGATTCTATGCTTTTTGGGTCGGGGCTTATTCCGTGGGCCTGGGCACATTCCCTGCAAATACTGATTTTTCTTTTCTGCCCGTTGCCATTAACCTGCTCCAGAAAAATAACCGCCTCGCGTTCATGGCAAAAATCACAAATCATAAAAACCTCATCTTCCAAGGGATTCTCACTTTAAGTATACTGCTTTTTACAGTTTACGCAAAGTGTCAAGCGGCTTTTCACGGCCAGCTTTTACCGCAGGCAGTGCAGACACCGCAAGGGAAAGCAAAAGAGTGCCAAAGGCAATCACCAGTAATTCCTTAAAAGGAACTGAAATTGGTATATCCTGAAGATAGAATGCAGGATCCAGCAGCCTTACCCCCTTAAAAGAAGAAAGGTCTGCATTAAACAAAATATACAAAAATTTTACAAAAAAGTTTATTATTTTTTCCATAAAATTTATTATTGTGTTTATGTTAACACCCGCAAGCAGCCCAAGTGGAATTCCAAGCAGCACTCCACCGCAGCCGGCAGAAAAACCCGCAAGCAGGAAAGCTACTGTTATACCGCCGGCACTTCCGCCAACGCTCTTTAGTATTGCAATTTCCTTCCTTCTTTCCATTACAATCATAACCAAGGCGGAACTTATGTTAACGCTGGCAACAAGGACAATCAGCAGCATAATAAGAAGCAAAAGTGCCTTTGTGGAAGAATAGTTCTGGTACTGGGCAGAGTTAAGGTCATTCCAGGTCCAGACGGTAGCCCCCTCTAGCTCTTCGTTGCCCGCAAAGCCAAAGACGTCGTCTATAACGCGGTCCTTTATCTTCATAAGCTCTGGGGAAAATGAATCGGCAGTCTTAAGCCCCAAAATAAGCTTGGAAGACGCAGGGGAAAAATTGGCAAGACCGGCCTCAAGCGGAATAAAGACCCAAAGCGCATCAAGCTCCTGGTAGCCGGAAGAAACAATTCCCGAAACCGTAAAGGGAACCATGCGTGGGCTAAGAGAACCGCCAGCAGTCTTGTTCACGCAGATAAGGCGCAGGCTGTCACCGGCATGAAGCCCAAGGTCGTCAGCAATCTTCTTGCAAAGAATGGCCTTGTTTTTCCCGGACGAATCCTCATTCATGTCTACAGAACCTTCCACCACGGTAAAAAGAGAAGCAAAAGCCTTGTTGGCACTAAAAATGTCCCCCTGAACCGCACGCACGCTGGCACCAGAACGGGAAGACTTACCCGCAGCCAGGGCAGTTGAATCAAGCTCTGGAAAAGCGTCAGTAACACCTTCAACAAGGGAAAGGCGCTGGGCAAGATCCATGCAGTCCTTTTCGCTTATCTTCTCCCCGTATTTCTCCTGCCAGGCAGACATATCAAGAAAGACGGCAATATCCTGTGAACAAAGCCCAATAAGCCGCCCCGTAATGCCCTGAATCATGCCGTCGCTTATAACAAGAACGGAAACAAGTGGCACAAGGCTAAGCCCAATGCAGAGCAAAGCCCCCGCAAGGCTCCTTTCACCGTTACTCTTTCTTCCAGACGAAGAAGAAGGCGAGCTTTTTGGAAAGAGAATCCTTATTGCATACAAAAGACTGGATGCCAAAGTCATTGATTTTCCCCCAGATTTTCAGCGTCCGATGCCACGTCCGCGGAAGAAAGCTTTCCGTCCTTTATAAAGTAGCGCACATCCCCCTTGGAAGCAAGGTTCATGTCGTGGGTAACAAGGATAAGGGTCTTTTTGTACTTGTCCGCCATGCTGAACAAAAGGTCTCCGATAAGCGCCGCATTTGCCGGGTCAAGGTTTCCGGTAGGCTCGTCAGCAAGAATAAGCTCAGGATCGTTAACAAGGCACCTAGCAACAGCAACCCTCTGCCTCTCTCCGCCAGAAAGCTCAGAAGGAAGATGGTTCATGCGGTCCTCAAGCCCAACGTCACGCAGAAGTGACTTTGCCTTTTCAACAGCAAGCTTCTTTTTTTCGCCCGCCATGTAGCAGGGAAGGAAAACGTTCTCCAAAGCGGTAAAATCCTTAAGCAGATAGTGGAACTGGAATACAAGACCCAGAACCTTCTGCCTGTAGTGGGTAAGCTCCTCCTCCGCCATGCTTGCAACCTGAATGCCGTCCACCGTAACAGAACCGCAGGTAGCGCTGTCCAAACCGCCGATTATATTCAGCAGGGTAGACTTTCCGCTGCCGCTCCTTCCCACAATAACGCACTTGGAGCCACGGGGAACGCTCATGTTAAGGTCCTTCAATATAGTAAGGCTTTCTATCTGAGTACGGTAAGTCTTTTCCAAATTCTCCACGCGAACAATTATGTCTTTTGAATCACTCATCCCTAAGAACCTCCGAAACATTTAGCTTTAGGATTTCACGCCCCGCAAGCCACGAAGAAGCAAGCGAAGAAAATATGCCAAAGAAAAATATAGCAGCAACCTCGCTGAACACGGTACGGGCCGGAATAGAAGCGTATATCCTGAACATTGGGTTTTCCGCAACATAAGACGCATTTGCAGGATTGGTCAGCATAACAAAAAAATAAGCCGCATAAAACTGAAGCTTGGAAAGGAACATAAAGACGCTGCCCATGTTGGCGCACAAGAGAAGCCCCGCAATAAGGCCAGGCATTGCACCAAAAAAGCCAGTTGTAAATCCCTTTACAATAAAGACGGCCTGAACCTGAGACTTAGTTCCGCCAAGAGCGCTAAGAACTGCAATCTCCTCCCGCCTCTCGTAAACCATCCTCCGCATGGCATTGTATATGTTAACAGCAACCACCACAAAAATAAGAAGGACAAGAAGCATTATGATGTTCTTTTCCACACGCAGGGCACCAAAAAAAGACCTGTTAAAATTCCTCCAGCTTTCAACCTTGGCAGAGGGAAAGGCCTTTTCCACACCGCTTATAAAAAGGGCGTCACGGTTTGAATCGGCAAGCTTTACACCGATTACCTTCTTTGCACCCTTTCCAAAATTAGCCTGCCCAGCCTCCGTGTTTACAAAGGAAAAGCTTGCATTTATATCCGAATAGCCGCAGTGGAAGATTCCCGCAACCGTAAAATTCCTGTCAGAAGAAAAAAGGCTAACGTCACTTGAACCGCTAAGGGCAAAAATGTTAACGCTGTCGCCAACCCTTGCCTTAAGCAAACGGGCAAGCTCGCTTCCAAGAACGATTGAATCCGGGGCAGACAAGTCAAATGAACCGGAAACCATGTGAACCTCAGATGCAAATCCCGGGTCGTCCGTCATAACATCCTTGTCAACCGCACGTATCAAAGCCGCATTCTCGCTGCCGGAAGGGCCAACCACCAAAGCCTGTGCTTCGTAGAATGAAGTGCTGCCCCTAACCTGAACCTTCTGTTCCCTGCACCAGGCAGAAAATTCCTCGTAGTCATCCTGATTTTCCACGCGGACATGGTAGGAGCTTATCTCCATGATTGCATCTATAAATTCCATCTGGAAACCGTTCATTACGCCAATTACAACTATGAGCGCAAGCACGCCGAATCCTACCCCCAAAGAAGCAAGGGCAGAAGTTACAGCGGTACGCCCCTTCCTGTCCACCTTGCTGAACCTTCTGGAGACATAATAAATCCACTTTAGCGAAGAAAAAATCTTCCTACCTATCATTGAATTTTCTCCTGTATTTTTCATCGCCGTTTGAATAGGCAATCTCCTCTACCTTAACGCCGTCCTTGTAAACGGATTTTATTGAAAGCCCGCCGTCAAAATAGACAGTTTCCGTATAGTTCTCGTTCTTTGAATAGACCGTACTCATGCGAAGAATGCCGTCCTCGTAAAACTGGCAGTCAGGAATGTCCGTATAAGACTTGTAAGTATAAACATTCTTCCTGGTAAGAAAGGCATCCTTTGTCATTGTAAGGCGAAGCGGATCCATCTTCTTAAAAAAGAGCCGCTCCTCTTCGGAAACAAGCCTGTCGCTGCCATCAAAAGAAGAAACCCTCGTCTTTACAAGAAGGTTACTCTCCTTATTGGACTCCTCATCCTTAACAACATCGTAAAAATCTATGCGCACGGGATTTCCCCTGGAATCAAACTTCACGTCCTGAATCTTCTTCTTCTCAAAATCCTCGTCCCAAAGGCTCACCGGCGTCCTTGAATACTGGTCAAGCTCCTTTGCCAAGGCCACAGCCCCATTCTTCCCGCCAGCCTTACCAGAACCGGAAGCCTTACTGGAACCAGAAGAATACTTCTTTAAAAAGCCCCCCTTTGGCAGCGGATCGCGGTAAAGATAAGTCTTCCTGTTTGCAATAAAAGGCAGCCCCGCCCCCTGCTTCCAAGAAATTTTTTCCGTCTTCCTAAAAGCCTCATCGTAAAGGGTGCGCGTAACATATTCACCGTTAACGCTAACAATCCCCCTGCCACCGTTCACAGAAGGCGCAAGTGCAAGCTGCTCATCACCGTATTCAAAAAGCCTAAGCTTACCGCTGGAATTCTTGTACTGCACCGCAACAATCCCCAAGGTGTCAAAAATGGCATCGTCCTTGGGCAAAGAAGCATCAACCGGCAGAAGTGAATCCTGGTATGAATTCAGAATGCCTAGTATCTCCTTTCTCACGTCCTGCCTAACGTTAACAGAAAGCCCATCCTTCTTAAAAGCAGAATCAAAGCGAGCCTGCCATGGATGAACCTGAGGAAAAAGCAAATAAAAGGAAAGGATTACCGCTTCAAAATCCATACGCAAAAAAAGAACAAAGCGCCCTAAAGCCCAAGGAATTCGTCAAGATAAGAATCCGGATCAAAAAAAGAAATGTCGCCGTATTTTTCGCCGGTGCACACAAAAGCAAAAGGAAGATTCAGCTCCTTTCCAATCGGAACCAGAGCACCGCCCTTCGCAGTAGAATCGTACTTTGTAAGCACAACGGCATCAAGACCAACAGCCTCGTTAAAAACCTCAGCCTGCCTAAGCGCATTCTGGCCAGTAGTAGCATCCACCACAAGAATCTTCTTGTAGCAGCCGGGATCAGCCTTGGAAGAAGCAACACGGTCAATCTTCTTAAGCTCGTTAACAAGATTCTCCTTATTGTGAAGCCTTCCAGCCGTATCAGCAATCACAAGACCGCCGCCTGCTGCCCTGCAAGCCTCCCCCGCATCAAAAACAACGGAAGAAGGATCGCTACCCATCTGGTGCCTAACAACCCTTATGCCAAGCCTCTCGCCGTGCATGGAAATCTGGTCAACAGCCGCCGCCCTGAATGTATCGGAAGCAGAAAGAATCACGTTGGTACCCTTATCCGCATAAAGCTTTGCAATCTTTGCCGCACTGGTAGTCTTACCAACACCGTTAACGCCCAGAATCATCCAAACGTTCACCTTACCGTCCTCAAGGTCAAGATTTGCCCGCCTCAAATGCGGAAGCAGCATCTTCTTAAGCTCCTCAAGGGCAGACCGCTCATCCAGTGACTTGTCCTCGCGGCACTTCTCCTCAAGCGAATCAATAATCTCCACCGTAGTCTTAGCGCCAATATCGCCTTCAATCAGCGCATCCTCAAGGTCTTCAAAAAAATTCTCATCCTGAATCTTACTGCGGCTAAAAATCGACTTTACTTTCTCCGCAAAAGAAATCTTGCCCATGTTTTACTCCATTCACTTCCTTCCATTCTAACAATTTACGGACAAAAAAGCAACGCAGGAACAAGACATATTATAGTAGATAATTTTATTTCTTTTTTGGAGCTAGACCTCATCTTTTACCGCCAGCCCCACCCCAAACCGCACGCCAAACTCATATCCGGCTTTCCGGGGCTTGCCCCCTAACCGGGCGCGGTGCTCCGCACGCCTTCGGCCCCCTCCAATCCGCGCTACAGGCCTCCGCTAAGGAAATCGGCAAACACAGCAAAAGATTTTTAAAGCAAAAAAACTCTCAACAACCACACATTTGTTCATAGGGAAAATAATTACCGTAAATTTACTCCAACGCTATTATAACCATTTTCCATCGTGTAGGAAGCAGAACCAGAATATGACTTATCCCAGTCAGAATCATAAGCAGTTACGGAAAATTTGTAGGAAATGCCCGGCTCAAGAAAATTCCTTACGGTTTTAGGAAGACCTGTAACAACCCCATCCGTATTATAAAAATCCTGCCCGCCAGAACCTTCCGATACATTTTCGCTTGTCGTATGGCTATAAGACATTCCGCCTCCACTTACAGTTACAGAAACAGAAGCCCCACCGGAATTTATAAGCTCATATTCACCATCAGAGTTGAATATACCAAAAAATACCCTCAAACTCATCCCGTCAACAAATTCCAGCCTAACCGACGCAGTGGAAGTATCGCGCGGCTTCACCTCAACGGCAGGGCTTCTTCCATACACCTGCACAATTCCGTCGCTGTCTACCCCCAGAATTGCAACCGTATACTCCCCTGGATAAAGGCCGTCTATTGTTATCATCGAGCCAGGAGATGCCTTTTCTTCCTGCTCAACCTCACCATCTTTTCGTAAACGGACAACGTAGTAGCTTACCCCCTCCGCCACAAGACTTCCTTCAGACGTAACAGAGCGTCCAGAGTTTTCCGGCAACCTGAGTGTTATCCCGCCGTCGTCATTCGATGAGTCAATCAAAGAGCATCCGCTCAAAAACAAAAGCCCCGCTAAAATGCTACATAAAAACTTTTTCATAATACTGAGCCCCATTATTTGAATCATTATATTCCCATAGTTTTTTTTATGCTATCCACGCTCTCTTGCAGTTTCTGGTTAATTTCAGAAGTCGTATACCTTAATACAATATAGCCCAAATTCTGCAATTCCCTGTCTATGCTTCTGTCCCTGACGGCTTGGTATTCCGTTCTTTCATGGTAAGTATGCCCATCTGTATATATGCATATTTTCTTGTTTTCAGTCTCCACATAAAAATCCGGAATCGTCAGAATCTTCTCTGGATTTACCGGCTCCGGAAAATGAGACAATGTATTGTCTTTATTAATCCGCAACTGCATTTCAGCCTTTATACCTGTTCGTACCAGAGCTTTTAGGAGTTTTTGCTCAAGCGGGCTTTGGCAGACCTTGCAGCACCTAAAGCACTCTTTCATCTTTAAATCGCATTCCCGGCATTCGCTATTTCTTTTAAGCTTTTCAGATATTTCACGCGCATCCTTTACGGTACATTTAAATGTTTCCACTATTTCCTTATAGCCAAGGACTTCGACTATCTCTTCAAGAAAATTCTTAAGTTCATTTTCGGTCATTTTTTTATCGATAGTCAAATCCCCGGAAATCGGGATAGAGATTTTATAATCATAAGAGTCGGAAAACGGATCGAAATCCCCAGGTTCAACTTTAAGCTTCATTAACATCCTCAATATTATTCTATCACGTTAAATGTCCTTGTCAATAATCCTGAACTTAAATCAATACAGTAGACAAAAAATGCTAGTTTAAGCCACAAGATTTTCACACTCTGAATAAACAGCTTCCTGAATTCTGTAATTTTGGCTTGAATGAATGCACTTGCGGTTATACCAGGTTTCAAGGTTTTACTCTTCCTTCCATCCACCCCACGGCAATAGACTCGGCAACACCCCTGTCCTTGGTGTGTGTGTTCCTGTCGCACGTAATGAGGCCTGTTTTTTGGTCTATGAGACGGATTCCGTAATAGCCGTTTGCCCTTTTGGTAATGTAATAAGGACGCACAAAAACCTCCCGCTACTATCTTTTTTCTGTAGCGAGGAACTAAGGCCAAAGCAGATTCGCAAAACCTTTGGGAAGGTTTTTGGGAAACTCTTTGGGAAAGTCCCAGGTTTTCAGCGTCCTCCTCGCCCGGAAGGCTGACTAAAAAGAATATAGATTAATGCCTTGAAAACACGTAAATGCTTGCAGGGCAAAAAAAAAATAGGGCACCTAAAAGGTACCCTACGTTATCCGCCCCCTGCTGGGCTTGAACCAGCGACACACGGATTAACAGTCCGTTGCTCTACCGACTGAGCTAAGGGAGCATTCATCAGCAAAAGAACTTTGCAAATTGAATAATCATATTATATTGACTTAAAAAAGTTTTGTCAATACGAAATAAGAATTTTTTGCATATTTTTATTAATTTTCTGCCTCACAAAGCAACTCCCCTATTTTCTTGGCTATTTTCCTGCATTTCCAAAAGTTCCCCCCCTCGTTAACCACAACAAGCAAAACAGCAAGTAGGTATGGAGAAAAAAATCCCACACCGCTCGAGAAGTTTATGTACAGAAAAACTATAAGCAAAAAGGCCAGCAGGTCAGACACCCCCAGTACCCCCCTTAGAACAAGAATCCTATTCTCAAAATCAAGCCTTATGCTCCCATGAAAAAATGAAGAGTTTTTCCTGTCCATCCTGACCCTAAAAAAGAAGACGTTATCTTCTACTTTCTTGCACGTCAAATCCTTAAAGCCCTTTGCATCCCCAAATGAATTTACAAAGTCTTCAACTTTCTTCAATGTACCCTCTGCGTCCTTAAAGTCAAACCTCTTAAAAAAGATGGGAATTCCAACAGACCAGCAAATCTTCTTCCAAAATCCCAACAAAATCCATTCAAGTATAAAAATAGAAAAAAGAATAGAAAATAAAATAACCAGGTGCTGTATTACAAAATTCATAACAAACTCCTATTTACAAATAAAATATAAAATTCACTTAAAGCCCAGCTTCCAGTTTAAAGTCAGACTTTCCCCAGCCAATCTCTTTTAGATACAGCTCCTTGCCGGAATTAGCCGAACAATGGCTCCACTTATAAAGATTGGAACGCTTGCAGTTAGGGCATATGCAATTGAACTTATTCTTTCCAAACAAGGTCTTTTTACTTGTAGCGCAAGGAACGGACCTTTTTCCGCACAGCCTGCAATATGCCTGCTCGTAAAAATCCTCCGGCAGTTTTATTCCGTACATGTCAATAAAAAGTTCAAAAGTCTTTTTTATATATTCATCCATGTTTTTGCTGGTAACATGTTCCATATTATAGCGTTCGTCCATATCAACATAATCAAGCAAATTATATATCAGATAAAAATCATAACAGATCTCTTTGCCATTGAATATATAAAGTTGTTCCAGTTCTGCCAATGCTGAATGGGCATCACGCTTTCCCTCAAGAATTTTTTCATTCAAATAGCATACATAAAAATACTCAATCTTGTCCATGTCAATTTTTATGTCCAGCTCCAAAAGAACACAATCAAAATACTTTCTTGCATCACCTTTTTCGCTTTCCGACAGTCCTGCCAATATGAATATATTTTCCGATTCAACCTTATTGTCCAAAAGATATAAAGCAAAATCAATATATCCAGAAACATCCTCTCCAATCAAATCCGCGGCCCTGCACATGTTTGCCTTCCGCCTTATCTCTTCATTCATCCTTTTTTATCATCCCGTTTTTTTTGCAAAGTGCCACAACAATTTTAGCCCCTGTTTAAAATCCATTCATTCAAAATCCAATCTGCAAGATTATCCCACTGGTCAACATCCCGGCTACTGTCTGCTGAATAGAGGAAAACCTTTCCGTCTTTTGCCATATAGTAAATGTCGCCGTTATCATTGCAAAGAGGAATCCCCTTTCCGCCAATCCCCAAACTTTCCATGTCTTCCAGCAAACAGGGAAGGTAATCCTGCTTTGAATTTTCATTAAGAATTTGAACTGGCTCCAACACTCCAAAAGTCACATCGCTTGCAGTCAACAAATAGTGAACGTAATCAAATGGAATGCCGCTCCCCAAGTCCAGCCCCAATTCCTTTGCCAACTTTTCAAGATCTTCTTTTGCAGGCAGCTTAGCATGAATGGGAACTTCCTCGTCTCTTTTTCTTAACTGACCTATCGCATAGTCCAAATCAAAATTTGTTTTTTCATTATCCTTTAAAAGATAGAACCTGCCGCTTTTTGAATCTCTTTCCAGAGCAAATCCTTCTGCAATATCAAGGAAAGGAATTATGTCCGGTGAATAGTTTGCTATCGTGTTCACATCATAAAGTTCAATGTTCTTTGGGTTATTAACGTAATCATCCGTCTCGCAGCCAGAAAAAAAACGCCATCCGCTGTCAACGTCATTGTCCGGCTCTTCCCTGTACATATAGTTCAGTCCCAACCCCTTCTGGGTAATCATCTTGCTGGCAAGGCAAGCTCCGTAATTTAAAACATACGGCTTTATATCCTTGGCCTTTATTTTATACTTGTTGAACAAACCCATACTCATCTCCTTAACACGTTCTCTGTTATCTGCCTAGTGCCTTCCACATCTAACATAAAAGCTTCTTTTTCATTAGCCTTTCTCCAAGCAATTACAGCCTGAAAGCCCAAGCCTTCTGTTATTGGACCGCAAAGAGGATAACCGTCACCCTTCCCGTAGCCAACCTTATACGTAATCTCCGGCAGTTCAAAAGGAAAGCTATCTATACAAGCAATAACTTCCTGTCCAGAATTCATTTTCCTGCAATGAATTTCTATGCAAATTTCTTTTCCGTCATCGCAATATATACCTTTTCCAACCCTAACGCTTCGGTCAATATTCAGAATAGAAAGTTTTTCTATTGGCACTTGTTCAAAAGAAAAATCCTCCCTAGAAACAAAGTCCGTAACCGCAACTAGGCAAAGAGGCTGGAATTCATCATTATGCTCCTGAACATCAAGCACGATGGCACAGCCCCAGTATCCTTTCTGGGGATTAGTTTTTATTACATCTCCCTTATTTAAAATCACAGGTTTCCGTCTTTTCACAATTACATCTCCAATTAGTGCGCATCTTCCTGTTCAATAAAGGCAAGTATTGTCTTTCTAAAAAGTTCTTCTCTTTTTTTATAATTAGAAAAGCTTTTGCTCTTTTGACTTTTTAATTTTACAAGCACTTTTTCATAGTTAAAAGGAAGCTTCTCCAGGCTCAGGGAATAATATAACTGCCTGTCTTCCGCAGGGACATAGCTATTGTTTTTGTAATACAAGCCACAGACACCCATCCTGATTGCGGTATTTAAATTTTCATGCATCTGCAAAAAGGCATCCCTTCTGAACCATCTGTCCTTTTTGTAATCCGAAAGCAAATAGTTGATATAACCTATTTTATTCTTAAGCTCCAAGGCGCACTCTTCTTTTTTGAGTTCATTTATTTTTTTTAGTTCATTTCCAAAGCTTCCATCTGCATCATATACAATCTCTGCTTCCAATATTGAATATTTTCTAGGCTCATCAAATTTAGCAAAATCACTTGCAGTTATAAAATCCGTAAAAAGAATTTCAAACCAGCAAGCTCCCGATTTTACGCAATGAAAAGGAATGTCCGGTTCTTGGTTAGGCCCAAAAATATCTTCCGCAGTCACCTTGCTTCCATTTTTTCTCATCACAACAAGGTCAATCATGCCGCCAAATTTTCCAGGAAAGAAGTCTCCCCTTGCCACACTCCCTGCCAGCAATATTGTTTCTATTTCCGACTTATCAATTTTATCAATAAAACTTTTAGCTTCAATCTTTTGTTTTTCAATAAAATCTGCCTGCTGCCTAGCTATCTCTTTTTTGTCTTTCACAATCCCCCCTTCACTGTCCATGCAAGATTATTCGTCAAATTTAATGTTCTCATAATTAGCATCGCTTATTACAATCGTACCGTCCGGCATCATGAATACAACTTCATCCCAATAATTCTTTTTTCCTTTATGTTCATTCGTTACATAGATAAAATAAATAATCCACTTTTCCTTTTTGTCATCAAGGGGATGCAATTCATATGATGAAAAATTCAATGGTTCATCGGAATAAAAAATTAATTTTATATATGAATCAGCCAGCTCCCTTAGCTTTTCTCTTTTGATATAATCCTTCAGATATTTTTTCTTCAAAAAGCTGGTCTGCGCATCAATAAGTTCCTGTCCAATTTTCCACTCAAGGTCGTAAGTGCCTGCCGGGTTTGCATTTGAAGTAACTCCGTTTATGCGCACCAAATCTTTTCTTGAATAATTTGCCTGATACACATGAAGGTTGCGGCCATCACTTTTTACAATCTTTTCTTTATAAAGCTTTGAATGCTCTTCTTCTGAAAACAAAGAATTTATGAAGAGGCGCATATTATTTTCAAGCCTGTATGCTTTTCCCTCCTCGTCTTTAATTACGCTGCCGTTCAACCATATTTTTCTACTCTCATTGTTTTTATAGTAAACTGTGGCTTCATACAAAAGCATTACTTTTAGATAGCGTTCCTGCCTTGAAAATTTTATTCTTTCAAGAAATTCATTTTTTTGACTTTCATTTAGTTTTACGACAATATCCTGTTGACGGTCATTTATATTTCTTTTTCTAACAACAATCTCCTTTATATCTTCTGCCTTGCCCAAGCTAAAAGAATTATCTATAGTCTTGCCAAACAGGGGCGCAATTATGCAAAGGCAACATGCTATAAACAAAATCCTTTTTTTCATCTTTTACTCTCCAAACTTCTTTCTAAACTTCTTCTCTAATATTGCTTCTATTGCTTAAGAGCTTCAGCAATTTTTTTTCAGTCCAGGTTATTTGGTTATTTTTCCAAGGCTAATATTATACTCTAACCCACTACTATGGGAAGATATCCTATCACAATCTTTTATAATTTCTTCTGCAGAAGATGAATATGCGAATGAACCATCGCTGTATTTTTTCCCATCCAATTCTACATGTGCAAATTTTGCAAATTCATCTTTTATCTTTACCAGGTCTGAATGCTCAACAAAAATTTCTTCAAGTCCCAATACAAACCCGCATTCATCCAAGCTGCTCGGAATCTTGCGCCCAAAGAATTCCAATCTGTTTATATCCTTTTCTTTTAGCGTTTCATCAAACACTTCATTGCAAAAAGCAAACTTATAGACAAAGCTGTTCCCATTCTGAAAACTTCCCGCCGTCAAAACAATTATCTTTTTACATTTGCATTCCAAAGACAATAGGTCTCCTGTGGCAAAAATTACATTTTTTACCTTCCTATATTTTTTGCGTGGCCGTGGACTTTTTCTTTTTACTGAAATTTTATTTAAGAATCTGCTTACAACTTTCCTTCGCTCTCCTGCAAGATTTTTGTCCACCTTATTCCATATTGCAAACGCTTTATCCGATTTTTGCAAGTCCTCTATTTGCTCTTTTAGCTCATCAACATTTTCCCCTATCTCCCACAAAGCCTGGGCAAAAACCGTAAGATATATTTCAAGCTCAAGATCATCTGTTAGTTCTACTTTGTACTCTTCTATTTTTGATTTTATCTCTTCAATTTTATAACCTTCATCATAAAGAGCCATAAAATCATTATAAATATCATTTGCCAAATCGCTATCAATGATTTTTGCACCGTCCAAGCCCATATTTACATCCTTAAATTGAATCCAAAATTGAATCTAGCACCTTTAAAAGAAAAATCCAAGCCGCACAAAAAGTTTTAGACAAAGCACTTTACAATCAACACACCCGCAGCAAGACAGGGGTATAAATCCCCCTATTTTACCCCAAGTGGGTGTTCACCTGCAACAGTATGCAAGCCTTCCGCGCGAATCAAAAAAAATAGCCGTAAAAAAAATCAGCCGCAAGAAGCTTCGCTTCCGTGGGAATAAAAGCTCCGCCTCATGCGGCCAGTGGAATATATATGGGTCAGCAAAGAAGAAATGGGATTCATCTTGCTTTAACAGGACAATTATCATTATATCCTTTTTTAGGGATTTGTCAATATAAAATCCTCAAAAAAGTATATTATTTTCACAAAAAAGGGATTTTCAAAAAGAAAAATATGTGCTATAGTTTTCTTATGGATTCAAAGAGCTCAATTTTTTGGAACAACGTAAAACAGCAGCTAAAGGCAAAGGGACTTCTGCAACAGTGGCTCTGCCTAAAAACAGACGTCAACCTGCAAACGCTCAGAAACATGATTTACTACAAGCGCTTTCCCGGTGTTGACACTGCATACCGAATCGCCCAGGCTCTTGACTGCCGCATAGAAGACTTGCTCGGCGAAGAATACACCAACGGCGAATCTTCTTCCACAATACAAATACCGCTCTACGACCAACTGCTAAGCGCAGGAAAAGGCGAATTTCTCCCAGAAGAAGACAGCATAAGCGGCTATATCCCTGTCCCCAAAAAACTAAAGGAATACGCCTCCACGGCCGCAGCGCTCACAGTCCACGGCGACAGCATGGAAAGCACCCTCTTTGACGGCGACATCGTAATCTGCGACGGCATCGGCTGGCAAAACAAAGACGGAATCTACGCCCTCCAGTACAAAGGGTCCGGCTTTATAAAAAGACTTCACCGCGACAAAAATCTGTGGCACATAATCTCCGACAACCCGGATTACAAGGAAATGACGGAAAGCGTCCAAAGCACAGACATCCGCATCCTCGGAAAAATTCACTACTCAATACGCCAGTTCTAGATTTTTCTTATTTTTTTTATTTTTGCGGCAGTGCCCTCTTTCCCGCGAATATTTTAAATGCAAAGAAACTGTGCCTTGTGTGTGGGCTTTCCGGGGTTTCGCGGGTCCCTTCCCGCTCCATTGCTAACGCAACGGCTTCGCCGCCCCTCCAATCCCTGCCGCGCATTAATATGCATTGCAGATAATCCTTATGCGAACTCCCCACCCCACGGGTCGACAGTTTACTTTTTTTTGTATAGTATTCACATAAAATTTACCCGGAGGTGAACATAAAAAAAATTCATTTGATTCCGGCTGTATCTGCATTGGTCTGCCCTGCCACACTAACAATTTGCGCAAGTGCACAGTCACAGGCATTGGCTTCAAACAAAGTTCCAGAAAAGGAAACACAGAAGACATATCCCCTGCCATGGATGCAGTCCACATACAGACCGACAAACTTTCAAATGGCAAGTACAAGATGTACGGAATCGCCGGCCGCCACCAAGATTCAGCATTCCCAATCCCCCTGAATGCAGTTGCAGACAACTAAATTCGGGGAACTCCAACAGGTCAACCACCGCAAGGGCATGCCACAAGGCTCCAGCCCCTACATTGTGCCCAAAATAAAGAATCATAATTAGATGTAGATAGATTGTAGTGTGTCAGCTTTAAAATAAAAAAAAGCCGGCGGCCTCCTACTTTCGCGGCGCAGGGCCACTATCATCGGCGCTGTGGGGCTTGACTTCCGTGTTCGGGATGGGAACGGGTATGGCACCCACGCCATGGCCACCGGCATCA
>JAGCWT010000228.1 GCA_017961705.1 Treponema sp.
AAAAGCTTGCCACACCGTACGGACTTATGCTTAGCGCTCCTCCGTTTGTACACACAAGCGTTGCTGTTATGCGCGCAGTAGTATTTAACCCGGGAATCAAGGAAAATGCCGGTATCTTTAACCACACGCAGGGTTGGGGCATAATTGCAGAGACACTTCTTGGCAACGGTGACCAGGCATTTGAATACTGCAAGGCTGCAATTCCGGCCGCCTACAACGACAAGGCAGAAATCCGCCAGAGCGAACCCTACGTTGTTGGGCAGACCACATACTCAACCTTCTCGCCAAGAGCGGGAAACACTCGTGTTAGCTGGCTTAGTGGGGCTGCAACGTGGAACTACTATTCAATCACCCAGTACATTTTGGGAATCCGCCCTCAGTACGAAGGCATGATGATTGACCCCTGTATTCCGCATGAATGGGACGGCTACAAAATCCAGCGCGTATTCCGGGGCAAGACCCTTAACATTCAGGTAAAGAATCCTGAACACGTCTGCTGCGGAGTTGCGGAACTTACGCTGAACGGCAAAAAGATAGATGGAATTACGGTTCCCGCAAGCGAACTTGCTGAAAGTAACGAGATTGTCGTTGTCTTGGGCAAGGGTGGCAAGCGCGACGACCACAGCGAGCGCCTGTAGTAGGTGAGCTGTCACCCTGAACTGCTACGCCATATCCGCACGCACCTGCTACGAATATGGATTCAGGGACCGTGAAAGCTTTGCGTTCATTTTCTTTTTGGAGCGCATTGCATATTTAACTGCCCTGTCGGGAGGCCATTTTCATCGGGCTTTCCGGGGCTCCGCTTCCGCTCCGGCCCGCTGGCGCGGTCTTGCTGCGCAACCCCTCCAATCCCGGCTAGGCTTCTTCTGCTAGGAGGATATGCATTCCCTACAAATCTTTTGCATCAGGGTCTGTGTTTTGGTCTACGCCTGAATGTTCCCTGTTGTATGTGAAAAGCCCAGTTCCTTTTTCATTCAGCTTTTTGATTCTTGCAAGGTAGTTGCTGCCCGGATAAAGTGAATCAGCCTTCTGCATGTAGGCCAAGGCATCGTCCTTTTTTCCGCGCTCAAATAGGAACTGGGCGTAATAGGTGTAAGTGTAGAATTTTTCCGCATCGGTAACAGAAGCCTTTACCGCCGCAAGAAAGTGCTTTTCCGCCTTCTTCATGCTGCCGCCAAGAAGTCCCGGTGCATAGAACATCCACTGTCCAAGCCCTAGGTTTGCCGCCCACATGTTTGTGCCGCCTTCCACAGCGTTTTCGTACAAAGTCTTTACCCTCATTCCGTGGAACATTGCACTTGCCACCGAAAAGCTCATGTAGCAGGATGTGGTGTCTCCGGTAATCATGTAAAAGAGCGGGGCAACACCGTCCTTCTTTCTGTGTGCGCTGATGTATTTTTCGTTGCGCTCCATCTGGCTCTTTAGGGCAAGGCGTTCCTGCTTAATGTCTGCCTTTATGTTGAATATGTATTCAAATTTTGCAAGCCGAACGCAGCTTTCCCAGAAAAGTTTTTCCTGCTCAAGGTCCGTGGCCTGGGCTGGCAGCTGGGCAAGAACCTCTTTTTCAAATTTGCCGTAGCTTTCTATAATAGCATTGTAGTCCGTAGATTTGGATGCCTGTGCGCGGCATTCGGTAAAATCCCGGTATTTCTGCATGGTAAAGGAAGACATTGCCTTTGTTGCAAAAGAAGAAACTGAACAGACGAATGCTGCAATAATCAAAATACACGGTTTTACTACTTTCATTTTTGACCTCTAAAAAAGTTGCTCTCCCCAGTCTCTGCAAATATAACAAATTTTGCAAAAGAAAATAACAGCTTTTTGTAAAAAAGTTTTTTCTATAATAATAGATATGAAAATAGATATGAATAGATGTGCAAGCCTGGTAAGCGGTTGCTGGCTCCCCAAGGACAACCAGACAGCTTATTCCTTTTGCAATAGCTTTTCTAAAACTTTCTCAAGCTTCTTAAAATCGTTGCACCTCTTTTTCAACATGCCGCTGCAATTTTGCTTTTGTACCAAATAATACAATTTGTTGGCCTTTTTTACTATGGCTTCGTGATTTTTGCGGCACCATGTAATTTCTTTTATGCACAATTTCTTATAATTTGCTTGTGAAGGATTGTCGCTTTTTGTTGGCTTCAAATCAATTTTTCTTACAAATTTGTCATCGACAGGTATCATGTTGTTGAAATTCAAAACACTTATGAGCTTTTCCCCGTCAAATATCCTTGTAAAATCAACGTCATTTTTTTGAGTTTTATGTTTTTCCTTTGCAGAATCCAATGGAATGCAATACTTGTGTTCATCACAAACTACTATTATTCCAACAAACGGTCGGTTGCTTTTGTGAATTTGCGGAGAAACCGACTGTACGCGGCTATCGGCCTTGTGCAAATTGCGTACATATTTCATATCCATAAAGTATAAATTTAGCCTTTCTTGTTTCATTTTTTCTAATAAAAAAAGCCGTATCAGCAAACTGACCGGCTTTCTCGATTCCACTTGACGGCAGGACCCTCCGCTTTTAAAGTTCCCACTTTCAGTAGGGTTCACTGCTTTTATAGATTCCACTTTGGGTAGGACTCACCACTACAAGGATTATAAAATAGAACGAAGTTGAAGTCAAGCGAAGTAAAGCGGCAAACCTGAACTTTCACTTTAGCCTAAGTATCCTCTGGTTGCTAGAACCCCTAAAGTTCAAGGATATGTCCTTTTTTTCAAGAACAAAGGGCCCGTCCACAAGAACGTTTATGCAGTCAAGCATTGCCTGTGTGTACTCGGTGTGCTTTTTGCCGTCCTGGGGCAAAATGTCCTTGTCGTAAATGTAGCCTGTATAGCACCAGATATTCTTTTGCGGAAAAGTCTGCTTTACGCGCTGCAAAAATGGTGCGAGTACGGCCTGGTTCTCTGGCTCAAATGGTTCCCCGCCCAAAACTGTAAGCCCAGAAATGAATTCCGGCTCAAGTGCCTTTAATATTTCTTCCTCGGTCTCTTTTGTAAACGGCTTTCCAAAACAAAAATTCCACGTCTCCTTCTGAAAGCAGCCCGGGCAGCAAACCCTGCAACCGCTTACAAAGAGGGAAACCCTTACTCCCTCACCGTCCGCAATGTCAAATTTCTTTATGTTGCCGTAATACATCACCGGAAAATATAGCACTTTTGCGTACTTTTGAAAATTAGGAATTTTACTTTTTTTGGAGCCATCTTGGTGGTTTTACTGTGCCCGGCCCTACGGATCCGGTCAAACTCAATTGCATTACGGGCTTTGCGTGGCTACGCTGTCGCTCCGGCCCGCTTGCGCGGTCTTGCTGCGCAACCACTCCAATCCCGGCTAGGCTTGGTGGCTTCAAGGACTTTGCTCTTATAATTTTTTGTGATAACATACATCGCATAGGGGACGCTTTGCAAATTGTGGCGGCTTGCCTCCGATTTCTCATGAATGAAGGAGAGTCGCAAGTCTTGCGACTTGCTTCACGAGTTTTTGCTTTGCAAAAACTCGCAGATAATCGCTTGCGATTATCCTAGACTTGCTCACCTTCCTAACAAAATAGGATTAGAGCATAAAAAAGCCCGCCCATAGTGTGACGACTTCGGCGGGCTTGTAACACAAGCTACGGAGGCTGTCGCTTTAGTTTGCTTCGCGTCCCCGTTTCTTCCAATATATATCTTTGCGCATTTTCCGTCAACTTAACACATTGTATTCCCGGCATTCCTGTGCAAATCACCCACACGCTTTTCCAAGAAAAATTTCCCCAAACACGTCAGTTTTCAAATTTCCAGAGCACATATATAAGTATATGAAAGAAAAAATACCTTCTTATAAAAACACCCGGAAATCAGTTTTGGGAGCAACGGGAAGGGAAATATGGCTGAAAATCCATTTGCGCGGAGCGACCGAAGGGAGCGGAAGTCCTATTACCGCGCACCATGGATTTTCAGACAGATTTCCCTGGTAGTGGAGCCCAGAACTGATTTCCGTGATTGCAGACGACTACCTCTTTGGCGCCCTGATGCACCAAAAAGATGTGTGTGCAGGAGTAATCGAAAGACTTCTTAATATGCAGCCCATGCAAATCACCTACCCGGAAATCCAAAAGACCATAAGCCCCTTCTACGACACAAAGGGAATCCGCTTGGACGTACTTGCCAACGACGGAAAGACCCTCTACAACATAGAGATGCAGACATCAAGAACCTCTTCCCTTCCGCTCAGGATGCGCTACTATCAGGGACTCCTGGACGTGGATTCCCTCATGAAGGGCAGCAAGTACGAAAGTCTGTGCCAGAGCTATGTGATTTTTATCTGTACGAAGGACCCCTTCTCCCTGGGGAGACCCGTCTACACATTTGTGAACACCTGTCAGGAGGATACTTCGCTAAAACTTGGCGACAAAAGCATAAAAGTGTTGTATAATGCAAGTGCGTGGGAATCTGACGGCAACGATGAACGATCGGGATTGCTCCGTTACATAGACGAGGGAACCGCTACGACGGCATTCACCCAGCGCTTGGAAAAACTTGCACAGGAGGTAAAAAACATGAATCTGTTCAAAAGACGCTATATGATGAGGAACATCTACCTGGACGACGCAATGGAACGAGGAGCCGAGCTGAATCTTCGCCGGAACGTAATCGGACTTTACAAAAACAAAGTCGCCATAAGCACGATAGCAACCTCCGTAGAAAGAACCCAAGCCGAAATAAAAGAAATACTTCGCAACGAACTAGGCCCCGACGCCTGTCAAGAATAACCCGCCAACGCAACCGCGCCCCTCCATAGCAGCATAGGTTGTTCGTAGTGTTGCCCCAGAGCAACGTCGCAGTTACCGAGGATCTTGAAAAGACATGCGTCTTGCTAACCAATAAACATACGTCCCACCCAAAATGCAACTTGTGAAAACTTGGGGTTCTTAGGGGCTTAGCCCCTAAGCCGTGCCGGGAAAGGGAGGGGGTCTGGGGGAGGGAAAACCCTCGCTTCGGAGTAGGGGGTTTCCCTTCCCTCAGATGTGGGTCCCAAGGGCTCGCCCTTGAAAAAAAAACTTGACAAAAGAAATAATAATCTGTTATAAATAAAAATATAGCTGCCGAAAATAAAACCATCGGCACAAGCATGTCATCCTGAACGGTTGGTGAGCGTGTCGAACCATGATTCAGGATCTGTTACTTGGCTACCAATACAAGGGAGGGACTTTGGTTGCAGAACCGCTCCCTGAGCATAGAAAAAAGGAACTTGTGTCTCTCCAACCAATAAACATCCACCCCAAAAACATCAACTTGTGAAAACAGGGGGTTTTTAGGGGCAAAGCCCCTAAACCGTGCCGGGAAAGAGAGGGGGTCTGGGGGAACTTGCAACGAAGTTTCAAGCAGAGAAAAAACTCGCTTCGGAGTAGGGGGTTTTCTCTCCCCCAGATGTGGGTTCCAAAGGCCCGCCTTTGAAAATTCTAAAAAAATGTTACAAAAAATAACAAATTTTTTAAGAATTTGTTTGACATATTTGTAATTTGGTGATAATGTAATTAATAGAAATCCCTTTTGGGAGTTCTTATAAAAATAGGAGGAATCTTATGAAAAAGATTTTGGCTATCACTGCAATGGCAGCTTTCGCAGCTGTATCTTTCGCAGAAGGTATCACATTTGGTGCTTGGATGCGCGTTCTCGCAGCTCCGGTTGCAAACAATGGTGACGAGACAATCACAGCAGCTTCTAACTCTTGGGGTGGCGCTCCACGTGCAGCACGTCTCAACGTTACAGCAGTTGCTCCAGACGGAAACGCAGGCTTTAACTATGGAATCTTCTCTAGCGAGAAAGGTGACAACTCTATAAGCTTTGACGGTCCTGATGAGGCAAACCTCTGGGTAAAGCCGATTGACATGGTTAAAGTTTCTTATGGTAACTTTGATAACAACACACTCCGTGGTGATGTATGCTACGGTTCATGGAACTGGATGCGCCCGAATGCATGGATCGCAGGAGATGAAGGTCTCTTGATGAGCGGTTTCGGCGATACAGGTCTTATGGTAGAAGTTACTCCAATGGAGAACCTCTATGTTCAGGCTGTAGTTCCGATCATTGATGCAAACGTAAAGGCTGGACAGACATACAAGAACCTCCGCGGTGGTTTTGCTTACACAGTTCCTGGCCTTGTAAAGGTTAAGGGTCAGTACATCGGTAATGGTGCAGCTTCTGAAGATGCATTCTATACATTGAATGACGAAAAGATTTCCGATGCTGATATGGCTGCTGCACTTGCTGATGCACTTGCTGATGATACTAACGATGCTGACTCTGACGGTACAGTTTCTGCAGCAGAAGCAGAAGCTGCATTGGAAGCTGCTGGCTACGGAATTTCTCCAAAGACAGACGGAAACAGCAACTGTGCTCTTGAAGCAGAAATTGACATTCTCGCAGTAGAAGGTCTCTATGCTGGTGTTGGTTTCCGCTATGATGTTGTAAAAGATGCAAAGGACAATGATCCTACACACCAGAAGATGAAGGTTGCTCTTGGTGCTTCTTACCAGGTTATGCCAGAGCTCAAGGTTAGCGCAAGTGGTGCATTCTTTACATACTACAACAACGATGCAATGAAGCCACGTTTCCAGGCTGGTGTTGGCGTAGACTATGACCTTGGCGACGGTCTTGCTGCAAACGCGGACTTCCGCTATATGTCACCTGAAAAGGACAAGGACGGAAAGAAAGACAACACAGACCGCATGGCATTCTCTGTTGGCGTAACAAAGAACGTATCTTCTAACGGCTACATCGGAGTTGCATTCCAGGGTGTTACAAACAGCGGTAGCCTCGGTGGTGTAGCAGGTGTTCCAAATGATAAGGGCGAAAACAAGAACTTCGTTTGGGCAATCCCTGTTGCTCTCTCTGTATGGTTCTAAGCCTAGCGTAGCTAACACTACACTAACCTAACCAAAAAAGGTCACTGGTTCGCCAGTGGCCTTTTCTGTTTTTAAACCTTGCGCAAACCACATTCCATAGCAAAGCATCCCGGCCCCTGAGACTCTCGAAGGGCCGCCGGCTCTTTGCATACAAACTCCCTTCGAGAGCCTCAGGGAGCGGATTGTTTGTGGTAGCAGAAAAACTTCACCCCAACGAAGAACTGGCACCTCTTTGCATACAAGCGCCCTTCGAGAGGCTCAGGGAGCGGTTTTTTGTGTTAATCAATGTGCCTCCGCAACAACCTACGCCGCCATGGAGCCCCGTAGTACCGCGCAAGCGGTATGAGCGTTAGCGAAGGGCGGAACGGCGGTGGCGCAGGGGCATGGGCGGTCGAATTAGCCAAGAAATAAAATGGTAGAGCAAAAGAAAGCACGTCCAGAAGAAGAGAAAAATCAAGAATGTTTGGCAAAAAGTAAATAATGCGCGTATGATTGAATTCAATAAGAAATATTGATATTATAGAAGAATCTAGTGCTAGAAGGAATTATTATGGAAATTGAAAACTCTGTTAGCAAAGAACAGCTTGAGGAATGTGCAAAATATATTGACTACTGCCGCAAGGAAACGGCTGTGCGCCTTGTTGGCCAGACGGAAATCGTTGACGGTATTTTAACGGCGCTTATTGCAGGCGGTCACATATTGCTTGAAGGTGTTCCAGGTTTGGCAAAGACTTTGGCTGTCCGCACTTTTGCGGAAGTTTCGGGGCTGGAATTCAAGAGGATTCAGTTTACGCCCGACCTTTTGCCTGCTGACGTTACGGGAACATTAATTTACGAGCAGAACTCCGGCCGCTTTTTGGTTCGCAAGGGCCCTGTTTTTACGAACATAGTGCTTGCGGACGAAATAAACCGTGCCCCGGCAAAGGTTCAGTCGGCACTTTTGGAGGCAATGGCAGAAAACCAGGTTACCATCGGCGAGACTTCCTACAGGCTTCCAGACCCATTCTTTGTGCTTGCCACCCAGAACCCCATTGAGCAGGAAGGAACCTACAAGCTTCCAGAGGCAGAGCTTGACCGCTTCCTTATGAAAATCATCATTTCCTACCCCACACCGGAAGAGGAAATTAAAATCGTTGCTTCAAACGGCAAATTTGTGGATACACCGGTGCGCAGGGTATTCAGCCAGCAGATTTTGGCAAACTGCCGCCGTGCTGCAGAGGCAATCACCGCTGACGAAAAGATTCTTAGCTACATCGTAAGCATAATAAACGTAACCCGTCCGGATGCCACCCGCAAGAACGAAAAGCATTCGGCTTCTTCCAAGGGCAAGAACGACATTCTGCACTACATTTCATTCGGTGCAAGTCCCCGTGCCGGCATTGCTCTTTTGCGCTGTGCAAAGGTTCAGGCACTTTTTTCCGGCAGAAGCTTTGTGCTTCCAGACGACGTTCAGAAGGTTGCAAAGCAGGTTTTGCGCCACCGCCTGGTGCTTAACTACGAGGCTGCGGCAGATTCAATTACGGCAGACGACCTTATCGGCAAGATTATAGACCTTATGCCGGTTCCGTAATCCAAGGTCGGCTAACGTATGGACACGAACAAACTTTCCAACAAGGCAAGACTCCTCCACCTAAGCGCCCTTTCTCTTGCGCAGGGAATGAAAAGCGGTTCCTTTAAATCTCTCTACCGTGGCCACGGGATAGAATTTGACGGTGTTCGCGAATACCTTCCCGGTGACGACGTGCGTTCAATAGACTGGAACGTAACAGCCCGCATGGGTCACCCCTATGTTAAGATGTACGAAGAGGAGCGGGAACTTGACGTTCTTGTGATTCTTGACGTTTCGGAGTCGATGAATTCCTATTCGGAAAACAAGTCAAAGCTTTTGACTGCACTGGAAGCAGCATCTTTAATTACGCTTGCCTCTTACCAGAATGCAAGTCCTGTTGGCTGCGTAATTTTTGACGGCCAGATAAAATTTTCCTGCCCACCGCGCCCGGGGCTAAACCAGACCATGCTTTTGCTTTCCAACTTTGAAAAGAACGAGGCCCCGCTAAAGAGCGAGCAGACAAAGGGCTCTGTTTTGGACAACGCAATCAGGGGTGCAGGCCGCCTTTTAAAGAAGCGTTCCCTTGTAATGATTTTTTCGGACTTTAGGACAGCTTCTTGGACCGAACCATTTGATGCCCTTTGCCAAAAGAATGACGTTGTTTGCGTGCGCCTAGTAGATGCCTTTGACGAAAACCTGCCGGATGTTGGTTCAGTACGCTTTTCCGACCCGGAGACTGGTATTTGCCAAGTTCTGCCAACTTCCTCTTCAAACTTTAAGAGCCAGTGGAGGGACTTTAACTTTAACAGGGTGGAGCAATGGAAGCACGAATGCCTTAGAAGGGGTGGACTGCCGCTTCTTTTAAAGACTTCTGCCGATCCGCTTGCAGAGCTGACGAGATTTTTTGCAGCGAGGGAAGTACAATGATTTTTTACCCGCACAAATTTAGCCTGCGCAAAACCGCCGCTTTTATTCTTTTGATTTTTACAGGGGCACTTGCTTTTGCCAAGCCAGAAGAAGAAGATTCTTCCTTGCCGGCAGACCTTTTTCTTAACGAGCAGGGAAAGCCCTTGAACCTTGCAATGGAAGACGTAAACCAGATTCTTATTCCAAAGGAAGTTTACGTTGGAGACACAGCCGAACTGCGCTTTTCGTTCAACGCACCGGTAGACCTTTTTGCCGGAGTACCGCCAGAAAAAATCAACGACGGGGAGCTTTTGCTAAGCACGGAAAATCCCGCCTTTAAGATGCAGAACTACGACGTAAAGCAAATTTCCCTGCGGTTAATAGGAAGAACATACACACTCTCCCTTGTTTTTGTGCCTTGGGTAACAGGAAGCATAAAGTTTCCGCCCTTTGACCTTAACGCCCTCATCCACAGCGAGACAAAGGTTTCCATTCCCGAAGAACTTGCAGACAAGCCATTTGTAATCGAGCTTCAGAATGTGGAAGTTCTTTCGCTGGTAGAAAAATACGATGCCATTACGCTGCGCCCTCCCCTTCCGCCCAGCCTTCTTCCCGGAACAAACTACATCGTGTGGTCATTAATCATACTCATTGTTCTTCTTATCTTTGCGGTAATATTTGTACTTGCAAAGTTCCCCATGCTTTCGGAAAAATTTTATTCCCTTAGCGACAGTCTTGCCCTTGTAAAGAACGCAAGGCAGGCCAAGCACAAGATACGCGCACTCTTAAAGAAGAACTACACTGATGCGGAATTTGCCCAGCAATGGCAGGCCATAACAAGAAAATATCTTTCAGCAAGGTTCTCAACGCCATTCAATTCAATTGCAACAAATTCCATTGCAAAAAGAATAATGAATGTTACGGGCAACTTTATGTCGGGCGAACAGGAGGATTCTGTTATCTCACTAACATCACTCTTTACCCGCACGGACTACATTCGCTTTGCAAAGGACTCCATAGACAGCAAGCTTCTTCCTTCCGAGGAACACGAAGCCGCATTCTACCCCGGAGAAAAAGAAGTAATAGTAAAACTTACGATTACTGCTATTTCAAACCTTGAGGCCAATCCAAAAGGAGAGTTTGCACTATGATTTCTTTTGAAAACCCAGCCGCATTTTTTACGCTGCTTTTAATACCGGCGCTCTTCTTTTTGAGGGCACTAAAAATATTCACACCAATAACGATTCCGCTTACAATCAGCGACTGGAAGGGTTCAAAATTCAGCTGGAACGATCCGGTAAGAAAAACCTTTTCTCACATCTACCACTTTACGGCACTTCTTGGCTTTATTTGTGCAGTTACGGCATGGGCTTCCCCAATAGTCCACAAGCAGACAAAAGTTTATTCTTCAAGGGGAACAGACATTCTTTTTGTATTGGACATAAGCCCTTCCATGGCAGCTCAGGACACACCGGGAGTTACCAGGCTTGAAATTGCAAAGTCAGCAATGGAAAGCATTCTAAAGACCAACTCTGGAGAATGTGTTGGAATTGTGGAAATGGCAAAAGAGGCAGCCCTTGTTGTTCCGCCAACAATGAAAAAAGAGGCATTTTTTGAAAAGCTAAAGACCATTGTCCCCGGAGAACTGGGAGACGGTACGGCCATAGGCACGGGAATAAGCTGTGCTGTATTCCACCTTGAATCTTCTGCGGCTCCCAAAAAGTGCATAGTGCTTCTTACAGACGGAGAAAACAATTCCGGGGCAATCCATCCCTACACAGCCGCAAGACTTGCAAAAGAAAAGAATATCTCGCTTTACGTGCTTGGTCTTGGAACAAAAGGCTCCGTTCCAATTAAATATGTTGACCCAAAAACTGGACGCGAACGGTCAGGCTTCCTTGAATCCAACTACAACACGCAGACCCTTTCCAAGATAGCTACGGAAGCTGGCGGAAAGTTTTACGAAACGTCAAATCTTCCGGCTTTGTCACAGGCAATAGACGTTATCATAAAAAATGAAAGCGTCGTGCAAAGCTACCAGATCCACAACACGGACAAAAAGTATTACATTCAGTTTTTGATGGCAACAACGATTCTTATGATTCTTACACTTTTCATAAGGGTTGGAATTCTGCGGGAGGTATTATGAATTTTGGAATTGAACACCCACAGGCATTGTATGCATTGCTTCTGCTGATTCCATGCCACTTTCAAATGAACAAAAGATTCAAGCGCCTCATAAGGGAATTCTCTTCTGCAGAATCATCCGCTACGGCAAGGGAGCACCTTAGGAAAATAAAGACACGGTTCATGCTAAGGATGGTTTCCACACTGAGCGCATGGGTCATGCTCATAGCCGCAATTGCAGGTTTTTACTGGGGTACGGTTTCCGTTCCTGTGCAAAAAAGCGGCAAGGAAGTTTCCTTTGTGTTTGACATTTCCTACAGCATGGAGGCAACCGATGCTCCTGGTGGAATGACACGCCTTGAGTCTGCGGCAAACTACGCAAGCGAACTTTTGGACCACATGCAGAACGTTAGCGTTTCCGTAGTGCTTGCAAAGGGAGAGGCAACCGTAGCAATACCCGTAACAGAAGACTACAACGCAATACGTTCCCTCCTTTCTTCTCTTTCTCCAAAGCTCATAACAAGCCCGGGGTCCAGCCTTGGCAATGGAATAAGGGCAGCTCTTTCTTCATTCCCAAAAGAATCTTCCAGGGCATCTTTTATCTGGGTCTTTACCGATGGAGAAGAAACAGACTCTTCACTTGCCCAGGTTCTTTCGGAAACCGTTGACTACGGAATTCCAACCGCAATAATCGGTTTTGGTTCAGAACACGAATCATCAGTTTTGGCTGGGGACGGAACAACTGCTGTACAGACGGCACTCCGCTCCAAGCAGGTTCAAAAGACAATAGAAAGTGTGCAAAAGAAAGCCACCAAGCAAAAGTGGGCAAACCTTCCCCTGCTAATGTTTACGGACGCATCGGAAGTTGGTTCTGCCTACAAGCTTATGCAGTACATAAAGCCCAGCACGGCACAGCAAGATTCATACAACACGGCAGCCGCTAAAGAAAAGGCAGCAG
This sequence comes from Treponema sp., assembly GCA_017961705.1. Classification (GTDB taxonomy): domain Bacteria; phylum Spirochaetota; class Spirochaetia; order Treponematales; family Treponemataceae; genus Treponema_D. The sequence continues at coordinate 12,431 of JAGCWT010000228.1, forward strand.
ACGCATCTGTTGTTTACGAAGTTAAGAGTATACCCAGAAGCCCCATGTTCATAGGACTTGCAATCTTTTTCTTTGTGCTTTCATTTGTCTTTTGCGAATTCAACTCACTGCCACAGTTTGCAAAAAAATCGTCCGCAAAAAAGGGAACGCTCTTGGCTTCCATTGTTTTTGCCGCCATGCTAACTTCCTGCAGCGGAAAATTTTCCAACGGAGCAAAAATCCTTGAAGGCCGCCTTGACTACAACCGCAAGGACTACCAGGGTGCCATTGCAAACTTCTTGGAAGCATACGACAGTGCAAAGGCAAGTGACGACAAAACTTCCCAGGAATACGCACTATTTGGGCTTGCTTCCACCTATCTTATGCAGGACGAAAATGAATCTGCAATAAAGCGCTTTGAACAAATAGCTCCATCTGCCCCGGAAAACATACGCTTTTCTGTTTACTACAATTCCGGAATCATTGCCCACAAGAACGGCGACTATGCAAAGGCCGCAAAAATGTTCAAGAATGCGCTGGAAATTGACAGCACAAACATAAATGCAAAAATTAACCTGGAACTTTCCCTTGAAGAAAATGCGGTACAGGCTCGAAAAAGCGAACAGCAGCTTTCTCCTGTTACAAAAGAAAAAGAAGAAGTTTCGCCTTTGGAAAGTGCAATATATTCATTATTAAGGGAGAAAGAAACTGAACAATGGAAAAACAGCCAAAAAGATTCAGCAGAAAGAAATTCATTGGATTACTAATTTTCTGCATTAACATAATAAATTCCGCACAGACTTTCTGCCAGACAATGAATTCATCATCGGGCAAAAAACCGTCATGGCAATACGTCCAGAGCCTTCATTTTAAAAAATCAAAGGAATATTTCTTTACGGATGAAGAAAGCATTTTTTCTGTGGACATAGAAAATGCCGACCCGGAAGAAGTTACCGTCTTTGTAAATGACGTTCCAAAAAACGTAAGCTTTGTTTCTTCAAAGAAAGAATTGTACGTAGGGCCAAGCGACAATCCTCTTGACGACATGAAGAGGGGCACGCACCTGGAAATAGTCTTCCAGTTTAGGGAAGCGGGTGTATTCCTTATTTCTCCAATAGACGTACGCGTGCACGGAATGTACAACAGGCTGAATGTAGACACCGTCCTCGTCTACGAAAACCCCAACACCGTCCAGCCCCAGCTTTACCTGGAATTTGAAGACCCGTCCTTTAACGCTGCCGGCAAAAAGCTGGATGCAAGCGTTGGCGACCATGTTATCTTTATGATGTACATACGCTATGCCACGCAGATTCTGAACTTTGGCTGGGAGATTCCGGAAAATTCCCTTTTTGATGACGTTAAGCGCTTTCCAATAACAGAAGGAAACTCCAGGGGTAATCAGTTTTCTCCAGCGGCAATTCCTGTAGCAAAGTTTGACTGGCAGCCCTTGGCAGAAGGAGACTTTACCCTGCCTGCAATCAACATAACAGCGGTAACCTATGGCGGAAAAAAAGTTGAAGTCCCCTTCCCTGTATACAAGGTAAAAGTTTCTCCAAAGAAGGAGGGGCAGCTTGTAACGGAACAGGGGGCAGTCTTTGGATACGCATTTTCCACACCCTTTGCAGACGAGGCAAGCACCAATTCAGAAAAAAAGGCAAACGTAGACTTGAACCGGCTTCTTGAACTGCACCAGAGGGAACGCCATTCATTCCACTTCCTGAGCAGCGCATACAAGGAACGGAAGGCCGCGGAGGAAGAATACGGAATAACCCACGAAAAAATGGAAATGAGCGTACCTGGTTTTATTACGGTTTGCATAATAACGGCTGTTTTTGTAGCGCTCACGGTTATCCTGCTTCTTTCTAAAAAATTCACTGAGCGAAAGACCATACCGGCGCTGAGCCTGCTAGTAACACTCCTTATGGTTGTTACAAGCATTTACATGTGGATAAAGGTGAACAAAACATACGGCTTGTTCAAGGGCGGAAAGATAAACCCCATTCCAGAAATAAACGTCCACGCAAGCGCAAGCATTCCCAGGGGCAACGTTGTCCGCATAGAAAAAAAGACAAACGGTTGGCTTTACATACGCTACCACGAAACATACGGCTGGGTTATGGAAAGCGAAGTTCTTGTAATAAAATAGAAGAGAGGCTGAATGATGGATTTTGGCGACATTTTAAATCAGTGGGATTCAGAGCAAAAAAAATCGGCAAAAAATTCAAAGGGCTCTCAGAAAGGAATTCAAAAGTCCCACAAAAA
>JAGCWT010000229.1 GCA_017961705.1 Treponema sp.
CTTGGACCCCTAACTTGGAGGGGGACAACCCGCTCAGAGTCCGAAGCCCGCTGGTTTTCCCCCTCCAAACCTCCCCCTTTCCTCGGGCACGGCTTAGGGGTTCCCCCTAAGAACCCCAATTGTTTACAGATGTTTTTTTTTGTGAATGTTCGCTTTGACAGGTTCAGGGAACGTTTTTTCTTTCTTGCCAAGAAATATCAAGCCATGGAGGGCGGCTTAGCAACGCGGAGATTTGCAACGCAAATCTTCGATCCTAAAAAAAATCCATGGATGGATTTTTTTTAGGCTGGCTCAGGGAACATTTTCTTTCTTGCCAAACAATATCGAGCCATGGAGGGCGGGTTAGCAGCGTGCAGATTTGCCACGCGAATCTGCAATCCCCTAAAAATCCACGGAGGGATTTTTAGGGGCGACATACGCCGCCGTGGAGGGGCGCGGAGCGTTGCCGACTGTTTTTTGGCAACACATACAGCGGAGGGGCAAAGTACCAGGTTGCCGTTTTGCGGTGCAAGTGCATTTTAAAAGACAGCCGGTAATGGAGCCGGGAGGCGGAACCCCGGAAGGGCGGTGACGCAGAGGCACTTTCGGTCGAATTAGCCAAAAGACAAAATGGTAGAGCAAGTAGGACTGCGTCCATAAGACTTCGTCCATAAAATCACCGTCCAGAGAAAAAAAATCACTATAACAGCTCGGCTTACAAAACCAAACCTTAAAACTCGCCTTGCCAAAATTGATTTCCCTGCCGTGCAAAAACATGCCCATCCAGCGCAAACCATTGAAAGAAATGCGGAGAACTGCTAAAATACCGTATGTTTCAGTCAAAAAAAAAGGTGGCCCTTCTTTGCCTGGCCTGCATTTTTGCAGCCGCAAGCACAGCGGTGTTTTTTTCGTGCAAGAGCAAAGCCCAGAAAGTTAGGGAAAAAACCTACGAATACAACCAGGAACAGCTTGTAAAAGTTCTGAACAAAGAAGACATTTCCGAAGAGACCCGTTTTGCAGTAATAAAGAACATTGCCCAGAACATGCTCTCCCAGAAGGACTACCCCAACCTTATACTTTTCCTTTCCGAATGGGTAGAAGACCACCCGGACGACCAGTACAACGCCTACTGGCTGCTAGTAACCGCAAACGCCTACCTGGAAATGGATTCCAATCCGCTTGCAGAGTATTACTTTGAGCGCATCATCAACAACTACAACGACCTTATGATAACAACCAATTCCGGGGAAAAGCTTTCCGTACACTTCATGAGCCTTCAGCACCTGGTTCAGATTAGCCAGTCCCCCACAAACAAGATTTCCTACTTTAACCAGCTAATAACCCGCTTTCCGGACAAGGTTAAGATTACGGAGCTTTACGTTAGGCTTGCGCTTGAATACGAAAAAGAGGGCGAATGGGGCCTGGCACTCAAGGCATTCAGGCAGTTCCTTGCACAGGACGACGCCTCCACAATCAGAATCTCGGACCTTCCCAACGCCTATGCAAACGCAAGGGAATTCGTTGACTTTTACAACACCAGCAAGTTCTGGACATTCGAAACGCTGGACGAGCTTGTTGCGGCAATAAAACAGGCAATTTCCACCAACAACCCAGGGCTTTTGGACAACTACAAGTCGCGCGTGAATTTCTTTAACATATCATGGCGGCAGGACGAAAATACAAGTAATCCGCAGACAACTTTTTCTGCTGGAACATACATGAGGGGCAACAGGGTTCGTTTTAGCGACACTCTGGACGAGATTTCCACACCTACGGAAGCATACCTCCGCACATGGGGATGGTCAAATTCCAAGGAATGGTACTTCTACTTTAGGAAGATTAATTTTCCTGTTGACCCCAAGGTTCACGGCCGCTGGGAATGGGCTGGAGTTTATTACGGAGATAAAATGTAATCATGAAGTTTTCTGTTCTTTCATCTGAATTTTTTTCTAGATTTTCTTCTGAATTTTTTTCTGGACCGGCTTTTGTATGCAAACCGGCTTTGCAGGGTTCCGGGGGCCCCAACCCCCTCCATTGCCTGGCGGCAACGGCTACGCCGCCCTTCCAATCCGGGGTAGGCTTGGTTGGCAAGAACGATGTCTCTCCTTTGCTAACAGGCAAAAGCAAGATGCACTTTATCCGAAAGCTTGCACTTTTTGCCCTTTCATGCACAATGCTTATGACCTCCTGCGCAACCGCCCAGGAACTTGCCGCAAGAAATAATGCCCCCGCAGGCACAGACGCAAAGGAAAGCATGGAAAGCCAAGCCCTGCTGGACGCATCCGACACCTACGCAAGCGAACAGGAAAAGCTTCTCGAAAAAGAGATTCAGGAAGAGCTAAAAAAGAAGAAGAAAAAGTCAAAGAGTAAAAAAAGCAAGGAAAAGGACAAGGTAACCCTTATAGAAGAAGAAGTTGCCGCCATGAAGTCCGGCGAAGAAACACAAAACGGTGTGCGCCGAAAGGAACTGGAGCTTCCCGGAATTGAGCACGAGCTTAGCCAGAAATTCCTAAGGCAGTACCTTACCGCATCCGGCCAGAAGGTTCTTGTGCGCTCACTGGAAAACGCTGCCCCCTACCTGCCCTACATACTTGAACAGCTTAAGGAGCGCAACATGCCCCTTATCCTGTAGTACCTTCCTATTGTAGAGTCAAACTACCTGCCAAACGCTGTTTCCCGCTCAGGAGCAACCGGAACCTGGCTGTTCATGGCAAATTCCATGGCCCCCTACCTGGAAATAGACAGC
>JAGCWT010000018.1 GCA_017961705.1 Treponema sp.
AAAAAGCATCTTAGGGAATACTGATTTTTTAAATTTTATTTTTTTGGACGATCCTCTTTTTTGCTCTACCATTTTATTCCCACTCTTATGCGACCGCCCATCCCTTTGCGCCACCGCCCTTCCGGGGTTCCGCCATCCGTCTCCATTGCCGCTCCGCGCCAACGGCTTCGCCGCCCCTCCACGACGGCGTAGGCTTATTGCCCTAAAAAAATACCTCCATGGATCTTTTTAGGGATCGGAGATTTTCACAGAAAATCTCCGGGTTGCTAAGCCGCCCATCCCTGGGCTCTTTATTTTTTATCAAGTACAAAAAAATGTGTCATTGCCGTGCATAACATATTTTGTGCAAAAAAACAGGTAATGCAATGTAGTAAAGCAATGTGAGCAAGCACTGGAATGGAGGCTGAAAACGCGGCAAAAAAGCATTTGCTCTTACCTTCTACCCACCTTGCAAAAACACCTTGCAGATTTACAGAATTCATTGTAAAATATATGCAACTTTTTATTCAGGAGATTACAATGAATTTTATCTTTTTAGGACCTCCAGGAGCCGGAAAGGGAACTTTGGCAGCACAGGTTGCAAAGGAATACGGCATACCCCACATTTCCACCGGGGACATCTTCCGCGCTGCAATTAAGAACCAGACTGAACTTGGCAAGAAGGTCAAGTCAATCATAGATGCTGGCGGACTTGTAAGCGACGACATCACATGCGCACTCGTAGAGGACAGGCTAAAGGAAGACGACTGCAAGAAGGGCTTTATTCTTGACGGCTTCCCCCGCACAATCCCACAGGCAGAAATGTTTGAAAAGCTTAAGGGAGACGTTCAGGTTGTAAACTTTGAAGTAAACAACGACCTGATTATTGCCCGCCTTTCAAACCGCCGCGTATGCAAGGCATGCGGTCACAACTACAACGTAAAATTCCATCCGCCAAAGGTAGAAGGAAAATGCGACGAATGCGGTGGAGAGCTTTACACCCGCGACGACGACAAGCTTGAATCCATCACAAACCGCCTTGAAGTTTACCGCAAGCAGACAGAGCCCCTCATAGACTTCTACCGCAAGCTGAACAAGCTTACAGACATAGACAGTGCCCGCGACAGCGAGCTTGTACTCGTAGACTTCAAAAAGATTTTCCCCGCAAAATAACCGCCAAGAAAATCTTATCCACTAACCAAAAAAGCTCCTTCCAATCCCGGAGGGAGTTTTTTTTTATGCTCCAACCTTACGCAAAATAGGCAGTTTCAAAACTCAGTTTTTGTCATGCTGAATTTATGCGTCATAGATTCCGAATCTAGTTCGGAATGACACTTTTGGAAGAGCCCTATTCATTCTTATCAAGAACTAAATGTCCCAAATTCATGAAAATTGTTTGCAAATCAAGATATTCGTCAAATATAAAACTGGGTTCTTAGGCATGTCGCGAAACGTTGAGCGACATGGCCCTAAGCCGTGCCCAGGGATGAGACGGTAGCAAGTGCGTACCGTTGAAGGTGGCTTGGAGGGGGAAAAAGCGGTGCTTCGCACCTGCGCGGGCACAGTTCGGACTTTGAGCTGGTTTTCCCCCTCCAAGATTCGGGGTCCAAGGGAACTCCCTTGAAGGAACACCCTTGATAATATTTTCATTTGATTTTTTTTATTTTTTGTGATACAATACATTAATTATGGCTAAACCAAAGACAGATTTTTCCCTTAACCAAAAGGTAGTTTACCCGAGTCAGGGTGTAGGACAGATTACAAATATCTATAAAAGTGAATTCAACGGCGAAAGCGTTTACTTTTACGAAATTTACATCGAAGTTTCCGACATGTATGCAAAAGTTCCGGTGGCCAATGCGGCAAAACTGGGAATCCGCGCCATTGTTTCCGCAGACGAGGCATTAAAGGCACTCAATTCCATTACGGACGAATTTGAGGCCCCAACTTCCGACTGGAAACTGCGCTACCAGATGAACATGGATCTTTTAAAGAAGGGAACCATTCAGGACATTGCAGTTATTGTGCGCAGCCTCTACAAGCGCTCCAAGGTAAAGGAGCTTCCAATTCTTGAGCGCAAGCTTTACGACAGCGCAAAGAAGATGCTTGAGGACGAGATTGCTTATGCCCTTGGCAAGTCGGCAAAAGAAGTGGAAGACATGCTTCACGCAAAGCTAGAGCCGATTGGTGCAAAGTCTGAAAAGAAAAATGCATTTGATGACGAAGACGAAGATGAGGACGAGTTTGACGACGAGACAACTTCTTCCAAAGATTCTGACGAAGACGATGATGATGAAGATGACGACATTGACGATGAAGACGACGATGACGATTCTTCTGATGATGATTTAGACTAAGGAATGAACGGAAAACTTTTTCTTGTTTTGCTTGCAGCCGGATCTTCATCACGCATGGGGACCGGCAAAAAAAAAGAATATATGGAATTGGGTAGCGGAACAGTTTTGTCCACTGCCCTAAAAAATTTTCTGCGCAGCTTTGCCTTTGAGACAACCCTGGTTGTTACTCCCCAGGGGCAGGCAGAGAGCGCCCTTTCTGCAATTGAATGCGACAAAGAGACAGTTCCCCTTCTGGAAAAGACCAAGCTGGAATTTATTGCTGGCGGAGCTACAAGGCAAGAATCCGTCTTTAACGCACTAACCTTCCTTCATAAAAAAAATCTTTTGCTAAAAGACAAAGACCAATCCCTTGTGCTGATTCATGATGCGGCAAGGCCTTTTGTTAGCCAAGAGGTTATAAGGGACACGGTAGAAACAGCTGCAAAATATGGGGCTGCAGTTCCTGCAATTCCACCGGTGGACACACAAAAGGAAATGGATGCGGACGGAACCATAAAAAAGCATCTGGTAAGAAGCGAGCTTTGTGCAGTCCAAACGCCACAGGCATTTTTGCTTGAGCCGCTTTTTCTATGCCACCAGGATGCAGCCGGCATGGGAAAGGAATACACAGACGACAGTGAGATTTGGGATGCCTTTCCAGCCCACACAGGCGGTAAAAAGATACGTGTTTGCAAGGGAGATGCTGCCAACAAAAAAATTACTTTCTTGCAGGATATAGAAAATAAGTCACAGGAAAACAAATATATGATTCGCATTGGTTTTGGAACAGACCTTCACCGCTTGGTAAAGGGACGCAGCTTCTTTCTTGGCGGAGTTAAGATTCCCTGCGAACTTGGGGAAGAGGCTCATTCTGACGGAGACGTGCTTTTGCATGCCATAACGGACGCTCTTTTGGGGGCTGCTGCAATGGGAGACATTGGCTCTTACTTTCCGCCGGAAGATGCAAAATGGAAAGATGCGGATTCAAAGATGCTGCTTGCAACCGTATGGAAAGACATACGAGAACAGGGCTGGTGCCTTAACAACCTTGACTGCGTTGTGGAAACGGAAAAACCAAAATTCTTGCCCTGGCGCGAAAAGGTGATTGAATCGATTGCGGCTATTCTTGGAGTGGAAAGTTCACGGGTCTTTGTAAAGGCCAAGACCAACGAAAAGCTTGATTCTGTTGGACAGTGCCAAGCAATAAAAGCATACAGCACTTGCCTTTTGTACAAAGAATAAAATTTTTTTAAGCAGATTACCGGGTCCAGCCCGGTAATGACACAGCACGCTTTGCTACACGGGTGGTCTAACGCTCACCAACTGCCGGGTGCGCTTTGCCACAAGTTAGCAAAAGAAACTCTCTGGTAAAGCAGATAAAGCCTACCCCCGGTTGGAAGGGCGCGGAGCGTTCTTGGCGGGAGGAGGGGCTTTTGTTGGCTTAGACAATGGCAGTTGGACATTTGCCATACCGCTTTAGCTAATTCCCGCCAAGAATGTAGGCGAAAGCCGGAACCCTGCAAAGCGGGCTAGCATAAAGAGTACGGTCCAGAAAAAGAAAAGAAGCATTAAAGTTTTGCCACTATTCCTCGTCCGGATCCTGGGTTTCGAGGATAAGGTCTACCAAGTCTTCGTTTATCTTTACCTTTTCTGCAATCTCGCGGTTGCTCCAGCCGTACCTGCGCTTAAGATCCTTTACGGTGTTGCGGATCTGAGGTGTAAGTCCGTTGCCACTTTCCTTCTTTACGCCGGAAGAAGACTTCTTCTTTACGTCTGCCTTTGCAATGGTCTGCAAAATGCCAATCTTCTTTTCCGCATCCTCGTTAAGCTTCATAAGACGCTTTTCTGTCTTTGCAATGCCTTCCTTGGATTTTGTTAGGTTCTGTATGCGGTCTTCGGTCTCTTCAATCAAAGACTGAAGGTTGGTCATCTTATCCACAGCTTCGTTCAGCCTTCCGTTGTCGTTGAGGATTGCATTCAGCTGATCCTGCAGGCCACCAATCTGATCTGGCAAATCCTGCAGCTGGTCACCACATTCGGCAAGACGGTTTTCCAAATTCTCTATGTCTCTTGCGGTGGCATCTACGTTCATTCCAACCTGGTCGATTGAGTCTGCCTGTGTTTCCAGACGGTCGTACTGCTGCTGGATTGTTTCCAGAGAATCCTGGAAGTTGCGCACAGTGACCTGCATGTTAACAAGGTTGTCGCTCGTAGTCTTTAGGTCTGCAATCTTTGCGTCCATGTTTGCACTTGTGGCCATAAGCTGGGAGAACTTCTGGTCAAGTGAATCGAGTGTGGCCCTTTGTGCGTTGTAGTTTGCAATCTGCCTGTCAAAGTCTGCGCTCATCGCCTGAACCTTGTCTATCTGTGCCATAAGGTCTGCAACCTTGTTCTGGTAGGCGGTAAGAGAAGTAATCTCTGACTTTAGCGTTGTGATTGAACGCACAAGCTCGCTCTTGAGGGTGTCTGCCTGTTCAAAGAGGCCGGTCTGCTTTGTAAAGTTTGCAATGCCCTTGTTGATTTCGTCAATGCGGGTCTGGAGGTTGTCCGTGTCTGCATTCATGCGGTCAAGCATCTTCTGGTATGCAAGCTTGTCGTTTTCCGTGCTTTCCTTAACATCGCGCTTGAGGGTGGAAATCTGGCGGTCTGCCTGGTTTGTTGCCTCTACAAGCATGTTCTCCGTCTTTGTTACCATGTCGTCAAACTGCTTCTGCAGGCTTGCCATGATTACGTTGGACCTGTCCTGGTAGTCGCGCAAGGCATCGTCTGCCTTTTCGTTAAGAAGTTCGATGTCGTGCTGAACCTTTTTGCGTGATTCCTCGGTCTTGCCTTCTATGTCCACAATGCTCTGCTTGTGGTTGGCAAGGAAGTCGTTAAAGTTCTGCTCGTATTCGCTGCTTGCATTGCGGAACTGCTGCTCTATGCCGATTCTCCAGTCTTCGAACTGCTGCTCGAATTCTTCGATTGCGGCGTTTCCGCTTTCCTGGCGTTCCTCTATCCTGTTCTTAAAGTCGGAAATCTGTCCTTCTATGGTGCGGGCATTTTCCTTAAGCTGTTCTTCCAGCTTTCTGTTGAAGAGGCTTACCGATTTGGCGTTAAGAGCTATCTGCTCCTGAACCTTCTGGTTGTACTCGTCGCTCTGTTGCTTAAGGATTTCGTTGGCCTTGCTTGTTGTGTCTTTAAGCGAGTCGCGGTACTTTTCTATAAAATCATGCAGGTTCTGGTTTACGGTGTTAATCTGGTTCTGGATTGTGTCCTGGCCAGCCTGCAAACTTTCCTGAAGCTTTGACTCTGTCTTGGTTGTCTCTGACTGAATCTCCATGATGCGGTGCTTAAGGTCATCGGCATACTTTATTTCAAGGTCGTGGCGGCGGGTCTCGTATTCAGCGGTAAAGCTTGTAAGCCTTGAATCAAAGGCTGCCTTCCATGAATTGAGCTGTTCGCCCAAGCTTTCTTCGCGTTTCTTAAGTCCGTTGGTGAACTGGTCTTCGAAGAGCTTTAGCTTGTTGCTTGCCGTGTCAAATGATTCTGTGCGGATTTTTTCTATCTGCTGCTGGAGGTTTGCAACGTCAAGGCTGATCTTGTCTTCGTTGGACTTGATTGTTGTCTCAAAGTCTATGTGGTTCTTGCTTACGCTCTTTGTGAATTTTTCAAAGTCGGCAAGAACGCGCTGCTGGGATGCATCCATAATCTTTCGGAGTGCGGTTTCCAGTTTGTCCACATCTGTTCCTGCGGAAGAAACCTGCTTTAGGCGGTATTCCATTTCCTTCTTGTATTTGTCCAGCTGCTTGTCCAAGCCAGAAAGGAAGCGGGTCTGCTTTTCGTCGTATTCCTGGGCGATTGCCTTCATTGAATTTGTAAGGTTTTCGTCGAACTTTACGATCTGTGCCCTCATCTCTGTGTCAAACTGGTCAAGGCGTTTTGCACCGGAGCTTGTTGCGTCGTTTATGCGCTCAACAGTTCCCTTGGATTCTTCAAGAGCCTGCTCGTACTGCTTCTTAACCTGGTCAAGTGCGGCTTCCATTTCTGCCTTGATTGTAATGGCCTTCTGCTGAACCTCTCCAAGAACACCGTTGATGTTGCCCTGCATGGCGTCTATGTGAGCCTGCAAGTCCGTCTTGTACTTGGTAAGGTGGGCAACGCTAAGTGCCTTGAATTTTTCGTAAGAGGCCTTTTCTTTTTCTGCAGCCTTGCTAATGGTATCTTCAAAGAGTGCATCGTAGCGCTTTTGCAAAGCCTCTGCCTGTCCGTCCACCCTGGTCTGAATTTTGTCAAGGCGGTCGGTGTTGCCGTGGGTCTCGGATGCAAGCTCATCAGAAGTGCGTCTTGCTTCAACAAGCACGTCGTTGATTGTGCGCAAAAGATTCTGTACGCGGGTATTGGTTTCCGCTTCGATCTTCTGGGACTTCTGGTTTACGTTCTCTTCCAGGAATTCTACCTTTGCAACGAGGTCTTTTGTTATTTCGTTTACCTTGGTGTTTATTCTTTCGGAAACTGCAACATTGGTTGAATCCACAGCAGTCTGAAGGTCTTCCGTCTTCTGTGCAATCTGGGAAGCAAGGTTTTCCGTCTTTTCGTTAAGGTCGTTTTCGAGGCGGTCTGTGCGGTTGGTAAGTTCTTCCGCAAGGGTTGCAGTACGTGCACGGACATCTTCTTCCAGGCGGGAAGCCCTGTCGTTTACGTTCTGTTCCAAATTGCTTACGCGCTCTTCAACAGTCTGCTCCAAAGTAAGGGAGCGGTTGTTAACGTTGGCTTCAAGTTCATCGCTGCGGTTGTTGACCTTTTCTTCAAGGTCTGTAACGCGGGCCCTAACCTGCTCTTCTGCAGAAGTGATGCGGTCGTCCACGGCAGACATGAGGGATGAAGTCTTTTCTTCCACGGTCTTGTCGAGGGAAGAAAGGGTCTGGTCAAAGGCCTGCTGGATTGCGTCTGCCTTTCCGGTAACAGTTTCCTCCAAATTGGAAGTGCGTCTTGCAACTGAGCTGTCAAGTGATGCAACAGTTTCGTTAACGGCTTTGTCCAACGCAAGTGTCCTGTCTTTTACCAGCTTGCTAAGGTCGGCAATCTTTTCGTTCATGCCTTTTTCAAGGTCACCAACATTCACCTTTATTGCCTTTATGATGCCGGCTGTCTTGTCGTTGTACATTTTTGCAAGGCCAGCAATGCGGGAAGTGTAGGTCTTTTCTATAGCGGCAGTGCGTTCTTTTAGACCATTGTCCAAATTGTCCGTTGTGCCTGTAACAAGGGTGCGGAGGTTTTCGGTCTTGGTCTGAATCTCTTCCTGCAGCTGAGACGTCTTTCCTGTAAGGTCTTCAACAAGGGCCTGTGAGCGGGTAAGGTAATCATTTTCCAGTGCGGTAAGGCGTTCCTGTACGGATGATTCAAGGGCAGAAGTTTTTTCTTCCACAGAGCCTGTGATGTTTTCCGTAAGGGATTCCACTGCATTCTGAATTGATGAAGTGCGGCGGTTAACCTCTTCTTCCAGGTCTGCCGTTGTCTTTGCAACATCCGCTTCGAGAGCTTCGGTCTTGTCGTGAAGTTCATTGGTAATGAATTCGATGCGGTTGTTTATCTCGTTTTCCAGAGAAGAAGACTTGCTCAGAACCTCTTCCCTGATGTGGCTTGAAGTTTCGTTTACGGTCTTTTCCAGAGGCATGAGGCGGTCATCGATGTTGCGCTCCAAATCCTCAGTGCGCATGTTGAAGTTGCTTTCCAAAGTAGAAGCGCGTGCCTCCATCTCGCTTGAAAGGGTGTTGATGCGTTCCGTAACATTTTCTTCCAAAGATGAAGTGCGGTTGTTTACAGACTGCTCAACATTCTGTGTGCGTTCTGCAAGGTTTGCAACCGTATCCTTAAGGGCACCGGCTGTCTTCTGGGTTGTCTCGTGAACGTATTCCTGAATCTCCTGAATGCGCTTGTTGAATGATTCTTCAAGGTCGTTGACGGCTTCTGCCGTGCGGTTTGCAATAGAGTCTGTTGAACCGTCAACGCGGTCTGAAATTTCCTTGATTCTGCTGTCGAGTCCGCTTTCAAGTTCGGATGTGCGTCCGTCAATAACAGATGAAAGTTCGTCCGTCTTTTCCCTAAGGTCTGTTGCAATTGCGCTTGTCTTTTCTTCAATAGAAGATGAAAGTCCGTCTGTCCTTTGCTCAAGGTCGCTTGCAATTTCGCTGGTTCTTTCTTCAATAGAAGATGAAAGTTCATCCGTTCTCTGCTTAAGGTCGGAGGCAAGCTCGCCAGTCCTTTCTTCTATCTGGGCAGAGAGGCTTTCTGTGCGGGTCTTAAGTTCTTCTGCAATGGCACCGGTCTTTACATCCACATCCTGTGAAAGTGTTGCTGCCTTGTGGTTGAGTGCGGCGGCAATGTTTCCGGTAATCTCCTGGATTCTTTGAGCAAGCCCAGTTGTCTTTGACTCAAGGCTTTCTGAAAGGTTCTGGGTGGAACCGTTGATGCTGTTGGAAAGTTCCTCTGTGCGCTTTTCAAGGCGGTCAGAAAGGTCTTCTGTTTTACTGTCAATGCTTTCCTGAAGGGCTCCGGTCTTTTCGTCAAGGCGGTCGCTAAGGCCTTCTGTCTTACTGTCAATGCTTTCCTGAAGGGCATCAGTCTTTTCTTCAAGGCGGCTGGAAAGGTCTTCTGTTGTAGAGTCTATGCGCTCCTGAAGCTCTGCGGTGCGGTCTTCCACGCTCTGCGCAAGGGCATTGGTCTTTTCTTCAAGGCTAAGGGAAGCAGAGTTTGTCTTTGCGGTAAGGCTTTTTATTATGTCTGTAAGCTTCTGCTTTACGGCATCTGTAAGCTGGGTCGTGGTCTCGTCCACGTGGCGGGTAAGGACAGATGTACGCTCTTCCAAGGTCTGGGAAGCGGCGGCTGTCTTGTTGTTAACGTCCTGCTCAAGGTCGGTAATGCGCTGGGAAACACGCTGTTCGATTGCAGACGTCTTGTCGTTAACTGCAAGGGTAAGGTTTTCCGTAATCTGGTTAAGGTTCTGTTCAAGGACAGAAGTCTTTCCTGTAACATCCTGTTCAAGGGCGGAAGTTTTTTCCTTAAGCTGGCGGGCAAGGTCTGCGGTGCGGGCATTGAGTTCGTCTGCCAAGTTGTCGGTCTTTTCCGCAAGGGTCTGTGTAAGTTCTGCCGTGCGGTCATCAACACTCTGGGCAAGGGAATCCACCTTGGAGGCAAAATTCTGCTCAAGTTCGGCGGTACGGTTGTTGTACTTGTCCTGAATGATTGAAGTGCGGTCCTTCATAGACTTGTCCAAGCCGGAAATGCTTGATTCAATCAATTCATTAAATTCGTATGCCCTCTTTTCAAGCGCATCCTGCAAGCTCTTGGTGCGGTCTTCTATGTCCGTAGTGTAGTTGCTTGTTAGGCTTGTGTACTGTTCAATTGCGGAATCAGTCTTTTCCATAACGTCATGCGTCATGTTCTCCAGGTTTTCCATAACCTGTCTTTCCAAGTCACCAGAGCGGTCCTTTATCTGCTGTTCAAGAATGCCTGTCCTTTCTTCAAGGGCCTGCCTTAGCTCAGAAGTGCGCTCTTCTATGTTCTTTGTGTAGCTTCCGGTTGTTGCGGCATACTGTTCGATTGCTGCGTCTGCTGCCTGCCTTACCTGCTCGGACATTTCTGCAATCTTGTTGGTAATGTCTGATTCAAGTGAGTCGGAAGTATTCTGAATGCGGTCGGAAAGGTTAGCCGTCTTTTCTTCAAGTGCGGCATAGAGTTCGGCTGTGTGGTCGTCTATGTCCTTTGTATAGGAAGAAGTTGTGCTGCGGTACTTTGCAATTGCGTCTTCCGTCTGGAGCTGTACGCTGGTAGTCATGTCTTCGAGCTTCTGCTTTAAGAGTGCGTCCAAGGCTTCCGTCTTCTTCTTTATGTCGTTGCTGATTGCAATGGTGCGGCTGTTAAGGTCTCCGGAATGCTGCTTAATCTGAGCGTCAAGAACATTCGTCCTGTCCGTAAATTCCGCTTCCATAGAATTGAGCTTTTCCGTAAGAGTCTGGGCAAGGTCTCCGGTGCGTTTCTTTACGTCTGAATCGATAGCGGAAGTCTTTTCGGAGAAAGTGGTGTTAAGGGTTGTAATCCTCTGCTTGAAGGATGCCTCTACAGTGCCGGTCCTTGTGTCCACGTAGCTTTCCAAATCGGAAGTTTTCTTTGTAATAGAATCTTCCAAAGCCTGGGTTCTTTCTGCAACAGAATCCTCAAGCTCGTGGGTGCGGGTGGCGTAGGCTTCCTCAATATCCTTGGTGCGCGTTTCAAGAATAGACTGAATGTTGTCTGTGCGGCGGGTAACCTCGTCTTCTATAGCCTGAATCCTTGAAGATGCCGTCTCTGCAACTTCCTCTGCCCTGGATGTAATTCCGTTGTGAACTTCGGAAACGCGGGCATTAAGTTCATCAGCAAGGTCGCCGGTGCGGTCCTTAATCTGGTCTTCAAGGGCCTTGGTTTTTGTTTCAAGGGAAATGGTAATGTTTCCTGTGCGCTCGTTAAGTTCATCTTCCAAAGCCTTGGTCTTTGTGTGCACTTCATCTTCCAGGTTGCCAGTCCTTGTCTGAACATCCTGTGTAAGCTCGGAAAGCGCCTTGTTAACAAGGTCCTCCACGTTGCCCGTCCTAGAGCCAAGCGTAGTGGAAATATTCTGAATCGTATCGTTTACAAGGGCTGTAAGGGTTGAAGTGCGCTCTTCAAGGTCACCCTCCAAACCTGTGTACTTTTCGTTAAGGGAATCTGCAAGGGTGGTGCTTCTTGAATCAACATCATCCTGAAGGGCTGTAATCCTTTCGTTAAGTGAATTTGCAATAGAAGAAGTGCGCGTCTCCACGTCTTCCTGCAGGGCACTGATCTTGGAGTTTACAGAATTTTCAATGCCGGAAGTCTTTGCTGCAACCTCATCCTTAAGGGCAGAAATGCGGCTGGTAACGGATTCCTCTATGCCTGTAGTCTGGGCGTTGACCTTTTCTTCCAAACCGGAAATTCGGTTGGTAACTGTGTCTTCAATAGCCTTTGTCTTTGAAAGAACATCAGAAATAAGGTTCTGGGTAGATTCGGTGGAACTGTCCTGTACAGAGCGGATTTTTTCCTGCACTGAATCAGAAAGCTCGGACATGCTTGTGTCAACAAATTCCTGAAGCGATGCGCTCTGGGTATTGACGTTTTCCGTAAGAACCCCAACCTTCTGCAAAACAGTGTCTTCCAACTGGCTGGTGCGTTCCTCCAAGTTGGAAGTTGCCTCGTCTATCCTCTGGTTTGCAGAATCCTCAAACTGGCTTGTGCGGTTCTCTATGGCAGAGCTAAGGTTTTCTATGCTGGAGTTAAGGCTTTCCTCCAGGTTCTGGGTCTTAAGCTCTATGTTTGCGTTAAAGTCTTCTATAGTCTTGTCAACGTTTTCTTCAAGAGCGCGTGCCCTTTCTTCCAGCTTGGAAACAGCTTCCTCCGTCTTCTGAGAAAAGCGGTCTTCAATGCCAACAATCTGCTCATCCACAGAAGCCTGTAGCCCTTCCGCAGTCTTTCTTACAGAATCTTCCAAGGACTGGGTGCGGTCGGAGAATTCAGATGAAATGGTGGAAGTCCTGTCTTCCAAAACGCTGCCAAGTTCCTCTTCCTTCTGCTTAAGGAGTGCAAAGAAGCGTTCCTCGGTGTTCTTTATAGAAGCCGCCATTGAATCGCTTGACCCGTTAAGGCTTTCCTCCAAATCCTCCTGGCGCTCAGTGAACATCTGGGCAAGGCTGTTAACCTTTTCGTTAAATGAATTTACAATGTCCGCATTCTTCTGCGTGTACTGGTTCTCAAATTCGCGGGTGCGCTGGGTAAAGAATGATGCAAGGGTCTGGAGCTTTTCGTTAAAGGAGTTGTCCATTGCGCGGGCCCTTTCTGCAAAGGAGTTGCTTATGCCAGCTGTATTCTCGTTGAATGAATCTTCCAAAGCCTTTGTGCTG
>JAGCWT010000230.1 GCA_017961705.1 Treponema sp.
CAAAAAGGAGTGGACTGCCGACATGACCTTTGAAGAGATTCAGAATGAGCGTGGAAAGCAGTTTGACCCCGACCTTGTGGATGCCTTTGTTCAGATAAGGAACCGCCTGGAGGCCATAAACAAGAGCCTTACGCCAGAGGAATAGTTTTTCTTTTTTATTTGGAGCAGCCTTTTTTGGTGAACTGCCCTTGCGGGATGCCTTTTGTTACGGGCTTTCCGGGGCTTGCCCTCACGGCCGGTACCCTTCGGGTACGCACTTCGTGCCCCCTCCAATCCCGGCTAGGCTTAAAATTGAACCGTCTTGCACACTTTCTACTGCCGCTTCATTGCAACACCGTCTACCGTGCACCTGCCGTTTTCTATGTCTATTGAATAGGACTTTCCGTCCGTTGTAAGCACAATAACACCGTTGTCAAAGTTGCCGGAATCAAGCACGTAGGTAAAAGTTCCCGTGTATTCTTGGCCTTCTTCCACAAAGTAGATTTTTCCGCTCTGGTCTGTGTAAAAAAAGAGCTGGTAAATTCCGCTTCCACCCGTGTTCTTGAATGTGGCCGCAGTTTTTTTTGCCGCCTGTGCCCCAATGGAGGCAGAAAAAAGGAAAAGGACAGACAAAATAAGTAGCGGTTTAAAAAAATTCTTCATATACACCTCCAGACCTTCTAATATGGTCAATTTTGAGTTCTACAAATGCATGTCATTCTCGGGCTTGACCCGGGAATCTATTAAAGCAGATTATCGGGTCGAGCCCGATAATGACACGGCTTGTGCCAAAAACTCGACTTTCAACCTAATATTCTATATGTTAAATAAAAAAACTGTCAACCTTAAAATGCCTTTGGGTGGCAAAAGTTACAGCCTGGAAAGCCTTTCAAGAACCCTGTCCATGCAGCAGGCAAAATCATGGGCTTCTTTTTTTCCGTAGGATGTCTTTCTGCCGCCTGTGCTTATGCCAAGGTTTGACCACTGTATGCTAAGCTCCCTTTCCTTTAGCATTGTGTCCACGTTTTCCCTGTTGAATTCAACACCGCGGTCGTTTATTGCGGCCACGCCTTTTTCCACCAGCCTCTTGGCAAGGGGAATGTCCCTGGTTGCCACAAGGTCTCCGTTTTGCGCATTTTCTGCAATAAAGTCGTCTGCTGCACCCGGATTGTTGGGGCATACCTGCATTGTAAAAAGCGGGCTTTCCACACCAAATGGAATCGGGCGGTTTGCAACGAAAGTAAGGGGAATTTCCCGCCTCTTTGCAGCCTTTAGGAGGGTTTTCTTTGCAGGGGCAGGGAAGGAGTCTGCGTCTACCCAAATATGCATTTGCTCAGAAGGGGAATTTTTGCTATTCTGCTGAACTTCCATCGGCATCCAGCACTTCGTCGATTTTTTCTATCATTTCCATGGCGATTCTTTCTGCTTCGTCGTCATGGATTACCTTGTCGTATGAATAGTTTTGTTTTTTTGACTTGTAGAGCTCATCCACAAGGGTAAGACCTGCCAAAATGCTTGTTTGCAAGGGGTCTTCAACACGCGCGGAGTCTTGGATTGCGTCCGTTATTTGCCTGTAGTAGGAAAGGAGTTTCTTTAGGTATTCGTCATTTTCATTAGCTTGAACTGCAAAAGAAGCACCCAGTACATCAATACGAAGTTTTCCCATGGCAATCTCCGCTAATGCTAAAATATGTCAAATTCTGAATTTATAGAATTTTTCTGTTCAGACGGATTTTCTTCTGCTGAATTTTGCTCTTCACCAAAAAGTGAAACGTCTTCGCTGGAGTCTGGTCTTTCCATTGAAGAACTCTGGTGGGCATAGGCTTCTGCGGCGTTGTGGAGTCCCTGCTGCTGGGCGGGGTCGTTGCTGCGCATTGCCTCTGATTCCTGTTCAATCAGGTCTGTTGAACCGTTGTTTGAAGAATCGTTTTCTTTGCCTGCGGAAGAGTAGTCAACCACATTTTCTTCTTCTTCCGCTTCTTCCTGGGCCTGATTCTCTGAAGGAGATTCTGGCTGCTGGCCGGAAGCTGAATCCTGTGCGGCAGAACCGCTGTTCAGAATGGAATTTTCCACTATGTCCAGCTGGTTCAGTGCATGCAGGATTGTAGACTCGATCTTGTCCTGTTCAGATTCAAGCGTAGAAACAAACTCCGTTTTGTCAGTCAACGCTTTTGTAAGCTCTGTGCATTTGCTACGCAAAGCATCGTTGTCTGCCTTAAGCTGCTCAATCTCGGATGTAAGACCCTTGATTTTTTCTACAGCTGTCTCTACTTTTTTCTGCAATAACAAAACTTGATCGAGTGTAATCATAAACTGCTCCTAAAAAGCTTAGGCTTCTAAGGCTTTCTTTGCTACTTCGATTACAGCCTTGAATGCTGCAGGATCTTCAATAGCCATGTTGCTCAATGCCTTGCGGTTAAGAGTAACTCCAGCCTTTGCAAGTCCGTTGATAAAGCGGCTGTATGAAAGACCTTCATCGCGTACTGCTGCGTTAATACGAGCAATCCACAGTGAGCGGTACTGTCTCTTCTTTTCCTTGCGTCCTGAGTACGCATGGTCGAGTGCCTTTACGACAGCGTCTTTAGCGGCCTTGTAGTTTGATTTTCTGTCGCCGTAAAAGCCCTTTGCAAGCTTTAAGATTTTTGCACGGCGGTTTTTTCTTTTTGAACCATCAACTGCTCTTGACATAAATATCTCCTAAATATTAATGCATCAACCGTACGGAAGCTGCTGTTTGCGGATTCTTCTTGCTGAGTCTTCAGAAAGAAGGCCTGCGTGGCGCAAGTTTCTCTTGCGTTTAGGTGATCTCTTTGTCAAAATATGGCGAAGATTCATCTTCTTGTACTTTACCTTACCTGTACCTGTAAGGTGAAACCTCTTTGCTGAGGATTTCTTTGTCTTCATCTTAGGCATAACTAAAACCTCTACTTTTTGACTTTTGAGCTGAGTGTCATAGACATAAACTTTCCGTCCATAGCGGGAGCTTTTTCTATGGCAAAGGAGCCGGGGGTAAGTCTCTTTTCAACCTCTTTTAGGACGTCAAAGCCGAGTTCTGTGTGGGCAAGTTCCCTTCCGCGGAAACGGATGGTTACCTTTACCTTGTCGCCCTCGTCTAAGAATTCCTGTACATGCTTGGCCTTTGTGTCAAGGTCGCCTGAGCCGATTTTTGGCTGCATGCGAATTTCCTTTAACTTGAGCACCTTCTGGTTTTTCTTGGAGTCACGGAGTTTTTTCTCCTGTTCAAACCGGTACTTTCCAAAGTCCAGTATCTTGCAAACCGGCGGATTAGCGTTGGGAGAGACTTCAACAAGATCCAAATCCCTGTCTCTTGCCATTTTGAGGGCTTCCAGCGTAGGTACAATGCCCTTCTGTTCACCTTCATCATCAATGAGCCTGATTTCGCGCACACGAATTTGCTCGTTTACGCGCATTCCCTTATTGTCTGCCAACGATCCTCCTACGTGTCTGAAGACACTTGTAATAGCATATAGAACATTTTAGCAGAAAATAGGGAACTTTGTCTAGTCGATGTCTTGTTTTTTTATGTTTTTTATAAGAAATAATGCCAGGGCAAATCCTGTGTATGCAAGTGAAAGCGCATACAGGGGGACTGACTCGCCGTTAAAGTAGCGGTAGGTTTCTAAAAGGGGCGGGATAATTCCTGCACCAAGAGAAAGGATTGCGGCTGCTATGCCAAGCGGTATGCGCATTGACTCTTTTGCGGATGCTGCAAAGCGGAAGACGGAGCTTGCCAAGAGGCTGAATCCTGCAAAGAGGAGCGGCTTATATAATAGAAGAAACTTTGAGTGCCTTTCCATGGATGAAATTATTCCGTAGGGAATGAACACAGCGTAGAACATTGCAAGCAAGATGAATAGTGATGCTGCCTTGTAGTTTGCGTCGTCCTTGACAAGTACAAAGTGAAGGATGCCAAGGATTAGAACCGGAAGCAGTATGTTGTTCAGGAAGAGCTGGGTAAAATTCTGTGCCACAGAGTCAATCCAGAGGTGGTGGGAATAAATGAAGAATTCCTTTATGCAGCAGATTACCGTGGCAAGCAAAAGGGCTGCAACTGCCTGTGGAACAAAGTTTCTGAATGTATAGTTTTTGTCTAGTGCGACAACTGCGCCTGCAAAAAGCGGAATGATTAAAATCAAAAATAAATACATGACGCTACGATAGCATAAAAATCAAAATTGTTCAACTCTGTGCAAATACACTCTGTGCAAATACAAGGGGGAAGGTCTTCCCCTCGCGCCCACTTCGTTGGTCGCTACCCCTTCTCCTAGGGGGAGTCCCCCTAAGACCCCCTTATGCTGAACACTTTTCTGTCATCCCGAACGTTCACCGTCATTCCGAATGGTCTACGTCATCCCGAACTTGATTCGGGATCTGTGGAAGATGTAGGCTAATCTTTTACAGACCCTGAAACAAGTTCAGGGTGACGGTTTTCAGTTTGGGGGCGTGCGGTCATTCCGAACTTGATTCGGAATCTGTGGAAGGTGAATGTAAAACTTATACAGATGCTGAGTCAAGCTCAGCATGACGGGGGTGGGCAGACCCTGAAACGAGTTCAGGGTGACCGGTCTCAGTGTAGGGGGACGGTTTTATGGTTTCCTGTCATGCAGAACTTACTCAATTAGGTAATAGCCGTTTTCGCCATAAAATCCGCTGTATACGGCATAAGGAGCGTCTCCTTCTATATATATAATACCCTCTCCGCCTACATCTTCTCCCTCATAAATATCCCCATCTGGGGTTATGTAAACACCATCATCCAGATCAAAGTCGTTCAAATCATAATCGTCATCAATATTAGCTATTGATGTGCCATCTTTATAAACATTAAAGGTCATGTGGAATCTTGTTCCGCTTATCTGGGAGAAGGTGATCGCCGCATATATTGTAGTCTCCCCATCGGTATCGTTGTAATCCATCCATGCAAGCAGAGTTTTGTCCTCCATGCTTGCGAGGCTGCTTGCACTAAAGGAGTCGTCCATGGTCATAGAGTCGTAATACGCTTCTATGGAAGATGCAGTTGTAAAATCAGCTGCGGTTATCTTATTGAGGATTCCTCCCGAAGTTATGCTCCACTCGGATCCGACTATTTGCGGTGTTACTGCAAACTTTTCATAATTGGCAGAGAGCTGGGCTGGTGTGCCAGACAAAACTTGTTTTGTTACTCCTATTGCCGGGTATATCTCCGGTGTAATTGTTGCGACGGGTGCTGATGCGGTTAATGCGTCTGTTATGGTTATTGTTTTTCCGTCGTGCAGGTAGACGTCGTTTTTTCCGGCGCCTGTTACGCCGTTTACACCACCGGGAATGGATGCAGAGCCGCTTATTTTAATAGCTCCATTGTTGGTATCGCCACCTAATCTAAAAGCACCGCCTTTATTATTTCCTCCCTGAACCTCATTGTTATAAATTCTTCCTCCGGTCATTGTAAAGGTCGCGAAGTTTACATAAATTCCTGCGCTGGCATTTTTGGTGTCTTTTGTTTTTGCGATATTGCCAAAGATTTCTCCTCCGGTCATTGTAAGGCTTGTTCCGCTACCTTCAAGCCATATTGCAGCTCCGTGGGCATCTGCGTTAAATGAAACGTCGCTGTTATCTATTTTTCCATAAGAGATTTCTGCCGTTCCGCTTAGTTCAATTTGTGCACTTTGAGTAAATATATTTGCTCCAAGACCTCTGATTTGGTTGTTTGTAATTTTTCCTCCAGACATCTGGAATTGGGTACCTCCTGCTAAACGGATGCCTCCACCCCTTATGTATGATGCTGTTTGGGCATTGTTGGTTTTGTTATTGGCGGATATTTCACCGCCGGTCATTGTCAAAGAACCTCCGTCAGTATATATTCCTATTCCACCGTCATCTCCGCTGCCTCGTGGTGAACTTATTATGTTGCTTGTGATTGTTCCGTTACTTATTGTAAGGCTTCCCTGGTTGCTGTAAATGCCACCACCTTTGTAAGTTGCGGTGTTTGAGCTTATGGTGCCTCCGTTCATTACAAATTCTGAGCCTGTAGCAACGTAGACACCTCCACCTGAATCTGTGGCCGTGTTGCTTGTTATTGTGCCGCTTTCCATTGTGAATTTTCCGGCATCAATATAAACACCTCCGCCTTTGCTGCTGTTTCCGTTCTTTAGCGTAACGTTTTCCATGCTTACGTTTGCATCTCCGCCTATGTACAATATCGTTCCAAGGTCATCTGCGTCTATTGTGGCTCCGCTTCCTTCCCCAATGATTGCAAGGTGTGCGATGTTTGCATCTACGTATATGACTGCCTCTTCGTTTGAAAGTTCTGTGGCTGTGATGGTTCCCGAAACGTGCAGTTCCCATGGGTTGGCTGCGCTTATTTCTCCCGAACGGATTCCTTTTGTTGCTACTTCGGTAAGGCGGGTCATGGCTTTTTCTATTGTGGCAAAGGGTTTTTCGATTGTTCCGTTACCGGACGTGTCGTTGCCGCTTGACGATACGTAGATTTGTCTGTAGACGAAGGTTTCTACGCATGAGGATGTAACTTTGAAGTTTCCGCTTGCGTCAATATGTGAGGCAGTTCTTGCCGTCCATTTGTTTGTTGTAAGGTCAGGGTAGACTGTTATATATTCCATACATTTATAGACTGGAGGTAGGCCTGCTTCTTCGTTTTCTTTGGATGAATAGAAGGAAAGGTTTAGGCTGTAGGTTCTTGCGCTGAGTCCTCGTAAGTCTATGGTGACTGAGCCGTTAGGATTTGCTGGTGAACCTGTGAGAGCCGAGTAATCACTGCTGCTCCATTTGCAATATCCTATTCCGCTGTTTGAGTCCCAGGTTATGGTAAGGTTTATATCTCCGCTTCCGCTTGCAGGTTCCATGACAAGGCTTGTGTTGGCGTCCGGTTTTGACTTGGAAAGTGTTACGGATTTTGTTTCGCTTTGCATTACGCAAGTTCCGATGCTTGTCTTTGCGTATGCGGTGATTTGCCAGGAGCCGGCTGTTAGGTTTGTGAATGTGTAGGTGGAATGGTCTTCTGACGTGGTTGTTTCGGTATGGCCGTCGCTTCGTACTGCTTCTACTGTGTATATAAGGCTGGACATGTCTGGCACTGCGTTTCGTGCGCTTGGAGTTGCATTTGTTACTTCTGCCGGGGCTGCGTCTGAGTTTGGCATGGTGAAGCTTCCGCTAAGGGTGTATCTTTGGGAATCTGAGCTTTCCGGGGCATCTGGAGCTGAAGGGGTTGCGAGGCCTGAGCATGACGGTGCAAGCAAGGGCAGGAGGGTTGCCACGGTGAGAGATATAAATGTAAGGAATCTTCTTTTCATAGTGAACTCCTTTTTATAGAGCAACTCTATTCTATATTATACGGCATTTTAGGGGGAAATCAAGCATTTTTTTAGAAGGCAAGTGCAAAACTTAATGCAAAGTAAAATAAATGCAAATGTTAACACGAAAGCACTTCCATTCCCGGCAGAAAACGCGTCAAAAAAGCAAGGGTTGTTTACAACCCCATGCGCTGATACAAGGTATCTGACTCGCTTCGCTCGCTCCGCGCAAATGCTTTTTTGCCACCACAACGTCACGCACTTGCTACCGTTGTGTGCCTCCATTCCAGTGCTTTCTTGACATATTTCTACATCACAATTCTTGAAAATCTGCACTTGCCTTTTACAGTTATTGGGACAAAGGGTAAGGAAAAACACAACTCTTTCTTGCCAACGTACGCCGCCGTGGAGCCCCTTTAGTCCCGCGCTAGCGGGATGAGGGTTACCGAAGGGCGGAAGGGCGGTGGCGCAGAGGCATGTTCGGTCGAATTAGCCAAAAGGTGGGATGGTAGAGCGGATTGAAGTTTCGTCCAAAAAAAATGGCTTATTGAAGGTCTATTATTGAACAATCGCGTTTTATGGTGTATTATATGTATACAGGCTTAAGTTAGAGATAGCTTTGCCGATTTGGCGGTTCGTGTGGATTTGCCGAATATTTTTACCTCTGCTAATGAGGTTTTTAGGAGTTTTTTATGGCAGAAAAGAAAGAACACAAAATTGTGTCTGCATCGACTGGCGCGGATATTACAAACAAGCCACGTCCTGCGGCATCGGCTGCAGCTGGCGTAAAGTCTGGCAACGCTACGGGGCTTCGCATTGTAGCATTCATCTTCTGGATTGCGGCTTTGGCATTTGAAGTGCTTGCCATTGCGCTGATTCTTGAAAAGTTGCTTATTCTTCCAAAGATTCAGCCTCTTCACAAGGGTATTGCGGCTCTTGTTCTTGACATGGTTTGTGTAATTGTTGGTTCTCAGTTCTGGAAGAAGGCCAACCACATTGACCCTGCTTCACAGAAGAATGCCCTTAAGTTCTGGCTGTGGAATAACATGGGCGTTATTGTTGCGGCTGCTGCATTTATTCCGTTCATTGTTCTTTTGCTTACAAATAAGGATACGGACAAGAAGACAAAGGCTATTGGTACTGTTGTTGCGGCTATTTTCCTTGCAATTTCTGGTCTTGCAAGCTATGACTGGAACCCGATTTCTCAGGAAGCTGTTGAGGCTGCTACCCGCGGACAGGGTGTTTACTGGACTGAGCATGGTAAGAAATTCCATACTCACGAGGACTGCCAGGCTCTTGACCGTTCAGAGGAGCTTAAGTATGGTACTGCACAGGAAGCTATTGATGCTGGAAAGGGCACAATCTGCAAGTTCTGCGAGAGGCGCGATGCTAAGGAACTTGAGGCTGCCCAGGCTGCAATCGATGCTGGTGCTGAGGCTCCGGCTGCTGTTAACGAATAGTGTTTTGTTGCGCGGCCGTTCTTGAGCTGGTTTACTTTGGGACGGCTGGCGTTTGAATTTTCCCGGTGGTTTTGGCTGCCGGGATTTTTTTTTGGGTTGCGATGTGTGTTAGCGGTGTGGGGGTTGCAAAAAAAACACGGCCCATGGTAGAGCCGTGCTTGGTTCAAGTCATAAAGACTTTACAATCCTAGTCCAATGCGTGTCCTGCAGAGCCAAGAACGTTAACGCACTTGTGCATGTACATCTTCTTAAGCTCTTCGCGGGCTGGAGTAAGGTACTGGCGTGGGTCAAAGTCGCCTGGGTTTTCTGCGAGGTGGCGGCGGATTGCTGCTGTCATAGCGAGGCGGCCGTCAGAGTCGATGTTAATCTTGCAAACAGCAGATTTTGCAGTCTTGCGGAGCTGTTCTTCCGGAATACCAACAGAATCCGGAATCTTTCCACCGTACTGCTCGATGATTTTTACGTATTCAACAGGTACTGATGAAGAACCATGGAGAACGATCGGGAATCCAGGGAGCTTCTTTTCGATTGCTTCAAGAACATCGAATGCCAGTGGCGGCGGAATAAGAACTCCGTCTGGAGTGCGTGTGCACTGTGCAGGTGTGAACTTGCAGCGGCCGTGTGAAGTACCAATGGAAATTGCAAGAGAGTCACAGCCAGTCTTAGAAGTAAAGTCAATAACTTCTTCCGGCTTTGTGTACTTGCTTTCTTCTGCGGCAACGTCATCTTCAACACCGCCAAGAACACCAAGTTCTGCTTCTACAGTTACGTCGTACTTGTGGGCGTATTCAACAACCTTCTTTGTAAGGGCAACGTTTTCGTCGTAGGGGAGGGCAGAACCGTCGATCATTACGGAAGAGAAACCGTTGTCGATGCAGTCCTTTGCAACCTCAAAGTTTGGACCGTGGTCAAGGTGGAGAACGATCGGGATGTCGCAGCCAAGTTCGTGTGCATATTCAACTGCACCGCGGGCCATGTTGCGGAGGATGTTTGCGTTTGCATAAGCGCGAGCACCCTTTGAAACCTGAAGGATAACAGGTGACTTTGCTTCAACACAAGCCATGATGATAGCCTGCATCTGCTCCATGTTGTTAAAGTTGAATGCCGGGATGGCATATCCGCCTTTCATTGCTTTTGCGAACATATCTTTTGTGTTCACCAGGCCAAGTTCTTTGTAACTTACCATAATTGCTCCTGATTGAAAAATCGGTTTTCATCTATTGACATAGATTTCAGTAACAAGAATAAGACTTTTCAAGTAAAAATTCAAGGCTTTTTGGGGGAAATTTGGTGGCGTAAAGAGTGCCTTGCCTTTCAAATTCTTGATTTTTTTCGTGCGGCGCTTTTTTTTGCTAGGGGCTTTCCGGGGTTCCGCGGGTCCCTTCCCGCTCCATTGCCCTTGGCAACGCGTTCCGCGCCCCTCCAATCCCTGCCGTGCCTTTGTTTGCTTTACCAAATATTTGATATGTACGGCTATTAAGCCTGTTTGTGCGGTCATCTAGCCTGTCGAAATGCCTAGTTTTTAGCAAGGAATGTGTCATTATCGGGCTAGACCCGATAATCCGCTTTGAAAGATTGCTCACGTCGAGACCGACAATGACAGGTCTGGTTCAAAACTCGAATTGTTACGGACTTTTGCAAACAGAGCCTAGCCCCGATTGTAAGGGCCCGCGCAGCGGGTTGCCGTAGGCAATGGAGCCGAATGGCGGAACCCTGGAAAGCGGGGAATGCAAATCGAACTGTCCAGTTCTGTAGGACAGGGCACAGTTTTACCATAAATTATGCTCCAGAGAAGAAAAAAAGCCTTGTGTTTACAATACCTTAAAAAATTTGGAATCCCATTTATTAAAACGTTTGACAAAGAGCAATTATCGAAATATAATAAACTACATGAAGGGTTGACTAGCGTCTTCGGGAAAAAGAAAACGCTAAACTTTCGGGCCTTTCATGCCGATATTTAAAGAAAGTTACTTCCATGTATTTTTAAAAAACAGGGAAAGCTTAAATTCAAGGAGATTTGAATGAAAAAGGGCGTAGTCATTTTAGGCGGCCTTCTTGCGCTTGCATTCTGCCTTCCTGCAGTTGCTCAACCAAGTGCAAAGGCTGTAGAGACAATTGTTATCGATAATTTCGATGAACAACAGGATTGGTCATGGGGTGCTAGAGCCAGCCGTTTTGTAGCTGAAGGTTATCCCATCGTAAAAACATTCGAAGCAATGCCGAATTCTTTGCGTGCATACCACAAGGAAGGAGATCCAGAAGGTCTCGTTCTTGGCACAAAGATTGCATTTGACCGCAAGGGTGACAACTGGTTTGAAGTTTACCCACAGGATGCAGAAGGCAACCTTCATGAAATTCCTTTCGTAGGAACAGTAACTCAGATGGACTTCTGGGTATGGGGTGCAAACTACAACTACAAGCTTGAAGTTCTCGTCCGCGATGCAGACGGCCGCGTTCATGTACTTAAGGCAGGAAGCCTCCACTTCCAGGGATGGAGGAACATCGTTCTTAACATTCCTACATGGATCCGCCAGCACTCATATATCCGCTCTGGTCGTCCAGACATGACATTCGTTGGATTCAGAATCCGCACAGATGTAACTGCAGCTGTTGATAACTATGTTATCTTCTTTGACCAGCTCAAGTACACGACAAACACATTGTCTAACATCTACGACGGCTACGAACTCAAAGATGCATTTGAAAAAGAAGAAGCTGCTAAGGCAAAATAAGAAAGGCGGTGAATTAATATGAAAAAATTACATTTGACAATTCTTGCAGCGGCAGTTCTTTTTGCCGGTGCTGCATTTGCACAGTCCGGCGCAATAAGCGTTGCTGAACCTGATGCATCTGCTATTGGTAACGACAGTGCACGCCAGGCACTCCGCGAAGTAAGCGTTGACCGCTTTGAACGTGAAGGTGCATGGAACGTACACATCTCTTCTGACTACGGTGTTATTTCTGGTCGCCTCTTTGACGGTAGCCCTCTTGCAAAAGAGCCGTTGAACGATGCAAACAGCCAGGAAATGACTGATACAAAGGTATTCGGTGTAAAGACTGAATTCTTCCGCCGCGGTGTAAACTCTTTCTTCGTAACAGCTGCTCGCCCAATCGCAATCGAAGGCGTAACAAAGACTGTTTCTGTTTGGGTTTGCGGACGCAACATGGGTCACCAGCTTTGGCTCTTGGTTCAGGACTACTTTGGCCACAACTTTGAAATCTGGATGGGTTCACTCGAATTCAGCGGATGGAAAAAGATTACAGCTGCAATTCCTCCTTCACCAGATTCAGAGCACGGAATTATCCAGCAGAGCGCATACCACGGTGACAAGCCTGGTCTCCGCGTTGTAGGATTCCGCATTGACTGTAATCCGATGGAAGCCCGCGGTTCATACTACGTCTACTTTGATGACCTTCGTGCAGTTACAGACTTGTACGACATGGAAAACAGAGACGAAGACGACATGAGCGACGCTTGGTAATAGCAGGTTTACTGCTTCTTAGTCCCGCGCTTTTTGTGCGGGATGCAGGCCCCTTTTGGG
This sequence comes from Treponema sp., assembly GCA_017961705.1. Taxonomy (GTDB): domain Bacteria; phylum Spirochaetota; class Spirochaetia; order Treponematales; family Treponemataceae; genus Treponema_D. The sequence continues at coordinate 12,289 of JAGCWT010000230.1, forward strand.
GTACGGACAAGTGCCCGGTTTCATCATAATATATTTATGTGGATAGCCCTGTAGCTTTGCTATGGGGCTGTTTTTTTTGTTCGGCAAGTGGTTCGACAGGCTCACCAACCGTGGTTCGGGGCTATTTCTTTTTGTAGTAGTTTGTTCTGCCTTTTTTTTCTGTAAATTCTATAAGTTCCAGCTTGCAAAGCACCCATACCATAAGGCTTATCTCGTTCCGTTTTACGCCGCTTTCCGTGAGCTTTACCGCATTGTAAAGGTCTGTTACGGTAAATTCCCCCTTTAAGCTCTTGGGAAGAAGCTCGGAGTAGCTCTTTTTTCCGTGGAAGACGTGCTTTTTTTCTATTGAATCCAAGTTTTTGCCTGTTTTTACCCAGTCGCGGAGGAAGTGCCGCCTTCCGTTTGCAGACTGGACTTTTTCTTTTGTGGCTGTCCGCTTTTCCGTTACGCTTACTTCTACCACGTGCAGGTAGAAATTTCTTTTTAGTAAAAAGGGGCAGAGGGCGGTTAGTTCCCTAAAGACTGAATATATGTTCTTTTTTACCGGGCTTTTTCTTTTGCGTAGCGTTTTGCCCTGCTCATCTTCCGTCTGGATGTATTTTTGGGTTACCAGGGGGTAGACAATGGTTACCGTGCGCTTTTGTTCAAGGAAATACATTATTTTTGCCGCCAGGTGGGCAAGGCTTCCGGTTTGTATTTCTATAACGTTTCCTTCTTTTGTAAGTATGTCTGCTATGTACTTTCCGGCCTTGGCTTCCGTCTGGCAATCTTCGTGTTCCAGGGAATAGAGGGTCTTTAGGGTCTTGTGGAGGTGCGATTCATTTAGCGTGTTTATCATGGCTATTTTTGCAATATAAACAAAATTTGCAGCTTCTTCAAGAAGGCGGGATGCATGTGTGAAAGGCAAGTACCAATCAAAATGCTTCTTAACGTGCATTGGTAAAAGATGGATGCACTTCCATTCTCGGCGGGAACCGTGGCTAAAAAAGCCGAACGTGGATATAAAGACTTTCAATAATGACTGCATATCTTGCATGGAAAACAGTTTTGGGCGCAACGGGAAGAAAAATCTGGATGAAAATCCATTTGCGCGGAGCGACCGAAGGGAGCGAAAGTCCTATTACTGCGTACGTGGTTGTTGCAAACAACCCACTGGATTCTTCAGCCAGATTTTTCTGGTAGTGGAGCCCAAAACTGATTTTCATGCATTTTGCAGATGAAATGAGGCCGCCATGGAGCCCCGCAGTCCCGCGATAGCGGGATGACCGTTAGGGAAGGGCGAAACGGCGTAACATGATTGGGTGGATGTTCTTTTACGGGATATTTGGAATGGAAAGGGGGTGCCGTCCAGATTAAAAGACTTGTGTTGGTCATAAAGAGTGTCCGCTATAAGTACGCTATTGAAAAATATACTATAAATATTAAGTGTAAAAACTTGCCCGGCAAAAAGAAAAATTACAGTATCGGCATTTTTTTTTGTTGACATTATAATTTTTCGGGATAAAATGTTAGTTAAGTGGGAATTAGTGGGAAAAAGTGGTGAGCAGTGGAAATGGAAATGCTTAGCGGTGACTTTCGCAATACTCTCGACGAAAAGGGCAGGATTAGTTTTCCGGCCAAGTTGCGCAATGTATTGCAGAAAAATGAACTCGTCGTTACGCAGGGCCTAGACCACTGTCTCATGCTTTTTACGACAGAAGAATGGGAAAGCCTGAATTCCAAGATAATGGGACAGGCTTCAGTGTTTGATCCTCAAAAACGCAAGATTATGCGGCACTTTATAGCGCCAGCACAGCAAGTCGAATTTGACAAATCAGGCCGACTTTCTATCCCGCAGAGTCTTAGGGATTATGCCTCGCTAAAGAGCGGCGGTGAATGCGCCATCCTTGCAATGGGTAAGTTTATGGAATTGTGGGATTCCGAGACTTATTCAAGGTATAACCTTCAGACCGAAAGTGAACTGGAAGAAGCTGCTGCTTCTTTTGGCGACATCTTATTATGATGCCGTGCTTCCGCCAGCGTGCGGTTTGTGCGGCCTAACCGTATTTTGCTTGTTTTGCGGACTGCCCAAGGCTTTTCCGCTAACATGGGGTGCGGTGCGGGGTTAAAAAAGTGGAAATTGTCCATACGCCAGTGTTGCTCAATGAATCTCTTGAATATCTTTCTCCTTTGGGCGAAAGCTTTGAAAAAGATGCGTTCATGATTGACTCAACGCTTGGAGAGGGTGGGCACTCATTCAACTTTCTTTCAAAATATCCCTCACTCAGCATAACAGGCGTGGACGCAGACGCACAGATACAAGGCCGTGCCCGCGAACGCCTTGCCCCTTTTGGGGAACGGATGTCTTTTTACAACGGCTGGTTCAACGAATTTTATGCTGACTATCCGCTTGAGAGGCATCCTGACCTTATTTTGTTTGATTTAGGTATTAGTGTTTTTCACTATGAACGGAGTGGGAGGGGATTTTCCTTTCGTCATGATGAAAAACTTGATATGCGGCTTAATCCATCTGCAGGAGAAAGTGCTGAAGATATAGTAAATTCAATGCCGGAAGAAGAACTGGCAAACATGATTTATCTATATTCAGACGAAAAATTCTCCCGTAGAATTGCAGCCGCTATAGTTGAAGAACGTAAAATCGGGAGGATTTCTTCAACAAAAGTCCTGGCAGACGTGATTTATGGCTGTGTTCCGGCTAAATACCGCCACGGAGCCATACATCCGGCTACCAGGACGTTCCAGGCTTTGCGCATACGCGTAAACAGTGAACTAAAACGGCTTCCGGAGGCGATTCACAACGCATTCAACACTCTCAATGCCGGCGGAAAAATGGGAGTAATTACATTCCACTCGCTGGAAGATAAGATTGTAAAGAATTATTTCCGCAACTTGGCAAAGCAGTGCGTTTGTCCTCCGGAAGCTCCTTTTTGTACTTGCGGGGGAAGTCCCTGTGCTGAACTTTTGACACGCAAGCCGGTGGAGCCTTCTGAGCAAGAGGTTAAGGCCAATTCACCGTCAAGGAGCGCCAAGCTGCGTGTGGTTAGAAAAATCCGTGATGCCGGTAAAGAAAGGCTTTACGGTGTGGAGGCTTTGTGATGAGCAGAACTTTGGCCGTTGTTAAGATTATTTTTTTGTGTCTGGTGGCCCTTTGCATACCGGGAATGCTCATCCTGGACGCAATTCAGGCAAGGAAATATGCGGACTTAAAGCAGCAGGTTCTGGACCTGGAAAAAAAGCAGGCGGACCTTGTTGAGCAGAACAAAAAACTGATTACGGACATAAGCGTGCTTTCGGGTACGGACAGAATAGAAAGAATAGCCGAAGAGGAGCTTGGCATGAGGCAGGCCCAGTCGGAAGAAATAATTAGAGTAGAGATGAAGGACGTTAAGAAAAAATGAGTGGCAACGACAATAACGGCAAGAAAAGCCTTCTTGTTCTGGAAGACGTAATTTCCTCAGCTGACGGCATACACCTTCTTGGAGGGGGCGACTTTTGCTTTACCTCCGTGCAGACGGACAGCCGCAATGTTGGTCAGGGATGTCTTTTTGTTCCCCTCATTGGAGAAAAGCAGGACGGCCACAAGTACATTCCCCAGGCTGTAGAAAAGGGGGCAAGCGCTGTTCTTATATGCCTTAAGAATTACGAGGCAGACCCTTCATTTTTTACGGAGATTTCTTTAAAGGCTCCCAATGTCTATTTTATTGGAGTTCAGAACACACTTACTGCCTTGCAGAAGATTGCCGGGCGTTATGTGGAAAAATTCCCGGATCTTATAAAGATTGGCGTAACAGGTTCATCTGGAAAGACCACTACCAAGGAAATTGCCGCTTCTATATTGAGACAGAAATACAATGTAATCACAAACGAAGGAAACCTTAACAGCGAGACAGGTCTTCCGCTTTCCGTATTCAAAATCCGCAGTGAACATACAGCCGGAATCTTTGAGATGGGCATGAACCGCTGGGACGAGATTGGAGAAATTGCGGCGGTTCTAAAGCCACGCTTTGCAATAGTGACTAACATTGGAACTGCCCACATTGGCATTCTTGGAAGCAGGCAGAGGATTGCGGAGGAAAAGTCAAAGGTTTTCTCCCATTTTAACGGTTTTGGAACAGCCTTTATTCCAAAGAATGATGACTTTGCAGACTATCTTGCTTCCCAGGTGGACGGAAACGTGGTCTTCTACGGGCCGGATGCCGTTCAGGAAGATGATGATCCTTGCAGGGTGGAATTTGTGCGCGACCTTGGCCTTGGCGGAACAGAGCTTAGCATAGGCGGAAAGAAAGCGGTTCTTGCCTTGCCTGGAAAATACAACTACAGCGATGCCCTTGGTGCAATTGCCCTTGCAAAGCTTCTTGGTATTGGTGCAGAAGGAATTGCAGAAGGAATAAACTCTGTAAAGAGCGTCTTTGGCCGTACCCAGGTGCTTAGGGGAAGCGGAGATTTTTCCGGTCTTACGGTTGTCCAGGACTGCTACAATGCAAATCCGGATTCCATGGAAAAAGCCGTGGAATTCATTTCGTCAATAAAAAATGCGGACGGTGGTAGCGAAGAAGAGCCAAAGGTTCTTGTCCTTGGAGACATGAAGGAACTTGGGGATGATTCTGCCAGTGAACACGAGAAGACTGGTGCCCAGGCTGCAAAAAGCGGTTCTTCCCTGATTATTTTTATTGGCAACGAGATGAATGCCGCTTACTCAAAGGCGCTTGACATAGCAAAAGAGAAAAATCTTGGCGTAAAGATAGAATATTTTGCGGGCAACGAAAAGGACGGTGCTGATTCCGGCGTAATGGAAAAGGCTGGAAAGGACGTGCTTGAATTTGCTTCTGCACATGGCGGTAAGGCCGTGGTTCTTGTAAAGGGCAGCCGTGGCATGGAAATGGAGCGGGTGACTTCCGTTTTAACAGGGAATGGGAGCATGTGATGTCTGACTTTAGGTTTTTTCCGGGACGTTCTGGAGAGGTTCAAAAAAAGAATGACGCTGTTTTTATAGTTTCCGTGCTCTTGCTTTGGGGACTTGGCGTGTTCACTCTTTTTGTATGCACTCCGGATACTGCCGAGCGTCTTTTTAACAAAAAGTATTATTTTGTTGTAAGGCAGCTTGCCTGGTCGGTATTTGGTTTTGCAAGCATGGCTTTGTTTGCCGTAGTGCCGCTAAGGTTCCTTAGAAAACACCTGGGTATATTTGTAACTACCATTTTTATCCTCTGCCTTTTTGCACTGATTCCATTCTTTGGCTACCAGAGGAACGGAGCTTCACGCTGGATACGCATTCCATATCTTGGAAGGTTCCAGCCGTCTGAATTTGCAAAGTTTGCAGTTGTGCTCTACCTTGCAAACCTCTTTAACCGCTACTTTGGACAGAGCGACGTTGAGCAGAAGAGTTTCCTTTATCCGCTGCTGGGCCTTTTTGCCTTTGTAATAGTGATATTCTTTCAGAGGGACTTTTCCACCGGACTTTTTGTCTTTATGGTGGGATGCCTTATGTTTTTTGTTAGCGGTGCAAGAATGACTTGGTTTGGCCCGCTTGTTCTGCTTGCCATTCCAGCCGCAGTTCTTATGATTGTAATAGAGCCCTACCGCCTTATGAGAATCATTTCCTTCCTTAAGCCGGATGAATACATGATGAACGAGGGCTACCAGCAGTTTGCATCGGAAAGGGCAATAATTTCTGGTGGCATGTGGGGGGCAGGGCTTGGAACAGGCCTTGTGAACGTTAGCCGCATACCGGAAGTTCAGTCTGACTATATATTTGCAGGCTGGGCTGCTGCCATGGGGTTTGTGGGTGTTTTTGCCTACATGGCCCTGCTTGTCTTCTTTGCATGGAGGGGATTTTACATTGCCCTCAATTGTCCCAACCGCTTTGCAAGCTACGGGGCATTCGGTTGCACTGCAATGATTGTCCTGCAGTCGCTTTTGAACGTTGCCGTCGTGTGCGGGGCTCTTCCAACCACAGGAATTCCCCAGCCCTTCTTTTCTTCCGGCGGTTCATCCCTTGTGGTAACGCTCTGCATGTGCGGCTTTATCCTTAACGCTTCTCACAGCGAGGACGGAGACGACGAAGACTTTGAGTCCTACCAAAAAAGTTCAAGAGAAAAAGATGATACAAGATTTGAAAGTTTTAACGGAGTGGAAGTAACAAATTATGAGTAGAGCGAGAGAGGGAAGGGACAGCGTCTATACAGAGGCATTGTTCTCGGGATCTTATTTTAACAACAGCGGTTCTTTTAGTGTGCATAAGAAAGAATCCGCAAAAGAAAGTGTTATGGCGGACAAGAAAGTTAAGGTTTTAAAAATCATCGTGTTGATTCTTTGCATACTTCTCCTTATAGAAGCTGTGCTTTACACTTTTGTAATACCTTCGCTTGTGCCCGCAAAGATTTCTTTTTCCGGCTTTAAGAACATAAGCGAGGATGCTGCCAGGGAAAAAATCCAGCAGATAAACACTCTTACCTGGATGCAGTTTGACACAAACAAGGCTGTTAACGTCCTTAGCTCTATAAGCGGAATAGAAAAAGTTTCCGTTTACAAGCACTTCCCCGACCGCGTGGACATCCGCATAATCGAGCGTGAGGCAGTGGCAAAGACCATTGTTGAGACCGCCGACGGATGCAAGACTGTTCAAATTGACAAAAACGGAGTATTATTTTATTCTAATGCACGGTATATAGCAAAAGACAGCAACATTCCCCTTATTACGGGGTTGCCACTGGAGAATCTTTCTGAAGGTTCCCGTCTTCCTTCAAAGTACCGTTCGCTGATGGAGCAGATTGACTATATCCGCAGCCTTCCGCAGAAGTATTTTGCGGCGGTTTCCGAGATTCAGGTGGTAACTAAGGAATACGGCAACTATGAGCTTGTTCTTTATCCTGTCCACACCCACATAAGTGTGCTTACGGACCGAGTCTTGAACGAAGATTCATTAAAGTATATGATGGTTGCGTTGGATGTTGTAAATTCGCTTGAGCCGAATGCGGGGGAAATAGACTTAAGGTACGGATCTGTTTCTTACCGTACAAGGAGCATTGGAGGCTGATTTGAGCGGCATAATCGTCGGGCTTGACATAGGATCTGCATTTATAAGGGTAGCTATAGGCGAGCTGGACTTTGACAACAATATAAAAATCATTGGAGCCGCAAAATCCCCTTCAAAGGGTGTGAACAACGGTGTCATCATAAATTCCCGTGCAGTAGAGGCATGTGTTAAGGAAGCCTTGAGCAATGCGGAACAGATGGCTGGCGTTGACGTTTCTTATGTATACGTTTCTATAGGCGGATCCCAGGTTTCCAGCATCAATTCTAGCGGACAGATTGGCATAGACCCGTCTTCCCGCAACAGAAGGATGGATGTTGGCGAGAATGCCAAAAAGCGCGCAATCGATGCGGCAGAGGCAATCTACTATCCCATAGAAAAGCAGATAATCCACACTATTCCCCGTGAATGGATTGTGGACGGAATTTCATATAAAAATGAGCATATCAAGGACTTGATCGGCACAGAAGGCGTGCGTCTGGAAGTAAAAGTCCACATTGTAATGGCTTCTATTACGGCCTGCAAAAAAATCGACGACACAATCATGCACTTGGGCTACCAGAGAAGTGGCCTTACCCTAAAGATACTTGCCGCTGCTGTTGCCACCTTGCCCCGCGAAGACATGGAGCTTGGTTCAATCCTTATTGATTTGGGCGGCGGTACTACGGACGTTATGGTCATTTACGACAGTGCTCCGGTCTACACGGTTTCCATTCCAGTAGGCGGTTGGTACGTAACAAACGACATTGCCCAGGTAAAGGGCATTCCTTTTGACGTTGCAGAAGACATAAAGATAAAGTACGGCTGCTGCTGGATAGACGAAAGTGAAGAAGACGAGACCGTTACCATTCCAGGTGTCGGTTCACGTCCGCCGGAGGAAACTTCCCGCTTTGAACTCTGCCAGATAATACAGTCGCGCATGGACGAAATTTTTTCCATGATAAAGGACAGCGTAAGAAAGCATTCCGGTCTTACAAGCCTTAACGGAAGCATAGTCCTTACTGGTGGCGGTGCCCTTATGTACGGAATTGTGGAGCTTGCCCAAAGCGTGTGGCGCACAACTGCCGTAAGAAAGGGTGAGACTCCAAACCTTGGGGATCTTGAGTGCGGTCCACTCGGAAGAAATGCCTACCGCCAGCCAGACTTTGCCACTGCCGTTGGACTGGTTCTTGCCAACAAGAGCGGTGCAGAGGCAGAAAAGCCTTCCAAGAAGAGCAATTCAAGGCATGAAGACAAGAAAGATGTTTTTGGTGGCCTAAAAAGCGGTGCAAAGAGTCTTTGGAAAAAGATGGGCTTCTGATTGCACCGGAGGAGCCATGGCTGTGCTAAAACGGCGCAAGGAGTTTTTTGAAAAAAAAATTCCAGTCGTATGCAAAATGCTTGCGGAATTTGCAAAATTCTGCTAGTTTTTAATAAATAGGCTTAACCGCACGGGATGGGGATTTTAGTGCGGCAGCTTTGCAGGACTGAAAGGTTTTGCATTTAAAAATGGGTCGGGAGGAAATATGATTGAATTGTCTGTGGTGAACGATGAAAGTTCCACACTAAAAGCGCCAAGTCCAACTGTTATAAAGATTATCGGCTGTGGCGGAGGCGGCTCAAGTGCCGTTAACCGCATGATAGATGCCGGTGTAAGTGATGTTGAATTCATTGTACTAAATACTGATGTCCAGGCTCTGAATGTTTCCAGGGCCCAGAAGCGTCTTGCCATTGGCCAGGAACTTACCGGAGGCCTTGGTGCAGGAGGAGAGCCTTCTGTTGGTGAAAGCGCCGCTCAGGAAGATTCCGACATGATTACAAACGTCGTAAAAGGCGCAAACATGGTAATCATTACTGCCGGTATGGGTGGAGGCACAGGAACTGGTTCCGCACCGGTAGTTGCATCCCTTGCCCGCCAGCAGGGTGCCCTTACAATAGCCGTTGTTACCACTCCCTTTGAATTTGAACGCTCAAAGAGAATGAAGAATGCCCAGGAGGGACTTAAGAAGCTCCGCGAAAACGTGGACAGCCTTATCGTAATTCCCAATGAGCAGATAATGAAAATCGTAGACAAAAAGATGAATTTCCGCCAGGCCTTCCGTTTGGCAGATGACGTTCTTTGCCAGGGCGTACAGGGAATTTCCGAAATAATCACAAAGCCTGGAGACATCAACATTGACTTTGCAGACGTCCGCTCAGTTCTTAAGAACCAGGGAGAAGCAATCCTTGGTGTTGGAATAGGCGAGGGCGAAAACCGTGCTGTTGACGCTGCTCAGAGGGCAATCAGCAATCCTATGCTGGCAGACAGGCACATAGACGGTGCAAGCAATATCCTTGTTAACATAACAGGTCCAGAGAACCTTTCCATGATTGAAGTTAACGAGATTATAGAAAACATAAGCGCTTCTGCAGACAAGGACTGCAACCTCTTCTGGGGACAGGTCTTTGATCCAGATTTGGGCGACAAGGTTTCTGTAACAGTTATTGCCACCGGTTTTGAAAAGAACGGAAACGGTTCTTCTTCTTCCAGGGATCAGGCTGCTGAAAATTCAAACATAATCGACTACGGAACATTTGAGCGCATGATGACCGGCAAGGCTTCTATAAACCTGAATTCTTCTGATGATGAAGAAGAGGAAGAAGAGCAGGAAGAAGAAGTAGAGATGGCTGTAAAGCATACAAGCGTTGGTGCCGGCCTTTTTAGCAACCTGGAAAAAACTGAAGAAGATTCACCGGCAAAATCATACGAAAAAGAAGTTCCTACAACTTCCAGCCTTAGCGAAAAGCTGCGCCGCGCGGTAGAGCATGACCGTTCGGGAATAGAGCCACCGGCAAATTTTAGCAGAAGAAGCGATGACCTTAAGCAGCCTGCCGTATGGAGGAACCTTAACGGCTTGTCAAAGTCAATCGACCTTACGGACAATTAGTTTAGGGCAATTGGTTTAGTTAGATGGAAGAAAAGGGGATTTCCAGGGAAAACTCTGCCCTGCTTGGCGAATTCTACAACGACATGATTCTTGTGGAGCGCCATGCAAAGCTTACTGCGGAAACCTATCTGCTAAGCTGCCAGGAATTCATTAAGTGGGCGGAAGAAAAGAACTATCCCCTAAAGGAATTTGACGTAAAGAAGCTCTTTTTCTTCCTTGTAAGCAGGAGGGAAAATTCCTGCTCGGAACTTACGGTTGCAAAGGACATTTCTGCGCTAAGAGCATTTGGTGCCTTTTTAAGGAGGCGGATGATTTGGAGCGAAAACTTTGCCCTGGAGCTGGACAAGCCAAAAACAGCCCGTGCCCTGCCTTCCGTCCTTTCCGTAGAGCAGGTGGATGCCCTTCTTGCTTCCATAGACACAAAAAAGCCTGTTGGAGTGCGTGACCGTGCCCTTTATGAGCTAATTTACAGCTGCGGTCTTCGCATAAGCGAGGCATCTTCCCTTCTTGTTGCAAACGTTCATTTTGAGGAAGGGATAATAATCGTTAGGGGCAAGGGCGACAAGGAAAGAATTGTGCCTTTTGGGGCTGCCGCCAAGGAATGGCTTTTAAAATGGCTTTACGAAGCAAGGCCACAGCTTGTGGGAAATGCCCAGGTTGCGGAGGTCTTTGTAAATTCCCGGGGAAAGCCTATTTCGCGCAAGGGAATATGGAAGAATTTTCAGGCGATGGAGACAAAGAGCGGGGTAACTGCAAAAGTTCACACTTTGAGGCATTCATTTGCAACCCATCTTTTGGCAGGAGGGGCAGATTTGCGTTCTGTCCAGGAGCTTTTGGGGCATTCGGATCTTGCGACTACGCAGATTTACACCCATGTGGATGACGGTCAGCTTAGGGACTACCATGCAGGATATTTCCCGGGCCATGGCAAGGAAAAATAGGTCTGGAAAAAGGGGATGAACCAGCCTACGCCGCCGTGGAGGGGCCCGCG
>JAGCWT010000231.1 GCA_017961705.1 Treponema sp.
ACCAAGAAAGCGCCGCAAAAAGAAGAATAAGAAGGAGAATTTCAAATTTAAGAGTTGTCTTAAAATGGGGCGCTGGCAGTTCACATTTATTTTTTTTAGATATATAATGGAGGTTATGAATATACGTGAACTTGGAGATGCCATAAAGAATTCCGAAAATTTTAAAGGAATCGTGTCTTTTAACGAACCTCTTGCAGACAAAACCACTATGAAGGTTGGAGGCCCAGCCCTTATTTTTGTTGAGCCAGAGGATGTGCTTTCGCTGGTTTCTGCGCTTGTGGTGCTTAAGCAGGTGAAGGCTCCAGTTTTTGTTCTTGGCGGTGGCAGCAATATTGTTGTTAAGGACGAGGGCATTAGGAAGGTTGTTATTTCTACGGCAAAGCTGCGCGGTTTTAGCATGGTTCCCGGTAAGCCAATGCCTTTTGAGCTTGAGGATTTTGAGCAGGCTAAGGAATGCTGCCCAATTACGGTTTCTGTTGGCGCGGGGACTTTGGTCAACGAGCTTACGGAATGGGTTTCCAAGTACGGCATTATTGGCTTGCAGAAGTTTGCGGGTCTTCCGGGTACGGTTGGCGGTGCCTGCTATATGAATGCAAGGTGCTACGGCGAAGATTTTGGCGACCTTGTGATGCAGGTTAAGTACATAGACATAGACGACGTTCATTATGTGAACAAATTCACGCTGGATTCCGTTGTTAAGACATACACCCACTACAAGGGACAGAGCGACTGGGACTACAAGAAGTCTCCTTTTCAGGGGAAGAGGTGGATTATAATAGAAGCAAGTCTTGCGCTAAGCTGCATTGACATGTACATTACCGAGGGCTGCTTTGCAAATCCTGCGGTTCAGGACTACATTCGTGGCGGAAATTCTTCCTACATAAAGGACAGGGAGGAAAAGGGGCACTTTAAGGCTCCAAGTGCAGGTTCCGTCTTTAAGAACAACAGGGACTTTGGAAAGCCAAGCGGAAAGATTATCGATGAGGTTGGCCTTAAGGGTACAAAGATGGGCGGCGCTCAGGTTGCTCCATGGCACGGAAACTTTATCATAAACAACGGGAATGCCACTGCGGCGGATGTTAAGAACCTTGTGGCATTTGTTCAGGAGAAGGTTAAGGAGAACACCGGGTTCAGTCTGGAGAGCGAAATTATTTTTGTGTGATTTTGGAGAATTTCTTCCGATAATTAATTGACAATCAGCATTTTGCTTTCTATACTTTAAAGGAAGTTCTTTAAATAATATAGAAGGAATGAGCAAATTCAGGACGGTAAAAAGTGCTACAGTTAACTTTTGTAAATTTTAAGCAGAATTCATATATCCAGGTTGAAGGTACCCCTGCGACCTCTTGTTTTTACATCATTCAAAGCGGAAAGATCCGCTGCTTCCACGAGACGGAGGTTCCCGGCAATGCTCCAAGAATGCTTGGCCCGGGAGACTTTATTGGCGTTGTAGCATGCATGTCCAGCCACAGCCAGACGGAAAGCGTTATTGCCATTACAAATGTTGTTGCAATCAAGGTAAACCGTGAGCAGTATCCTGAACTGATCATGAAGAACACCCCTGTTGCCATGAAGATTGTCCGTTCGTTTGCACAGGAAATGCGCGTCCTTAACGACAACCTTACAAAAATCACCCTTAAAAATACGGTTACAGAGACACCAGACCAGCTTTTCCCGATTGCCCAGTACTACGAGGATTCCGGTTGGCCAGAGATAGCGGCTTACTGCTACTACCAGTACCTTAAGGAATGCCCAAACGGCAAGTGCAAGGAACAGGCTATAAAAAGATTCAGTATATTAAAGAAGAGAACCAACCCACCTTATCTTGAACCCAAGGGCGAGATGATGAGGACTTACAAGCAGAACACGATGATTTTCTCCGAGTGCCAGAGCGGTGCGGACATGTTCATCGTGCAGAGCGGTTCCGTAAAGATTGTAAAGGTTGTTGACGGCTCGGAAGTTATGCTTGCCCTGCTTAAGAAAGGCGACATCTTTGGAGAAATGGCACTTTTGGACAACCGTCCACGTTCAGCATGTGCCATTGCCCACGACGACTGTACCCTTATGGTTATCAACCGCACAAACTTTGACCAGATGGTTTCCACACAGCCACAGCTGGTTGCCCGCCTTACTTCCATGTTTGCAGAGCGCCTTTGGTCCATGTACCGTCAGCTTGCAAACACAGAGCTACGCAATCCGCGCGAGAAGATGGTCGATATGCTTGCCCTTCAGGTTGAAAAGTCTAGGCAGCAGCCGGTTAAGGGCGTTCCTTTTGAAACAGACTTTACTATTACAGACATCATAAATCTTTGCGGTATTCCTTCAAACGAAGTAAGGACCGCAGCCTGGCAGCTTGAATCAGACCAGAACGTTAAGGTTAAGGCCGGCAAAATTGTTGTTCCCGACGTGGAAGAACTCATCAAACAGGCGGCATTCTACCGCAAGCAGAACAGTAAGCATGCAAATGAACAATAGAAAAAGCCATAAGATTTTGGCAGGGGCACTTGCCTGTCTTTTTGCAATCGTGGCCCCACTTTTTAGCGAAGATTCTCTTCCTTCCGGATATGCGGGTGTTAGTCTTGGCATGTCTTTGGATGCGGCAAAGCAGGCACTCAAGCGCGACCCCCAGTTTGGCTACAGGGGCGACAGGGACGTTTCTCTTTTGCCGGGAGACTCCAGGATTCTTATAGAGACGGACACTTCAATTACTGCCCCACATTCATTCCTGGACAGGTGCTACTTCCAGTTTTACGACGAAAAGCTTTACATAATCACCATAAACCTTAGGCAGGACAAGGTTGACCACTATTCAGTCTTCAGTTCCCTCTGCAAGAAGTACGGAAACCCGGTAAGCCTTAACCCCCAGAAATCTGAATGGCGCAACGACAGCGTTATAATGACGCTTGAACGCCCGCTTACCATAAAATACACGGACAGAGCTGTTTTTGAAAGCCTCGTGGACCAGTCGCTTGTAGAAAAGACGGGACGGGAAAAGAACACGGAACGCTTTCTTGACGGACTTTGATTCGCCACGCATAGGAATTCAGCATGAAATTCATTCGCACTAGCAATCTTTTGGCAAAGGCCGCTGTGCTTACGGTGGCTTTTTTTCTTTTTATCCCAGCATCATCCTGCTCAGGAAAAAAATACGACTTGCCGGTAAAAACACTTGTAATAACTACGGCAGGCGGAAAGACTATACCGGTAAAGGCAGAAATTGCCTCCAAAACCGAAGAGCGCAACTACGGCTTTATGAACCGCACCCGCATCCCCGACGGCACAGGCATGCTTTTTGTCTTTGAAAAGGACCAGATCCTGCACTTTTGGATGAAGAACACGCCCCACCCCCTTTCCATAGCCTACATAGACAGCGCTGGATGCATAAGCGACACTTTGGACATGACGCCCTTTAGCGAAACTTCGGTCTCCAGCACCCGCTCCGTCCGCTACGCCCTGGAAGTCCCCAGGGGCTGGTTCAAGGCAAACGGCATAGCTCCGGGAGACAGCGTTTCTTTGGAAGACGGCAGCCCGCTAGAAACACTGCGCTAAGTCTTCGCAAAGCTTATCCAAAGCAATATTTTCTTTAGCTTTTGTTTTTTTCTTTTTTTGGAGCAGCTTTTTTTTGCTGTCCAAAATATTCCTTAAAGAACATCTTGCCATTCTTATTACCCGCTTTGCAGGGTTCCGGCTTTCGCCTACATTGCCTAACGGCAACGGCTACGCCGCCCTTCCAATCGGGGCTAGGTTTTGTCTGCTAGGGGAATTTTTAAACAAGTCACCATTCGGAATCCACCAAACAGATGCTGAATCAAGTTCAGCATGACGGCTATAAAAAAATTGCCGCCCAAAAGCCTAACTTCTGGACGGCATTTTAATATATGTCATTCTCGGGCTTGACGTGAGGAATCCTCTAAGCAGATTATCGGGTCTGGCCCGATAATGACACATTTTGTACTATACTAGGCTTCCACACTGACCAGGGAACCTGTAGACTTGCGTTCTGCGTAGACAGAGGAAAGTCCCTTGTAAGGATTCTTAAAGCCAGAAATCTGACCGCGAAGCTCTTCCAGATGAATCTTTAGAAGGTGGCGGTTGCGCTGGTTCTGGATGATAACCTGTTCGCGGAGCTTTCCAAGTTCACCCTGGAGCTTTTCCACCGGAACGGCGTCCTGCGGGTTGTAGGTGCTTGCCCTGCTCTTTACGTAAAGATCCTGCATAGGAACGATTACCTTCTGCAAGGAGGCTATGCCCTTTACAATCTGCTTTTCCAATTCCGTATGAGCAAGCAAAGATTCTGCGTCTTCCGCATTGATTCTCTGCTCCTGGCTTTCCAGAACCTTAAGATATTCCCTGAATTTTGTGCGCTGCTGTTCAAGAAGGGCACGGAACCTCTTTAAAATGGCCACGCGCTCGTCCAGCTCTTCTTTGCTAAGATTTTCTACCGTCATAATTCCCACCGTTTATCCCTTTATTTTCGGTTTGTTCTATCCCGTTATGCTAAGAGTAGCCCTTTCACCAGCCATCTTAACGGCACCGTTTGCCTGAGTCTGCGAAACGCTGGCCCATGAATCCCTAAGCTGGGAAAGTAGGTCCAGGATGAATTTCATCTTTTTCTTGTCGTGGCTAAGGCTGCAGTTAAGAAGTTCCTTGTTAAAATAAATGTAAAGTGCCATAAGATTCTGAGCAATCTCTCCGCCCTTTTCCATGTCCAGGCTTATCTGAAGCTCAGTGATTATGTCCTGAACCTTCTGGAGATGCTTGCCAAAAGTCTCAATGTTTTTTGGTTCGATTCTGTTTTCTTCGCCCACAAGCGTTATTGCCTCATGCAAATTGCTTACGGCGCCTTCGTAAAGCATTACCACAAGCTTCCCCTGGCTTGCTGTCTTTACGCCTATTTCACGGTACGTGTTGTAACCGTTGGCAGAATAAGAGTTATAGTTCATATTCACCCCACATAAACCATAATGAAGTTGATGGCTCTTGCGAAATTTAGGCCTCCATGCCCAAAAATGCACAACAGTCTACATTCTAGTATCGGAATTTAAAAATAAGAAGTTAAGCATTTTTTTTGCAATTTTTTTCTTTTTGCAAAGCACTTTTGTACTGAAAAAGTTTTCTGCATATCAAATCCTAACCATGGAAATCAATTTTATGTTCCGCTCCCAGGCAAATCCGTCTGAAAACCCGCGGTGTCGCGGAATAGGAAATTAAACTCACTGCGTTCGTTCCGCTCCAATGCGTGTTTTCAGCCGGATTTCCCTTCCGCTGCACACAAAATTGATTTCCATGTTCCAGAGTAGACAAAAGAACTTGTTTATTCTAAAATATGGTAGGGGTAAAGATTTAAAATATGTATTCAACACAATTCTGGATATTTTCTGCAGTTTCCCTAGTCTGCCTCTGCACTACAGCAAGTTGCTTTACGGCAACTCTTATAGACCGTCCTTCTGTTCAGCAGAGGAATGTTTTTATGACAAGCGGCATAGTTATATTCTTTATAATCGGCCACATGCTGCATTTTAGCGGAAGTACGGAAGAAGCCCTGCTTTTGGGTGCAAAATTTGAATACGTTGCAAACATTTGCCTTTTGGGCGGCATATACAACTTTCTTGCTGCTTTTTACAGGAAGTCTCCAAACCGTCAGATTCTTTTTATTGC
Source organism: Treponema sp. (assembly GCA_017961705.1). Taxonomy (GTDB): domain Bacteria; phylum Spirochaetota; class Spirochaetia; order Treponematales; family Treponemataceae; genus Treponema_D. The sequence goes on from JAGCWT010000231.1 coordinate 5,659, forward strand.
AAGGATAATTCCAGCCCCCTTTGTTATACTTATTCCAATAGCAAGCACGGCATCGCCTTTATGGATTTTTAGGCTTTTCTTTAAGAGCTATTCGCTTGGCACTACAAAAACCGGCCTTTGCGAGCTTGTAATAGAGAGGGGACCAGCTTTTTACTGCTACATGGTATTTGCCGGTCTTTACGCCCTGCTTATTGTGGCAACTTTTATAAGCAAACTGCATTCTTCCACCAAAACGGAGCGCAGCCTTGCAGTTAGGATGTTCCTTAGGCTTTTGCCCTTCCTTTTGGTGTGCACGGTCTTTACCTTTATGACCTACAGGCGGCCTGTAACTCCGCTAAGACCTTTGGTGCTTTCTGCAACTACGGTTTTGTGCGCATATCTTGTTCACAAGGAAAAATTCCGCAACCTCTACGACCTTTCATATTTTGCAGTTGTGGACTCCCTTTACGACCCGCTTTTTGTTACCGACTCGGAATTTTTTGTAAGGAATGCAAACGTGGCGGCCAAGGTTTTGTTCCCGGAATACCACAAGGCAAACTACAAGAACCAGATTCCCATTGACCCGGAGCTAAAGCAGATTCTTAACCAGAGCGTCTACACCATGGATTCCAAGCACATCCGCATAGCAAGCAGGGAATTCAGTCCGGAACCCCACAGAATAGAAAGGGACGGCATTCTTTACGGCTACATACTCGTGCTAAACGACGTTACTGAGCAGAGTAACAAATTCATGCAACTTGAGCACAAGAACATGCAGCTTTCCTTTGACTACAAGGAAATAGAAAACGACCTTCTTACCACCAGAAGCAAAATTGTTGGCGGCCTTATCCAGTATGCGCTGGAGATGGACAGCTACACAGGTGAGCACATGAGGCGCACAAGCAATTACACTGCCATTCTTGTAAAGCAGCTTCAGGCTGGCGGAAAATATGCAAGCACCATCACAAATGAATACAGGATAACTCTTTGCCAGGTTACTCCCCTTCATGACGTGGGAAAGATTTTCCTTGCAAACAAGGCCTGGAATCCAGAAGAAGAAGGCTCTTTGCAGGATCATGTTAATTCTGGCGCCAAGCTTATAGACAGGTTTTTTATTAACGACCAGACAAACCTTTTCTACACTCTTGCCAAGGAAGTTACCCTTTACCACCACGAATGCTGGGACGGTTCTGGTCTTCCAAAGGGGCTTAAGGGTGAAGAGATTCCGCTTGGGGCCCGCATCGTTGCCCTTGCAAATGAATTTGATTCGCTTACATTAAAGAGGAAGCATGAAGTGCCATATTCCTTTGCAGAGGCCTACACCACAATTCTTTCCGAAAGCGGCAAGAAGTTTGACCCGGAAATTGTGGAAGCATTCAAGCTGGCCAGGAAGGAATTCCTTGACATGTACAACCAAGTAACAAAATCAAAGTAATAATACCAACCGCTTGACACGTAATACCCCCGGACGGTATCATAAATATACCCACGAGGGGTATTACATGGCAGAGAACAAGCAAAAGAATTGTGAACACTGTAAGACCGGTCGCACAAAGAAGCGGTCAGAGGAAGAAAAGAGAATGCTGATCAACAGGCTTAACAGGGCCATTGGTCAGCTTAACGGCATAAAGAGGATGCTGGAAGAAGATGCCTATTGTGCAGACATACTTATTCAGGCAAGCGCAAGCACTGCGGCAATCAATTCATTCAGCAAGATTTTAATTTCTTCCCACTTAAAAAGCTGCGTAAAAAACGACATAAGAAATGGAAGCGAAGAGTCTCTGGACGAATTCCTTACGATACTGGGCAAAATGTTAAAGTAGGCAAAGGCAGGCCTGTGGCAACAAGAGAGCTAAGGATAACATTCTTAACATCAACAGGGCAAAAACAAAAGAAAATAGATATATTATGGAGGAAAATTATATGGCAGAAGAAATTCAGCAGAAGACTTTCAAGGTTGAAGGCATGATGTGCCACCACTGCGAGGCCCACGTAAAAGAGGCTTTGGAAGCACTTAAGGGTGTTAGCGAGGCTGTTGCAAACCACGAGACTGGCGAAGCTGTTGTAAAATTTGCTTCCCCGGTTAGCGATGCAGAAATCGTTGGGGCAATAGAAAAGGCTGGATATAAGGTTTTGTAAATCCACCTACGCGGGATTAAGCCATTATGGGGCGTTGCGGGGCTTAGCAAAGAAGCTACCCCGCAGAGGGGGTAGGCGGAAATGAGCGAAGCGAATTGTAGCCGAGGGGGAGACTTCCCCCCATGGATAATAAAAAAATATTGACTTTTTTGGTAAAAACTATGGTCACACAAATAGATTTGTGGTACTATCGCCTTTACAGAGTTTGTTCCGCGAATGGTTTGGAGCAGGCTATTTAAAAAGTGAAGAAAATGGCAGCCCGGTCAGTTTGGGGTGCTTAATTTTTTTATAGGCAGGAGCAGGGGATGTTTGACCGAAAAGAGTACATTTCTGATTCAGCATGGAACAGGTTTTTGGACGCTTCCAAGAATTTTTCAACGCCCAATATATTCATTGATTTGCGCACAATTAAGAAGAATTTCCTGCAGCTAAAGGATTTGTTCCCCTATGCATACATTTACTATGCAGTAAAGTCAAACCCTGGGGTTCCGGTCATAAAGCTGCTCAGGGACCTGGGTTCAAATTTTGACATTGCATCCCGCTACGAGCTGGACATGGTTCTGGACTTGGGCGTTTCACCGGACAAGCTTTCCTACGGCAACACAATTAAAAAGGCCGCGGACATAAAATACTTCTACGAAAAGGGCGTTCGCATGTTTGCCACGGACTCAAAGGAAGACCTTAAGAACATTGCCCGCGAGGCACCCGGTTCCCGCATATATGTTAGAATCCTTGTGGAAAACGCATCTTCTGCGGACTGGCCTTTAAGCCGCAAATTTGGCTGCCACCCGGACATGGCCTACGACCTTCTTGTTATGGCTCGCGACCTTGGCCTTACCCCATACGGAATAAGCTTTCACCCGGGAAGCCAGCAGCGCGACATTGGTTCTTGGAACGACGCAATTGCAAAGACCAAATACCTTTTTGAGTCACTGGAAGACGAAGAAAACATTAAGCTTAGCATGATAAACATGGGCGGTGGATTTCCGGCACACTACATTCAGCCGACCAACGAGCTTAAGGACTATGCATCTGAAATTTACCGCTACCTGCACGACGACTTTGGAGAGGACATTCCTGGCATTATTCTTGAACCGGGACGTTCCCTTGTTGGCGACAGCGGCGTTCTTACCTCGGAAGTTGTGCTTATTTCGCGCAAGAACAATACTGCCCTGCACAGGTGGGTTTACCTGGACACCGGCAAATTCAACGGTCTTATAGAAACGCTTGACGAGTCAATCAAGTACCCGGTTATTACGGAGAAAGACGGAGGAAGGGAGGGAGAAGTGATTCTTGCCGGCCCAACCTGCGACAGTGCGGACATTATGTACGAAGACACAAAGTACCGCCTGCCTGTTGACCTTAAGATTGGAGACAAGGTTTACTGGCTTTCTACCGGGGCATATACTTCAACTTACGCAAGCGTAGAATTCAACGGATTCCCGCCAATCCAGGCCTACTACATTACAGAAGACGGCATAATGGACAGGTACGGAAATCCTGCTGAACCCCGCTAACTAAAAGGATACGGCTTAACAAGGGGCTGCAAACCAGCAACCCCTTCCTGCTAATTGGCAACTGCTGTTACTAGTCGCTTTCCTTGGGTTCGGCAGTGAACCAGCGGTGGGGCGTGTTAACCCAGTATTTGTTAAATATACGGAGCACGTCTTCCGCTGTTACCTTCTGAATGGCAGCAAGTTTCTTTGACTCCATATTTTCATCGTTAAATTCAAACAAATTGTAGACTATCATTGCGGCAGATGCAGCGCTTGTGTTTTGCGTCTCGTAATTCTTTGCAATGAACATGTTCTTGTAGCGCGGCAGAATCTTGGCAAGATCGGTAAAGAGGTAGCCCTTTTCCCCGTGGTTGGACTGTACGACCATTCCCAAAGACATAAGTGCGCATGCCTCTTCCCAGGCGTCATTAAGGTATTCAAGGTTCAAGACTCCGGTAAACAAGTCCTCTGCTATGGATGCCTTTGAAGAAATAACATTTTCCTGTGCAGCCTTACATGCGGCCCTGTGGTCTCTGGCAACCCTTACCAGTATGTCTGAGTATACGGCGGATGCAATTCTTGCGGCAAAGAAGTCCTTGTCCGTAACAAGTGGGTATTCAAAGAGGCGGGATGCTATGCGGATGGATTCACCCTTCCTGCACTTTATGGCAAACGGCGGATTTTCCTTTAGCTTTACGCCCTGTATTTCCTTTGGTGAATACAAAGGCCCCTTCTGTTCCAAAAGACCCAGGGATTCATTCAGGGCAGAAAGAAGCTCCTCTCCGTTAATCTTTCCAGAAGCTACAACAAATAGGGCTGAAGGATTAAGCATCTGCTCGTGGGTCTTCTTTATGTTGTCCAGTGTTATGGAAGAAAGGGATTCCAGCGTAACACCTGTCATGGATTCAAATGGATGGCCAGAATATGCAATGGCGTATTCCAGCATGGCAAGAAGGTTAGACGTTGTCTTTTTATTTGCGGCAAGGCTAAGCTCTTCATAGAAGGAATTGAACTCTTCTTCGCTAAAGTCCGGGTTAAGGAAGCTGTCGGTAAGCAGAGGCAGGGCATCTTTCCAATACTTGTCTATTACCGTAAGCGAAAGTGAATTGCCCAATGTTTCTGTCTGAACATTCATTGAAGATGAATACTTGTAGGCATAGAGCTTTCTCTGTTCAGGGCTAAAGTTGCGGCTGCTCCGGGCGGCAAGGTTAAGGGTTGCATCTGCAAGGCCGGAAGTTTCCGTGGTAAGCTCCGGCAGCCCTCCCCTAACGCCAATGCAAATGCAGTCTATGTCGGAAGAAGGGTTGCTCTGTACGTAAAGCGGCACACCGTTTTTGAGCGTGTATTTTTTTATCTCTTTTCCGGAAGAAGAGAGGGCTTTGCTTTCTGAAGTGTTCTGTTCGTGAGGGTAGTAAACGTCGCATGGAAGTGGCCTAAGAAGCTCATCCTTGTTCACTTCTTTTGCGGCATAGCGGCTGTCGTTCTGCCAGAAGGCATTCTTTTCCGTAATAAGTTCAAAGCCCTTGTTTTCAAAGTCGGCTTTTTGGCTTTCGTAGTATGAAGGTGAAAGTACAACCGTAACCAGGGGATTCTTTCCGTCTATGTATTTTTTTACAAAGGCAATTGCATCTTCCTGGCTAACCTGGGCAAGTTTGTCTTTGTATGAATAGTAGTAATCGCTGGAGGCACATGCCCACCAGAAGCGCAGGGTTGCAAGTTTTCCCTGAACAGTCTCACCGGCAATAAGGTCCAGGTCTTCCAAGGCAGCGGCCTTTTCTTTTACTACATCTTTTTCAAAAAGAGCAGGGTTGTTTGCAATGTCCCAAAAGACTTTCTTTGTCTGCAAAACGGCTTCCTGGGCACGTTCTGCAATGTTTTCGTTGGGATTTTTTAGGAAAGCCTTTACTTCTATTACCCCGTCTTCCCTTTTTGTAACATAGGAGGTCTCTAGGTAGTCGCTTGAAGGAATTCCGAGCTTGGTGTTTGCGCAGAAGCTCTTCTTGAAGGTTCCCTCTGGATCAAGCATGAGTGAGCAGAGGTAGTCGGCAACATAGGTGTCTTCCAGGTCAAAATCCGTGTCCGGCCCCCTGAATTTTATGGAAAGCTGGGCAAATTTTTCGTTTGAAGCCTGGTAGGGCATAACAGAATACTTTGTTGAATCAAAGGGTTGGGGATTCTGCTGGCTGTTCTTGGGGATAGAATACTCGTCTTTAGAAGAAAAGCTAAGGTTCAGCTTGTCCTGCATCTCGATAAGTTTGGAGACGGACTTTTTGTCCCCATACATCTTTGCGGTAAGGTTCTTGTTTGACCAGTCGCCAAAAATCTTTTGGGTTAGCTTGTAGACCTGCTCGCTGTCTATGTCTCCGCCAACAAAAATTGCGGCATTCTTGGGGAGGTAGTACTTGCACATAAGGTCGTTAATCTGGGCAACGGTTGCACTCCTTATTACCTTTGAGGAACCAGTGGCATCCGTGCGGTAGGGGGCATCGGGGAAAAGCTTTAGGGCAGAATAGCTGTTGTACTGAACTCCCTGGTCTTTTTGCACCTGTTCAATGCGCCTTGCAATGTTTTCGCGCAAGACGGTAAGCTCCAAGTCCTGCACGTTGGGGGTGCGGATGGCAGCGTTCCAGAAGGCAAGTCCACGCTCAATCTCGTTGTAGGGAACGGTAAAGGCAAAATTAATGTAGTCTACGTTGGTTGTACCCTTCCAGTCGGTAACGCCAATGTCGTACAGGGCTTCCTGCATGGCGTTGGGGGTTGTGTACAAGGCGTTTCCCCTGAACATAAGGTGCTCGTAGAGGTAAAAAAGCCCGGCTGTTTCCGGCGTGGAATCCACGGCACCTGTCTTAAAGGCAATCTCTATGTAGGCAAGAGGAACGTTGTGGTCTTCCAAGGTAAAAAGCGTGAGTCCGTTTTCCAACTTGTATTCATTAAGCCCCTGGATAGGAGTCTGTTTTGCAAAGGCTTCGGCACAAAAAAGTAAAACCGCAGCAGAAGTAATTATTTTTTTTAAAGAAATCATGGTATTATTATAGCACAAAGCAAAGTCTCCCGCAAATAGGTTAAGGCAAATCGGCATAAGGTAAGTGCAAATCTTAATGAAAGTTGGCAAGCATGAATAAAAATGCGGAAGCACTTCCATTTCTGGCTGAAAACGCG
>JAGCWT010000232.1 GCA_017961705.1 Treponema sp.
GTTCGTAGCTCAACTGGATAGAGCAATGGACTTCGAATCCGGAGGTTGCACGTTCAAGTCGTGTCGGACGCATGATGTAATTAGTTCCGCAGTGCGGAAACAATAAACGGGCGATTAGCTCAGCTGGTAGAGCAACAGACTCTTAATCTGTGGGTCGGGAGTTCGATCCTCCCATCGCTCAACACTTAACTCCTTGTTCCGCAAGGAGTTATTTTTTATGCAAGACCGTATGTTAGCACGGTGTTAGCAAATCCCTAAGCGAGGGTGGTGAAATTGGCAGACACGCCAGACTTAGGATCTGGTGCCCTAGGCGTGAGGGTTCAAGTCCCTTCCCTCGCATAACTTATTTTATTGCAATATCTAGAATTAGATAGCTTTAATTCCCTTCGTGATAGCAATATAGCAGCAAGAAAATCTTTTTTACTCTAATTTTTTTTATTCCGGCATTATTTTTCTTGATTGTGCGGCATGATTTTGTTAACTTAAAAAAAGAGGTAAGCTATGAAAAAGAATTTAGGAAAGACTGTGTTTTTTCCCATGCCAGTTTTGATAATTGGCACTTATGATCAGAATGGAGTTGCAAACGCAATGAATGCAGCTTGGGGTGGCCGCTACGATGCGGACAAGGTTGTGATTGCGCTTTCTAAGCACAAGACCACGGAAAATCTTGAAAAGACCGGTGCTTTTACTGTTGCATTTGCAACAAAACAGACGGTCGTAGAATCTGATTACTTTGGAATTGCATCCGGCAAGAATGAGGATAAGATTGCAAAGGCTGGCTTTCATGCTGTAAAGTCACAGTTTGTTAATGCCCCTGTCTTTGAAGAATATCCTCTTACCCTGGAGTGCAAGGTTGTCTCTTGGAAGGACGAAGTTCTTGTTGGCCAGGTGGAAAACGTTAGCGTAGACGATGCCTATCTTGACGAAAACGGAAAGCTGGATGCCCAAAAATGCCAGTTCATTTCCTACGACGAGACAAACGGTTCCTACCGCGTGCTTGGCGACGTTGTTGGAGCTGCATTTAAGGACGGAAACAAGCTAAAGGGGTAGGGCTGCCTTTTGCCCATGCATCATGCACAACAACCGCTTTGTGTTTCTTTCATTTCTGCGGGCTTGTGTTGTTGTGCTTGCTAAAATGTTGCTTTTAACTAAAAAAAACGATTCTATACAAATTCTCTTTTAATTCTATTCCATATTATCACGTGTGATTTCTTGTTTTACAAATTTCGTGCTCGCTGGAAAATTCGTAAAAAATTAAGCCTAGCCCCGACAGTAAGGGCGCGCGGAGCGCGTTCCGTAGGAATGGAGCGGGTAGGGCCCCGCGGAACCCTGGATGGCGGGATATGCAAAGTGGCTGACCGGTTCCGTAGGACCGGGCACAGTAACACCAGCAGGCGGCTCCAGAATAATAAAGAAGATAATTTTATGGTGGACAGACCCTGAAACAAGTTCAGGGTGACGGGAGCGGGTGGCTTGGGAAGAGAAATTTTCCTAAAGTTTGACGGCAGATTTCCGATATTCAGAGATGAGAACCTTTATATAAGGAAGGGCACATGGCTAATAAAGACGAAAAAAAGGCAAAAAAGACAAAAACGGCTGCTCCCGTAGAAAAAGACGTGGAACTGCTTCAGATTTTGAATGCTCAGAACGACATTTTGGACTGTATGCTTACCCAGCAGCGCAAGATTCACGACGACGTAAAGCAGCGCAAATGGCTGGAGCTTGAGGAATGCATAAACAACATGCAGATTTTCAGCGATGCTTTTGTGAACCTTGACACATGCCGTGAGAACTGTGCCGGAGACGACAAGAACATTTATCTTTCTCCAAAGATTGAGAGCGTTTATGTTAGCGTGCGCACCAAGCTTTCCAAGAGCAAGATAGAGAACAAAGCCCTTGCCACTTATGTAGAGTCTACTAAGGATTTTATTAACGGAGTTTTGGATACCTGTGTTCCCCAGCAGAGGAACGTTAGGTACAACAAATACGGTAAGATTGTGCGTCCGGCCGCAGAGAGCGTTGTGCTGGACACTGTAATGTAATTTTGGATTGAAGTTTGGAGGACTAGAATGGCAGGTTCATTTGGCGGAATAGAAATTGGTAAAAGGTCTTTGATGGCCCATCAGGTGCAGATTAATACTGCGGGTCACAACATCTCTAACGCAAACACGGAAGGCTATTCAAGGCAGCGTGTTCACATAAAGGAATTTGATCCTCTTTACCGCCCAGATTTGGAGCGTGCTGAGGTTGCAGGCCAGATTGGTCAGGGTACCGACGTTCAGGCTATAAAGCGTGTTCGCGACGAGCTTTTGGACACCCGCATCATTGCCCAGACAAACCAGGAGACTTACTGGGGAACCCGCGACAAGTACATTCAGATGCTTGAGCAGATTTACATGGAGCCTGATGAAATTTCCATCAGAAGCAACATGGACAAATACTGGGAAGGCTGGCAGGAACTTTCTCTTTACCCGGACACAGACGCTGCACGCCAGGCTGTTGTTACAAGGGGAGAAAGCCTTACCAATGCAATTCAGCAGAGGAACAAGAGCCTTGTTGCCATTACAGACCAGGTTAATTCGGACATAATCGGCACCGTAAAGCAGGTTAACGACTATGCCCGCCAGATTGCAGCCCTTAGCGACGAAATTGTCCGCGTAAGGGGTATGGGCGACAATCCAAACGATCTTGAAGACCGCCGCGACCTTCTTGTTGAAAAGCTTGGTGGCTTGATTAACGTTACTGTTGACCGCTCAGATCCGGATGAATTCCTTGTGCACACAAACGGAGAAATCATCGTTCAGGGTAGCATTGCCCGCCAGGTGGAAACTGTTTCCAACCCCAACAACAACGGCTATGTTGACCTCCGTTGGCAGGACACCCAGCTTGAGGCTTACTTCCCGGGTGGATCCCTTGGCGCTTTGATGGACCTTCGCGACAAGGACCTTAGGGCAGAGATGCAGTCCCTTAACACAATGGTAATCAACTTTGCAGACCTTGTTAACGACGTTCACCGCAACGCAATCGGCAAGAACAATGTTACCGGCCTTAACTTCTTTACAGAGCACGCTTTTGTAGAGAACGTAAACGGCAACTTTGACCGCGACGGCGACGGTGTGCTTGGTACATCTTATGTTTTCCGCATGACCGGTACAAACGCACTTAAGCCCCAGGAACAGATTGGCCTTGAGGGAACCCTTACTCTTGCAGGCCACGACGGCAACATTACGGTTGACTACCACGCTACTGACACTGTTGAAGAAATCATCAACCGCATAAATGACTCAGACGGAGAGGTTAAGGCTTACCTTGACCGCAACTCAAACTTGGTTCTTAAGGCTACTGCAAGTGCAAACATAAACAACCCGGACTTTGTAATCCGCCACGTTGAAGATTCAGGCATGTTCCTTACAGGATATTCTGGTCTTCTTGCAGCAAGCGGAGAAGAGGGTGCCTACGACTTTGCACAGGCAGATGCTGTTAACGCTTTGAACGGTGCCCAGTTTGCAGTAACACCGGTTATGAATCCTTCTGCATGGATAGAGGTTAACCCCAACATCCGCTCAGACATTCAGAGTGTTGCAGCAGCACTTCCAAACCTTCAGGGCTTTGCAGACGCAGACGACGGACGTGCCGCTGTAGAGATTGCCGCAATCCGCAACACCCACGTTATGATTGGTTCCAACCGCACTCTGGACGACTACTTTGCAGACAGCGTTACAAACGTTGGTCTTAAGGGAGAGCAGGCCCAGAACATGCTCGCAAGCCAGAACGCAATCATGCAGGACCTCCGCGACCTCCGCGACAGCATAAGCGGTGTTAACATTGACGAAGAGCTTGCAGACATCATGAAGTTCCAGCACGGCTACAATGCGGCTGCCCGTTTTGTAACAGTACAGGACCAGCTTTTGGACACCCTGATTAACCGCCTTGGCGTTTGATTAAAGGATTAACTTAGTAAACAAAGATTGAGGAGCATATATTATGAACAGAATCAGTTCCCAGATGAATAATACCCAGACCCAGTACTACCTCCGCAAGCAGGAAGTGCGCCAGGCCCAGGCAAACCGCCAGATTGGAAGCCAGAGCAGGATTGGCGAGCTTCGTGACGACCCGTTGGCTGCTGGCCACTTGGTTCGCTACCAGTCATATCTTTCCCGCGTAAACCAGTTTGGCAAGAACGCACAGATTCTTTCCGACGAATTCCAGGTTCGCGAAGGCTACATGAACCAGAACCTCCAGATTCTTCAGAGGGTGCGTGAGCTTGCTGTTACAGGCGCAAACGGTACATACAACAAGGAAGACCTAAAGAATATGTCCATGGAAGTAGATGAGCTTCTTAAGGAACTCATCCAGAACGCAAACGCTGTTGGCCCGGACGGAAATTCCCTTTTTGCAGGAACAAGAAGCAAGTCCACAGCATTTGAAGTGCTCATGGGCAATGTTGAAGGCGCATCAGAGCCTCTTATCAAGGAAGTTCACTACAACGGAAACGTTGCCGTAAACAGGGTAGAGGTTGACGAAAACGCATACCTTGAAGTAGACAATTCAGGAAACAAGACCTTCTGGGCAGAACCCCAGCAGCTTATGGGCCAGCGCGACCTTAGCTCATGGCAGGCAAAGGCAGACAGCACAATCAACATTGATGGAATTGATATTGCCGTTAACGCAGGAGACAACATCTATGCCCTCGCCGCAAAGATAAACGACTCCGGTGTAAGCGTACGCGCAACAATTGACCCGGTTACACGCGGCCTTGACCTCCGCACAACAGACTCACACCAGATGTGGCTGCAGGATGTTAACGGAAACGTCCTCAACGACATTGGCATGATTAAGGATTCAAGCCAGCTTCCTCCATACAACATCGAAAGCAACGTAAGCGTATCCGGCGGTTCCATGTTCGACGCAGTTATTGCCCTTCGTGACGCAATGCTCCGCGGAGACCACGAGGCTATTGGCACACGCGTTCTTGGCGTTCTTGACCAGGGAATGTCAAACCTTAACACACGCATTGCAAAGGTCGGTAGCGAATACGAGCGCGCCCAGCAGAACATCCAGCGTTCCGGCGTAAACAACCTGAACGTAACAGGCCTTGTTGCCCGCGAAGGCGACATAGACATGACGGAGGCAATCACAAACCTCAAGGCACTCGAAAACGTAAACAACGCAACTTTGAGCACAGCCGCAAGAATGTATTCAAGCACTTTGCTTGACTATCTCAGATAATTCTGGTAAATTTTTACTAAGCGTTACTTGGCCTGCATTAACGTGCAGGCCTTAATTTTTAGCAGGTGTTGAATGGAAGTAAAAACAAGAACAATGGGAATTGTTAACGTTCCCGAAAACCATCTTTTAAAAATTCCGGCCGGTCTTTTTGGCTTTGAAGAATACACTCAGTTTGCACTTGTTGATTGCAAGACCAAGCCTTTTGTCTGGCTTCAGTCAACCGACAATTCAGATCTTGCATTTCTTCTTATAGACCCCTTCCTTGTCTGCGAAGACTATGAAACGGACATAGACGACAAGGAGCTTGCAAAAATCGGAATCAAGGAACCGTCGGACGTGCTTGTGCTCACCCTTGTAACAGTTCCCAATGACGGAAGCCCGGTAACTACAAACTTGCTCGGCCCCCTCATCATCAACAAAAAGAACATGAACGGAATGCAGGTAATCCTGAGCGAGCCAAAGTGGACAACGAAGTTCAACATACTGGAAGCCCTTAAAAAGCAGGAGGGCAAATAATGCTGATTCTTTCGCGTAAAGTAGACGAAAAAATAAAGATTGGCAACGACATAACCCTTACGATTATAGAAGCCCACGGCGACATGGTAAAGGTTGGCGTTGAGGCTCCAAAGAACGTTAAGGTTTTCCGCCAGGAAGTCTTTGATGCAATCCAGCGGGAAAATAAAGCCGCTTCTGTCCAGCCTTCCGAAGAAGCTCTTTCAACATTGTTCTCTAAGTAAGGAATTTTAAAAATAGGGAATTTGGACCGGCTTTTTTTTGCTAACCCGCTTTGCAGGGCTACGCTATCGCTCCGGCCCGCCTTTGGCGGTCTGGCTGCGCCACCCTTCCAATCGGGGGTAGGCTTGTTTGTTCAAGATTAAAAAGTCATTTCAGTACCAGAAGAATTTCCCCACTAGGATTCATTTACCAGTTTACCCGTCATGTGTTCGATTGTAAATTCAAAGCATTGAACTCTGGCAAGGGCATTGTTTAGTTCCTTTTCCAAATATTCCTTGTCGTCGGTAAATTTTTGCACCAGACGGGTACAAATTTCTTCCGCTTTTTTTATGTCCGTAATAAGGCTTATTTTTCCAAAGGCAATTACGCTTTTTATGTTCAATGCCCATTCGCCTTCTTTTTTAAAGCCTTTGTCCATAACGCAGAAGCTTGCTTTTGGATTTGCTTTTATTGCGTCTATTTTGTGGCCTTCCTTTGCACCGTGAAAATAAATCTTTCCGTCGCGCTCATCATAAAAGTGGCTAAGTGGAAGTCCGTAGGGGTAGCCGTCATCTCCAATCAGTGAAAGTACGCCGCGTTTTTCTGTCTTTAAGATTTCAATGCATTCAGCTTCGGGAATCTGCTGCTTGAACCTTCTCATTGTCCTGAACATGTTTTTCCTGCCTCGGAAGATGCCGCTTCTCCCTGCTTCTTTTCAAGCACAATTTCCGCTTCGCTCTTCCTAACATAAAGGGGGCCGTCGTAGTCCTGCATGGGCTGCACCTTGTCGCGTATCATCTGCTCTGCAATGGTAAAAAGGTTTTCAGAGGCATCATTCTGCGGAAGGAATGTGTGTAGGGAAAAGAGGGGAGTTGTTTCGTTAACCCGCTCAACAAAGTCTTTTGCTCCTGGGCCGCATACAAGCACGGAATTTTCAGGGTCAATCTGCTTTAGAATTTCTTCTATGGAACCGTCGCTTGGTTCAATAAGTTCTTCTCCGCGTGCATAGAAAGAATAAAAATACTGGTCTTCCTTTTCTTCTATTACGGAAATAACCGTTTCTATTGCGCTTTTGTATGACAGGGCATAGGCCTTTAGCGAAGGAATTCCGTAAAGCGGTGTTCCGTTTGCAAGGTTCAGTGCCTTTAGCGCGCTCAGTCCCAGCCTTAGTCCTGTAAAGGTTCCGGGCCCAAGGGTTACGGCAGTGTAGTCAAGCAGGGCAGGGGTAAGGTCTGCTTCCTTTAGCACATAGTCAATTGCCGGAAGAATCTTCTCCGACTGTTTTGTTCCAATGTCCAGGCAAAGTTTTACCGTTTGATTTTCTTTTTTTGCCGCTATGCACAGCTTGGAAACCGCGCAGTCAATAACCAGTGCGTTCATATTTCTTCCCTGTTCCAGTTGCTTAGAGTAATTTCCCTTTTTTCATCTTCAAGGGGGGTAATTTCCATAAAGATAGTTTTTTTGGGCAGCTGGTTCTTTATTTTTTCGCTCCATTCGATTATGCAGACTCCCTTTCCATAGAGCATTTCGTCTGCACCAAGGGTTTCAAAGTCTTCCTCTCCGTCCAGGCGGTATACGTCAAAGTGGTAGAGGGGCATTTTTTCGCCTTCGTATTCGCTGATAAGGCAAAAAGTGGGGCTTGTAATGTTGTCTTTTATTCCCAGAGCCTGGGCAATTCCCTTGGTGATTGTTGTCTTTCCTGCTGCAAGGGTGCCGGTCATTGCAATAACGTCGCCGGGCTTAAGGTGGCTTCCTATTTTTTTCCCAAGTTCAATGGTTTCTTCTGCGGAATTTGTTATGAATTTCATGTTGGCTTCCAATTATGTCTGCGGGAGTACGCCGGACTTGTCCATTTCTACAATAAAGTTTCGCAGGCTGGTCACTATTGGCGTAACAGGATAGTTGAGCGTATTGGGCAAGCTTCCAATCTGAATCGTCTTTTTTCCGAACGGACTGGTTTCTATGGTAAACGAAAGGGGAACAGAAACCTGCTCGGAGAGAATTTCAAGGATTGCAGTTCCCTTGTATCTGTTTATATAGTAAATAAAACCTTCTTCCTTAGAAAGCGAATTAATCTCTAGAACCTTCATAATGCTGTAAAACATAGCACGTAAAATGCTCTGTTTGTCCTCCTAGTTTGCCCTTTCAATAAAACCGTGTATCAAGGCATAAATCTTGTTTTTGGTAGCAATGTTCAAGTCTTCAAACTGTATGTGAAGTATGTAGTTGCTGTTTGTGCGCGCCTTTTTGGTTGCGATTATGGTTCCAATTACCTTTTGGATGTTGTTGCTGTTTTCCAGGCTGAATTCAAGGTAGATGTTCTGACCCTGCTTGATTGGCATGGTGCATTCAATCCTACATCCGGCCGCAGAAATGTCCACGAACCTTCCGTTAAAGCGCTTCTCCTGAATTTCGTAGTCGGAGTTCTTTTTGCTGCTCTTTGGCTTTGCCGCTGCAAATTTGCAGGGAATGTTTATGGTCATACGCTTTGCAACTCTGCGCAGAACCTGCTTTATCTGGTTGCTGGCGGAAACAATCATTATGCTGTTCCCTTCCTTGTCCTGGGCATAGCGGATTACGCGGGTTACGATGGAATAGCAAACTTCGTTCTTTGCGTTAAAAATCAGGATGATTTTTGTAAGCGGGGCAGGGTTCTTGTTGCTGTTGATGAATGTTACCGGCACCTGTAGCTGCATTCCCTGCTGTGTATTCTGCATCAGGGTGAATTTCCAGTCGTTGCCGTCTGCATCCTTGTAGGAGAATTCCTGTCCCTGCTCAAGGCTGCCCGTGGTGCTGATTACCATGGACTTGTAGCGTTCCCTTTCAAGCTTTGAGTTCAGCTGGAAGAAGAGGGTTTTTTCTGCTTCGGGACCGTCCTTTATTGACTCAAATTCCCTGTGCATAAGCTGGGTCATTTCGTCCGCATCTTTTATAAGGTATTCTATGTTCTTTGCCTTGAATTTTTGGCAGATGTCCCAGAGCAAATCCCTTTCTTCTTTTGTAAGGCCGGATTTTTTTGCAACATTTATAACGTTCTGGGGTGTTGTTTCCTTGTTCTTCTGTGCTTCAATCCATTCCCTGGAGGTGTGGATCTTGTGGATGTGCCTTAGAATAAAGTGAATTGCCAGCATTATCACTGCAAAAACGAGGACAATGATAATAAATTTCATTATGAGAGGATTTTTTTGAGCATTTACTACCATTAACGGATCACTACTTCCGCCCATGTTGAACCTCCTTAAAAGTTGTGCTAAAGGCGCTTATTCCTTTAAGCCGGCAACAGCTTCTGCCATCTGCTGAAGGCGTGGGCTAATTTCGTATTCCGCAATGTCGCCAACCGTAACCGTATCCTTTGAACCAAGGGCTTCTTCAAAATCTTTAAGGAAGGGCATAAAGTCTTCCAAAAACTGGCCAATGTCCTTTCCTCCGGCTTCCAGACTATTGTAGAATTCCGGGAAGAGTGAACTTAGGCGGGCAATGTGCAAAAAGTTTGAAATTTCATCGGCAAGAGCGGTAATGATTTTTCCAACCTGGGCATCCTTTCCGCTTTGCAGCAGGGTACTTACGCTTCCAAGCTCTGCCTGAATTCCTTCCAGCTTTTTACCCGATTCCTTAAAATTCCTTACAAGAGCAGTCCTTGAAACAACCGTCAAGAATATTCTCGTGTCGTCAAGAATAGTTTCTACTAAAATTTTTTCAAATTCGTCGGAAGCAACTTCCTTTCAGTTA
>JAGCWT010000233.1 GCA_017961705.1 Treponema sp.
GCTCACGGAAAAGGGAGACCTCGTATCCCGCCATAACATAAGCACATTCGAATACTTTGGCGTAGTGAGGACGGAGAAGAACAAGCTAATGGACTTCCTTAAGCTTTCAATTTCTACGCTCAAAAGGGAAAACAACAAGGTTGACGTTGACGCAGGAGACCTTCTTGCGGTAACAGAAAATTCCTTCTCCGGAATCACACAGATTGTCTCTACCTTCGACAGCATGAGCAAGCAGAATGCCCAGCAGGAGCACTTGCTGGAAGACGCCAAAAACAACATAGAAAAGCTAAACGAAAAAGCCGCAAACGTAAAGCAGATTATGGAAAACCAGGCTGAATCAGAAAAGCAGAATGCCCAGGCCGTAGAGGAAATGGTTTCCAACCTTGCAGAAATTACAGACCTTATCGGAAAAGCCCAGGTTCTTTCACAGGAACTTACCGCAGAATCATTTACGGGTAGGACAGAAGTAGGAAAGAGCAAAGGCGTAATCAACGACATTTCTGAAAAGTCAAAGAAGATGAGCGACGTTATTCAGGTTATAGACTCCATCGCAAACCAGACAAACCTTCTTGCCATGAATGCCGCAATAGAAGCATCCCACGCTGGAGAAGCCGGAAAGGGATTTGCTGTTGTTGCAGGAGAAATCCGCAAGCTTTCGGAAGACACGCAGAAGTCCGCAAAAGACATAAATACAATTATAGAAGAAATTGTCGCTGTTGTTGAAACCGGCGAAAAGAGCATGACGGACACCCAGAATGCATTCAGAAAAATCAGCGAAAAGATTGACGTCCAGTCCAATGCCGTTGATGAAATTTCCAAGTCCATCATTCTTCAGGCAGACAAGGCAAACAACGTCCTTGCCAACACAAGCCAGATTACAAACAAGATTTCAGAAGTAAACGAATTGATTAAGATTCAGGCAAACTATACCCAAGAAATCAACAACGGTATTGAAGACATTGTTAACCTTGCCACCGTCTTAAACGGAACCATGAAGGAATCAGACATAGTTATCAAGGAATTCCAGAAGTCGTTCATGACGGTAAAAGACAAGGCTGAACAGAACAAAGACTCCGTAATGCGCATTACAAACGAACTTAACAAGTTTGAAATTTAACCCAAAAAAAAACACCGCCTCAGAAAGATGAATTCTGAAGCGGTGCCTACGCTAAGCGCAAGATTGGCTATTCAAAGCGCCTGTCTTCTATGCGCTTGGTCTTCTTTTCACTGCGTGGAAGTTCTCCCACACCAACAATCTTAACTTCCGGAGTAACGTTGTACTTCTGCTTAAAGTTGTAGGTCATTGTAAGGGCTGCCTCTGTGCGGTCTGTGCCACCTTCAACTTCTACGATAACGGTCATCTTGTCCTTTCCGTCCACGTGCTCAATAACAGCGCGGTATTCGCTTGAAGTTCCAGGAACGCTTCTTATTACGTCTTCAATGGTGCTTGGGAAGATGATGTTTCCCTTAACCTTTACCATGTCGTCGCTGCGTCCCATGATTGGTGTTATGCGGGGATATTTACAGCCGCACTTGCATTCGCCGGGGATAAAGGCTGCAAGGTCGTGTGTGCGGAAGCGGAAGAGAGGAGCTCCCTCTTTTACAAGCGTTGTCAAAGTGATTTCGCCAAGTTCTCCCTCTGGAACAGGATTTCCTGTTACCGGATCAAGGATTTCTATGTAAACGTAATCATCAAAGACATGGATTCCTTCTTCGCCAGGGCAGTTAATTCCAATGCCAGGTCCGTAGCATTCCGTAAGGCCGTAGATGTCAAAGAGCTCTATGCCAAGAATGTTCTTGATGCGGTTGCGCATTTTTTCTCCCCAGCGCTCAGAACCGATTATGCCTTTTTTAAGGAATATTTTGTCCTTGAGTCCGCGGGATTCAACCTGCTCTGCCAAAAGCAAAGCGTAGGAAGATGTTGCGCAGATTACAGAAGCCTTAAGGTCCTGCATCATCTTAAGCTGCTTTTCCGTGTTGCCGGGGCCCATTGGGATTGCCATAGCGCCAAGCCTTTCGCAGCCAGCCTGAAAGCCAATGCCGGCTGTCCAAAGTCCGTAGCCTGGTGTTATCTGAATGCGGTCTTTGTTTGTAATTCCAGCCATTTCGTAGCAGCGGGCAAACATGATGGCCCAGTCTTCAACGTCTTTCTTTGTGTAGGGAATGATTACAGGCGAACCTGTTGTTCCGCTTGATGAATGGATGCGGACAATTTCTTCTTCCGGAACTGCAGCAAGTCCAAGTGGATATGCGTCGCGAAGATCCTGCTTGGAGCAGAAGGGTACGAGCTTTTCAAAGTCTTCCTGTGTCTTAATGTCGTCTGGATTTACGTTCTTAAAACGCTCTGTGTAAAAGGGATTTCCGCAGGCCTTAACACGGCGAACCTGCGCACGAATCTGTTCAAGTTGTTTTTCTGTAAGTTTCATCTCAATTCTCCCAAGTAAAAGCAAAGTTACTATTTACAGTAACATACAAAACTATTGTTGTCAAGCAAGCGTAGAATTCTTTTTTACAAAAAGCAATGTGACAAAAGCATGGACTTGCCCGGCGGGTCCCAGCGACGGAAAAAATCAAGGAATCCTCCCTAAAGGGTCCCTCCTTGCTTTTTTCCTGCGTCCCACCGTTCAAGTCCATGCTTTTGTCATAGGTGCAAAGGGAGATTTTTTTTGTAAATTCACTTGACACAATTGAAAATAACTGTTACTGTCTGTAGTAACAAAGTTACTGTAAACAGAAACAAATAAAAGGAGATCATCATGGAAAAAAGAGTCATCGAGACAGAAGAAAAAAAGGGCCTTTCGCTTAGCGAGCTTCTTCTTACAGCAGTATTGCTTGCCGCTGGTGCAGTCCTTAAATTCTTTGTAGGAACATTCATCAACTTCTTTGGTATGAAGCCAAACTTTATCATTGCAATGTACTGTCTTATCATTGCACTTCTCCGCCCAAAAATCTGGTACAGCATCATTGTTGGCCTTTTGGCTGGTGCAATCTGCCAGTTCTTCCCTGGAACAGCAGGACTCAACTTTGCATCAGAATTTGCCGGTGCCCTTTGCATGGGACTTCTGATTCTGATTCCCACAAAGAACCGCGCAATGGAAATCGGTCATGCCGCAGTAAGCACTTTTATAAGCACGGTTGTTTCCGGCGGCTTGTTCACAGTGCTTTTGTTTGTGTTCATCAAGTCTGACCCAAGCGCAATGGCTGCATACGTGCCAATCGTTTTGGGAACAGCAACCCTGAACGCAATCATAGTGGCACTCTTGTACGCACCTTTGCTCAAGGCAATTAAAAAGCCATTTGCCTGCGAAAAATAAAATATCTTCTATATATAAAAGTACAAAATGCTGAACTTGCTTGCTAAGAGGCGGGTTCAGCATGCAACGTGGAGCTACAATGATTGAGATACAGGAACTTACTTTTAAGTATGCAGAAGCTAAAAAGAACGCTCTGGAGAACGTAACGCTTAACATTCAAAAGGGCGATTTTGTAGGAATCATCGGTGAATCCGGTGCGGGAAAAACCACCTTGTGCAGCTGCCTTAACGCCCTTATCCCCCATCACTATACAGGTGATTTTTACGGTTCTGTAAAAGTTGAAGGGCAGGACACTTTTGACATAAAGCCAGACAAGCTTGCCCTAAAAGTTGGTTCCGTATTTCAGGACATAGAAAGCCAGATAGTCAGCTATTTTGTTGAAGATGAAATTCTATTTGGGCTGGAAAACTTTGGAGTTCCGGCAGATCAGATTGAAGGAAGAATAACAGAAGCCCTCGAAGCCTTGGGAATTAGCGAATTACGTCACCGCGAAATTTCAACCCTAAGCGGCGGCCAGAAGCAGAAAGTTGTCTTTGCTTCCATTATTGCCCTAAAGCCAGATTACCTTATTCTGGATGAACCAACCGGCGAACTTGACCCCGCATCATCACTACAGATTTTTAAGCTCTTAAAAAAGCTGAACGAAGAAAGGGGAATTACAGTTATTGTTGCAGAGCAAAAAATCATGCTCCTTTGCGAATTTGTAAAAAAACTGATTGTCCTTGAAAAAGGCACCGTCGTTCACTACGGAGAAATAAGAAGCACCCTGACCCACCAGAGGGAAATGGAAGAAGCAGGAATTAACTGTCCCCGCGTTTTAACCCTTACCGGAAAAATGGTGCAAGAAGGCCTAACTCCTTCCGGAATGAAAACAGAAGAACGCATCTGCCTTAACACCCAGGAAGCGGCAGATTTTATAAAAAGAATGATGGGTAAAGATTTCAATGCCTTTAACAGCAAAGTTTCAAGTGACCCCAACAATGGCACCGAACCGTCAAGCTCTGCCAATGACGCTCCACTGTCATCCCCAAGCGGGGTTCCCCCACAGTCATTCCCTGGAGAGTCTACCCCACTGTCATTCTCCGGCTCGACCGGGGAATCTTCCGAACAGCCTGTCCTTGAATTTAAGAACGTCTGCTTTTCTTACAACGAAACGGCAAATGTTCACGACCTTAACGTAAAAATACGTAAGGGTGACTTTACCGCAATCACAGGTTCAAACGGAGCCGGAAAATCAACTTTCTCCAAACTCTGCAACGGACTTTTGCAGCCAAGCTCAGGAGACGTTTTTGTACTTGGAAAAAACACCAAGAGCAACAAAGTAAGTTCGCTTGCAAAACACATAGGCTTCTTGTTCCAGAACCCCGACCGCCAGATTTGCTGCAACACCGTGGAAGAAGAAATTGCCTTTAGCCTAAAAAACAATGGCCTTTCAAAGGAAGAAATACAGGGCAAGGTGGAAGCAACAATCAAGGAATTTGGATTTGACGCCAAGACCGAACCGTTCAACATGAGCCGTGGACAGAGGCAGAGACTTTGCCTTGCATGCCTTATAGCGCTCAACCCGGAAATTCTTATTCTTGATGAACCCACGACCGGCCTTGACTACCGAGAGTGCATGGAAATGATGAACCGCATCCGCGAGCTAAACGAAAACGGAACCACAGTCATCATGGTTTGCCACGACATGGAAGTTGTTCTTGACTTTGCAAAATCCCTAATCGTAATGAACAGGGGCGAGATTCTTGCACAAGGAGCAACAAGGGAAATTCTTTCCAACAAGGAACTTCTTGCAAAAGCCCGCCTCTTGCAGCCACAGATTGCGGCAACCTGTTCACTCTTGGGAGATGAATTCAAGGGGCTTTTTAGCGTGGAAGAATTAATCAGCAAATTGAAGTTGGCAAAAAAGGGAGCGTAGAATATGAAAGGATTTTTGGACTACTTACAGGGCGACTCTGTTCTTCATAAGATGCATCCGCTTACAAAAATATTTGTTGCGGCACTGCTTTGCGCTTCGGCATTTGTTTCTTCAAACTTTTTTTATTTGCTTGGAATAATTATTTTTGACGTCCTGCTTGGTGCTGTTGGCGAAGGAAAATCACATTCGGGGCTTTTAAAAAGGACGCTTGGAATTTTTAAGGGCTTGTTCAAGATGTCGCTTTTCCTTTTTGTGCTGCAGGTTCTTGTAATAAGAAGGGGCGAAGTTGTAATTCCGCTTGGACAAAGGTTTGGAATAACTGATGTTGGAATAAGGAACGGACTCCTTTTGGTGATGAGGCTTACCGGGGCAACACTTCCGCTTTCTGTTTTGATTTCCGTAATCAACTTGAACGACCTTTCCAATACTATGGTAAAGGAACTTCACATTCCCTACAAATATGCCTTTACACTTACTTCTGCAATCCGCTTTATACCGGTTTTTTCTTCGGAGATGTCTGGAATCATAGAAAGCCAAAAAGCGCGTGGTGTTGACTTTGACGTAAAGAATCCATTCAAAAAACTGGGGATGATTTTGCCACTCTGCTTTCCACTTCTGATGGGGGCTGTAAGAAAAATTGAATTTACTTCAACTGCTGCAGAGCTACGCGGGTTCTACTTTAGGACAAGGGCAAGCTGCACCAGAAGCTACAAGCGCCACTTTAGGGATTTTGCCTTTACCCTGATTGGGCTTGCAATTCTTGCCGGTGCAATTGTAATGACAGTACTTTTCTAGCCAAGCTTCATTCCGCTTATGGTTACAAAGGCTATCTTGTTGCCAAGATCGTCTTCTATGTCTATCTGATAAAGGCAGGTTGAGCGCCCGTCTTTTATTAGATGGGATTCGGAAAGAAGCTTTTTGCCCTTTGCCATGCCAATAAAATTTATCTGGCTTGTAACGGAAACAGTCTGCACCTGGTTAAAATTGGAAGCAACGGCAAAGGTATAGTCTGCAAGGGTAAATGTTGCACCGCCCATAACACCGCCGTATGCATTCTGGTGGTTGCGGGTAATTTCCATTGAGCAGCGGGCATAATGGTCTCCAACTTCGTCAATTACGATTCCGCTTGCCTTGGTAGCATAAAAATCTCCGCCAAAAAATTCACGGGCCTTTTCAAGATCAGAAAGCTGGTCACTCATAAAACACTCCTAAGTTTTTAGAGACTCCCATAGTCTATGGCTTTTACATTCAGTTCGTAGAATTCCGGCTTTACCAAAAGTTTTAGCGCGGATTTTAGTTCGTCTTTGGAGATAAGACCGCTCTTGCTTGCGGCACCAAGAAGCACCATGTTTACAACTTTGCTGCTTCCAAGTTCTCGGCAGGCAGAATCTGTATCTACTGCGATTACCTTGCCCGCTGATTTTTCAAGATAAGAAAGCATTTCTTCTTCCGAAAAAACTTTTCCGCTAAGGCTTGCTGTTACCGGCTGCACAACCTTTTTGTTTACAATTACAGACCCGCCCTGCTTTAGGAAAGCAATGTTGCGTACGGCCTCCGCTGCTTCAAAAGCAATAAGCACGTCTGCCTGTCCCTGTGGCACAAGCGGTGAATATGCATCTTCTCCAATGCGGACGTGGCTTACGACAGAACCGCCTCTCTGAGCCATACCGATTGTCTCTGCGGAAAGAACCCTGTCTCCTTTAGAAATAGCTGCCTGAGAAAGTACCTTGGCAGCAAGAACAGTCCCCTGTCCGCCGACTCCGCAAATGATTATATTTTTTGCCATAATAGCGCATAGCCCCCTTTAATTTATTGCTCCAACAGGACACACCTGTGAGCACAATCCGCATCCGGTGCAAAGCGACTTGTCTATGCAAACCAGCTGCTTTCCTTTAGCATTGCATTCAGTGCTTACGCTAAGGGCTGGACAACCAAGTTCATTTATGCACTTGCGGCAGCCAATGCACTTGCTTGGATCAACGCTAAGGGCATGGGGCTTTTCCCAACCAACCTTCTGGGCAATTGCTATGCAGGGTGCCTTAAAGATTATTGCGCTAACCCCACTCGCTTCGCTTGCCTTTTGAACTGCTTCTACCGCTGCCTTTTGGTCAAAGGGGTTTACTGTGATTACAGGCGAAACTCCAACCGCATTCAAAATCTTTTCTATGCTGATTTTTTCTACAATTTCGTCCATCATGGTAAGACCAGTTCCGGGGTGAGGCTGGTGGCCGGTCATTGCTGTGGTTGAATTGTCCAGTATGCAGATTGTCTGGTGGCTCTGATTGTAAACCGCATTAACAACGCCAGTGATTCCGCTTGCAAAGAAAGTTGAGTCTCCTATAAAGCTAAAGCAGAAGCGGTCAGGCTCGTTGTGGTAGAAGCCCTGGGCCATCGTTATATCTGCACCCATGCACAGGCAGGTGTCCGTCATGTCCAGAGGCATTGCGTTGCCCAAGGTGTAGCAGCCTATGTCTCCGCAGTAAACGGTTTTCTTGCCCTTCATTGCCTGTTTTACGGCGTAGAAGGCAGCTCGGTGTGGGCAGCCTGCACAGAGTACCGGTGGACGGACTGGAAGCTCGGGGGCAGGAGATGCTGAATCAAGTTCAGCATGACATGGGGCGGCAGCATGACATGTGGCGGCAGTATGACACGGGGCGTCAGTATGCAATAGAGAACCGTCATCCCGAACTTGTTTCGGGATCTCGTCCTCAAGAATCTTCTTTATGATTTCTACGCTGAGTTCTCCGGCTTCTGGAACAGTGCCATCTACCTTTCCGCGGATCTGGCAGTTTAATTTTTTTGCACCAGTGATTCTTACAAGGTTTTCTTCTATAACAGGGTCAAGCTCTTCAAAGACAAGGACCTGTTCATGGGCATTAAGGAAGTCCTGGGCAAGTTGGCTTGGGAAGGGATAGGGTGTTCCAATCTTAAGCACCGGTATGTCTTTTATACCCAGTATGCAAAGGGCTTCCATTAGGTAGCAGTAAGATATTCCTCCTGCGGCAAATGCAAGGGGGGCGTTGCGGGGGTCTCCCCCGCTAGAAGGGGTAGGACGCAACGAAGTGCGGCCGAGGGGAAGGCTTTCCCCACCTTGGGAATCATGCGGATTATTGGAGATAAAATTCCATTTGCTGTTTGAAAACTCGGCTGGCAGTGTTTTTTGGTTGCGTTCAAAAATGCGCTTGTGGTTAAGATAGGATGAGCGGGGAAAAATAACCCAACGCTTGGTATCTTTTTGAAACTGGCCGGGCGTGCGGCAAGGGCCTAGTTCTGGAAAGTCCATGCTTTCGTAGGCGTGGTCAACCCTTGTGGTGGGGCGGAGCAGAACTGGCGTGCAATATTTTTCGGAAAGCTCGAAGGCTTTCTGTATCATTTCGTATGCTTCCTGGGGTGTGGAAGGGTCAAAGCAAGGCAGCTTGGAATACTGGGCAAAGTTGCGCGTGTCCTGCTCTGTCTGGCTTGAAATTGGTCCCGGGTCGTCTGCGCTTACGATTACCATTCCGCCTTTTACGCCAACATAGCTAAGGCACATTACGGGATCGCTTGCAACGTTAAGGCCTACCTGCTTCATTGTGATTAGGGTGCGGCTTCCTGCATAGCTTGCTCCTGCGGCTACTTCTGCGGCGGCTTTTTCGTTTACTGACCATTCAACGTAGGTTCCGGTCTTGCTCTTATACTTGGAAATAAATTCAATAATTTCGCTGGAAGGTGTGCCTGGGTAACCGGCTACTAGATTCACTCCAGCTTTAAGGGCTCCAAGTGCGATGGCTTGGTTTCCCATAATCATTTGTTTTGCCATGGGGCTAGTATAACCAAAATGTTCGTTTCTATCAATAATAGCGGGGTGCTACCATGCAAGTCATTTTTTTGGCTACACTACCAGAAAAATCTGGCTGAAAATCCATGGAAATCAACCTTATTCTATTTTGGAGAAGAAGGAGCTGGTTAGGGAATCCAGGTCTTTTAGGACGGTGGAGCTTTCTGGCAAGGCGAAGAGTTCACCCTGACCGGATGCGGGGTTTTGCATGACCATGATTTTACGCTCAACAAGATAGTCGCAGAGCAAATTCTGGATTCCAGCAGCGAATCTTTTGCCCAAGTCCAAGACTTCGTTTTTTGGAAGGGGGGCTATTTTTTTTGCTTCGCAAAGGAGTTCCAAAATCTGGCAAACTTGGGTTGAAAGCTTGAGGGATGATTCATTTGCAACGGCGGCACTTTTTGCGGAAAAGAATTTTTGGGTGTGGACAAAGGTGTAGACTTGGAAAAGGGGTTCCTGGGTGTGCATCTTAAAAAAACTCTTGGCTATTCCCTTAAAGGCAAGGGCAGGCGGATACTTCTGGACAATTTCCTTGATGTTGTGGGGAATGAAAGAGACAGCCCTCATGTAATCTGCGCAGAATTCCGTTGTCTTTGCAACAATGTCGTCCCTGCCGGTAAAATGGTTGTACAAAGAGGCCTTTTTTACGCCAAGGGAGTCCGCTATGTCTGAAAGGCTCGCAGCCCCCGCGGAATAGGTAAAAGAGGCATTGAGCATGGCCATTATTATTGATTCCTTAGAAAGTTTTTTTTCCATAAGACGCCTAACACTCGTTAGTTAAGTATACACGAATCTTTGCCGCATGTCCATAGAAACCTACGCCCGATTGGAAGGGTGGGTGTTAAAAATTGCCTCCATGCAATTTTTAACCCTGAGTTTTCTGTTAGAAAACTCACCAGCTATAAACGCAAAGAAATAACGCGCCGTCCTTGGCGCTATTTGTTTTACAAAGTGTTCTTCGTAGCCCTGGAAAGCGGGTGGCGCAAAGGCCTATCCGGTCGAATTAGCCAAACAACAGCATGGTAGAACAATTGAGGCTACGTCCAGAAGAGCAGAGTTCAAAATGCACAATCTTCAAAAGCGTAACCTTTACAAAACAAAACCGTTTATATATTATAGAAAATAACCGCAAATTTAAGGGCCATCCAAGCCCCCGAAATGGAGAATACAAAAATGAAGCATTCTATTTTTTTAGCAGCAGCTGCATGTACCCTGGCCGCAAGTTTTATTTCCTGCGCAAGCTCAAAGCAAATAGCCGCTGACGCTTACGACACAGACGAAGAGCAGGTAACACAAATTGCCGTAAAACCGTCTCAGAAAAAGCTGGACGGCGACCATTACAGCGAGGAAAAACTTAGCGGAAGCAACCGCTCCTTTGGACAAAAGCTCTTTAACCTTAACAAATACGAAAAAATAGACAACTTTACCCTTTACGCAAAGCCAACGCTCGGTGGATTCGGTACCCGCAAGGGAAGCCTTATCTACCGCGAAGGAACGGACATAGCAGGTTTTGAATGCTACTACGATTCATGCGCATATGCAGTTCAGTTTGCACAGGCAGAACGCAACGCACTTATAAGCGCATTTGAACGCTACAAAAAAGACTTTGACGAAAAAAAGCTTAAGCGCAAGGACAGCAAGAGTCGCCAGGCATACGGATTTGTTGGTGGCTACGAAGACTTTGGCAACATAGAGGCTTCCATGATGTACTACTGCAAGCCTAAGGTTTACTTTGGCTACAACTTTATTGACGGAAACCCATATTTCTGCATCTACGTAAAGAAGGCGGAAAACCTTGCGGTTGACCAGAAGAAGGAAGGTGGATTCAAGGAAACAATTGACCAGTCTTACTACTTTACAAAGGCCCAGGCAACTGTTCTTACGGAATTCCTTTCGGACGAAAACATTAGCGCTCTTCAGGGCGAAACTACAGTGCCTGTTGAGATGCAGCAGAGCGATTCTTACTAAGGCTTAGCAGACGGTACAACGCTTGCTAATTATTGCAAGGTTGGCAAAGGGAATATATGCCGCTACCTGTTTTGGTGGCGGTATTTTTTTTATTTTGGAGCGCATGTATGGTTAAACTGTGCCCGCCACTCCGTGCCGGTCAAACCTTGGCATTTTATCCTTTCTAAAACAAGGAGCGGCATGGAGGCCGCGTCAGATGTTTGCATAATCGACAAGGCGAGTTTTTGAAAAAA
>JAGCWT010000234.1 GCA_017961705.1 Treponema sp.
AGACACTGGCAGAGCGTTTTGATGCCGGTGGCCATGGCGTGGGTGCCATACCCGTTCCCATCCCGAACACGGAAGTCAAGCCCCACAGCGCCGATGATAGTGGCCCTGCGCCGCGAAAGTAGGAGGCCGCCGGCTTTTTTTATTTTTCTTCAATAAAAAAGTATATGATTTCAAACTGTAAATATAGTATTTTAGTAGCGATTATACTCTTTTGTTGCGGAAACTTATTTTCTAACACAAGCAATTATTCTGATTTATTAAGAAAAGCCAAAAGATATGAAAAATCCGGTGAGTATGCATATGCATTGGGCTATTATTACGATGCAATAGTAAGCGCTTCTCTTTCTGCACAAAAAAAGAGGCAGACCGATTTAGAAAAATCAGACAAAGAAAAAAAAGACTTTGTTCCTGACGAGAATTTTTTCGAGGAAGTCTCCAAATCTGCAAGTGAGGCTTTGGACGGATATACATCCCTTGCAAATGAAATAAAATCTGGAAATCCTGGCTACAAGAAACTGACTGGCTACGATTTTCAGCTTGCGTGGAAAGCTCTTTGCATAAATGCGGAGAAGTACTGGACAGAATTTTGCCCCTACAGCATAGACTTTTCTTTGCTAAAGGGAAGCTCATCCTATGACGTACAGAATGGAATATATTACATTTCTTGGAACTATAGCATCTGCGGAAAGTACAATGTTCTGATGAAGAATATCATCATACCGGGGCTTCACAAGGCAAGGCAGAAGAATCCAGACAACTTGTCGGACAGAATAAACGATATGTCCTTCTGGAATGATTTTTGGCTCTGGCCTTCAGAAAGCGCAAACACTACAGGAAAAATAGCCGGCAACCTTGTTAACAGTGAATTTGAAAAGAACGGAACCCCATTGATATACGGATTCAAAGAAGGAATCTGCAACGGAAAATACCATGAAGGAAACCTGGACTATGATTTTTCAAGGTTCAGGGGAATGCTGCCCTACTGGGACGGAAAGCTGGACCCAACACTTTCTCCGGCGTGGAATGCGGAAATAAGCAAAAGCGTAATTTACGACAAGACAGGCTACTATGACGCATACAACTTTATTCCATACTTGTGCACGGTAGAGATAATAGGTCCGGACGGCAGGGCTTTCTTGAAGGGAGAGAAACTTGTTTTGAGCAAGCGCTACGACAGAAGAACCCTTAAGAACTATTACGATTATTCAATGCACGGTGGAAGCCTTTACTCTATGAACGTGAAGGACACAGACGAAATAGGCTCGTATCATCCCTATACAGGCTATTTGCACAACGCAGAATGCCAGCTTAGGGGACTCAATTCCTCTGTTTCAAAAATATTGGATTCAGGGCAGGTTCACGTTGAACTTACAGGACTTAAGCTTTTGTACGGAAACATAAACTGGATTCCTGCTCAGAATTTTACCTACAATTCTTCATGGATCAACCATCTTAAGGAAATGGATCTTGACCTAAAAAAAGTGTACGTAGGAAGCGAAGACTTTAATGCGGTTCAGGCCTTTAACAGCATAATGGAAGGAAGGGTAGACTCTGTTTCCAGAAAAAAAATTGAGGTTCTAAAGTACATAAAGGCATCCGGTAAGATTAAGCTGAATGTTACAGGCGAAAAGCTCCGCATGTCCAACTTAAAGGCCGTTACTTCCGTAAGCCAAAAAGAATTCCTGCCAGACTCAGTTTCTTCTGACGGAAAGAAGGCAAGCTTTACCATATCGCTGGAAGAAATATCAGAAGAGGGCGAAGACCTTGTTTTCTATACGAACAGTTATCCATCTGCCGTAAAGACTGAATTCATACAGAATGACTTTGGCGCGCTAAAGTCAGAAGGAAATAATGATATCCTAAGGCAGGGAACAATAGCTTCCGTAAGGATAAATGCAGAAGGCGACCTTTCATCCTTTAAGCCCCATCTGGACAAGTTTGAAGCCTTTGTTGGAAAGCAGAAAGCTATTTCCGTAGAAATTGCAGACTCCAATACCTTTGTTGCAAAATACGAAGTTCCATCCGAAAAGGGCAGCCAGGAAGTAAAGATGGTCGCCGGCGGAAGTGAAATAAAATGCGGTAAAATAGAAATCTTTGACTGCATAGGCGGCATGAAAAGTTCCAAGACCAAAGTTGATACCCTTGTTAACAAAGGCATGACCAACGAGATAAAGCTTTGCAAGACCGAGATTCCTGCTGAAGAATTTGCCTCTATGGGACTTGAAGCCTATGTTGGAGAGCAAAAGTGTGAATGCTATTTGTCCGAAGACGGCTTTATAACAGTTGCATTCATTACGCCCCAGGAAAAGGGAACTTATCAAGTAACATTATTGTGCAACGGCCGCAGCATAAAGACAAAGGCAAGCGTAAAAGTTTCAGGCAAGAATTAAGGTTTCCCATGAAATTGGAATGGTACTGTCAGACAAAAGATTACAAGATGCTGACTCTGAAAGGCATTTCAAAACTGGAAGATAAAATTACGTCCGAAAGCAGTTTGGAAAAATTCTTTGAAGACAAGATACTATTTGGTTGCAACTTGGGAAAGAATTTTATAGAAGTTTCCCATGACGAAAAAACACTTCGCGTAAGTATAAATAAAAAAGAAAAGTTTCTTACTTATGAAAACTATGATGAACTTATAAAATTGTTCACAAGCCAATACGAGAATCTTTTAAAAGCTGAAAATTCAAGAGGCAAAAAATCTGCAAAAAGAAATAAAATGTCAAAGCCCAGGCTTCTTGAACTTATAGGTTATGCCCTTATTGCAGCCTCTTTTATTCTGGCAGGCCTGTATTTTGTTTTCTTTGACATAGCTGCCTTAAATAGAAAGGTTGCCGCGTTCTTTCCTCTTGCACTGGGAGTGGGTATGCTGATGACTTTTCCCAAGAG
Organism: Treponema sp.; assembly: GCA_017961705.1. Lineage (GTDB taxonomy): Bacteria > Spirochaetota > Spirochaetia > Treponematales > Treponemataceae > Treponema_D. Next base: position 2,890 of record JAGCWT010000234.1, read on the forward strand.
CTTTGAAGACTATGAAAATGCCGAAGGTTCTGACTCCACTGCCGGCAAGGGCTGCGCACTTTCGCTTCTGGGTTTCCTGTTTGTAATCGCTGGCCTTTGGATTATTATTTTTTGAACAGGAACTTATCAAATAACATTGTTGTGCAACGGCCGCAGTATAAAGACCAAGGCTTCCGTAAAAGTTTCGGGAAAAAAATAACCTTCTGCATGTGAAAATTCGTAAGGGGCTTTTCGGACAGAGCCTACGCCGCCATGGAGGGGCGCACGAAGTGCGTTGCAAAGCAATGGAGCGGGAAGGGACCCGCGGAACCCCGGAACGGCGGTGGCGCATTGGCACTTTCCGTCGAATTAGCCGAAGAGCATTATGGTAGAGCAAAAAAAAGCATCGTCCAAATAATCAACAAAAGAGCAAACTAATTGACAAGAAAAAAATGTTTGCTGTATATTCTTATGCAAATGTTTTTACGATATGTGTTGAATTCAGTTTTTTCACCGGGAGCTGTTAATCCCATAAAAATTCTGGGACTTTTCATTTCCATGACGGTTCTTTCCGTCTTTCTTGATGAACTGGGCTTTTTTAAGGTACTCGCAAACGCCGCGCTAAAAAAGGCAGGCCAAAGCCGCAAGAAACTTTTTTACCTCCTTTACACCACGGTTTCCGTTCTGACTGTATTCACCAGTAACGACATAATCGTGCTTACCTTTACGCCCTTTATCTGCTACTTTTCTTCAAGCGCAAAGATAAATCCCATACCCTATCTCTTTACGGTTTTTGTAGCCGCAAACACATGGAGCATGGCGCTGATTATTGGAAATCCAACCAACATCTATCTTGCAAGCAGCCTGGGAATTGATTTTTTTGTCTACCTAAGGACAATGATTCTTCCGACCGCCGCTGCAGGATTGGCTTCCTTTGTTTTGCTTCAGTTCTGCTTTGAAAATGAATTCAAGCAGAAGATGTCCGTTGGCATAACGCCTGCTGGCCACATAACATCTCCCTTCCTTTTGATTGTGGGAATTTTGCACCTTGCCCTTTGCACCCTGGCTTTAAGCGTAAGCTCATTTCTTGGGGTGGAGATGTGGCAGGTTTCCCTATTGTGCGTGCTAAGCCTTGCCCTGTGGAACATGCTCTATGCCGCAATAAAAAAGCGCTACCCTTCGGAATTCATCCGCTGCATAAAGCGTGCCCCTTGGAATTTGGTTCCCTTCCTGCTGCTTATGTTCGTGATTGTGGTGGTTCTTGAATACTTTAAGCTTCCGTCCTTTTTGTATTCGCTAATAGGAAAGGGGGCGGAAGTCTTCAAGTACGGAGTCGTGTGTTTCGTTTCCTGCAACCGTATGAACAACATTCCCATGAGCGTACTCTTTAGCGCGGTAACGCAGAATGTTCCCGAGGCTCAGCGGGTAGGGGCGGTTCTTGCGGTTACTGTGGGTTCAAACCTGGGTGCCTTCCTAACTCCATTTGGTGCGCTTGCAGGCCTTATGTGGCAGAAAATCTTGCGCGGTCAGGGGCTTTCCTTTGGCTGGAAGGATTTTGTGCGCTACGGTGGAAGAATCGGAATTCCTTCTCTTGTGGCTGCACTTGTGGTTTTGAATTTCCTAGTGTAGAAAGACATTTTCCCTATTGCACTTTTTTATTTGTAGTTTTCTGGACGGTAACCTTGTATGCTCTACCATCCATTCCTTGACTAACTCGACCGGACATGCCTATGCGCCACCGCCCATCCGGGGTTCCGCCCTTCGGCTCCATTGCCTGCGGCAACGCACTCCGTGCGCCCCTACTCGGCGGCGTAGCTTGCATTCGGAATTTTTTTGCCATTTGCCAACTGTTCTTGAATAAGAAGCGAAAAGTGAATATTATAAGTGTGTTAGTTTTTGCTAATTTTTGTAACTGCTGATTAATTGGTTCGTGGTAATGCCCCTCGGAGGAGTTGGAAAATGTTGAACACGATTATTATGCTGATTATTGTCTGTGTACTGGCAACGGTACTTTTGCTAGATTTTGCTATTTTGATTCCGAAATTCGGAGCAGAACATTTTGGCTTGCCGGAAGATTTAACAAAAATGATGATGAAGATGCCTGACAGGCCTTTGTGGGTAAACATTCTTGGTCTTTTTATAATGCTGGCCGGATTTACAGGTACTGTTGGCGTTTTAGTGTGGGCCGGGGTTGATGCCGTAAGAAAAGGCATGAGCTTTGTTCAGATTTTTCTCCGTTTCCTTATCATTCTTGACGGCTATAAGCTGTATGACATTATCTGTTTTGACTGGCTATTCCTAACAAAATGGAAAATTCCGCAGAAGATTTATCCAGAGACAGCAGGCGCAAAAGGCTACGATTCATTCGGTTTTAACACAAAAAGCCAGATTGTAAAGTTTTTTGTCTTTGCCGGCATAAGCCTTTTAGTTGCGGCAATCATTTCTCGCCTTTAGTTTTTTAAGCAACAAAGTTCTCTTTTTTCTTGACAATACTACGTATGCGTAGTAAATTTGCTTTTATGGGGGTGCGTATGAATAAGCTATTCCGATTCAATTTTACAAAAGAAACTGTTATTGCATTTGCCGCCGGCACTGTAATGATAATCCTTAGCCTGCTTATGCTTCTTTTTGGCACAGATTCATTTCTGGATAAAGCAATGTCTTTTATCCTCCGCGACCTTTTGATGATTTTTGGTCTTGGCATTGTTTTTGTTTTGCTTTATGAAGGAAGGGATGGCAAATCTGCATTAAAAGAAATTGGATTTACAGGGCGAAAAATTCCGCTTAGCCTTATACTGGATTTTATTTTTGGAGCAGGGCTTTTGGCAATGTTTTTAAAAGAAGAAATGCCTTCTGGAATACTGAAAATAAAAAATCTTTATGCGGCAACTTATATTTTTCTTGCAGGTATTTTTGAGATGACTTTTATTTACGGATACCTCCGCGCAAGTTTTGAAAAAGCATTCGGAATAATTCCTGCAATTGTTCTTACAAGCGCCTTTTATTCATTCCATCATGCGGGGTTTCAGCCGGAGTTCATTCATCTCTTTTTGGTAGGACTCATGTATTGTTCTGCTTATTACATCACACAAAATCTTCTGGTTATATTTCCTTTCTTCTGGGGAGTTGGTGCTTTGTGGGATGTGATTGTCTCATCTGAAGCCGGGGAGGAAATCAAAAATCTTGAATCCTTTGTCATTGCACTTGTGATTTTAGCTTTGTCTGCAATCTGGATTTTTATAGTCAAAAGGAGAAAATGCCATGCTGTCTAAAACATCTGTCGTAATCATGGGGATGCTTTTAAAAGGCGAAATGAACGCTTACGACATGCTAAAAATGGTTGATAACATGAACATGCAATACTGGCATCCGATTGGGGCAACGACTCTTTACGAAACCTGTCTTCGGTTGGAGAAGAAGGGCTTAATCGAGGACACGGGCAAGGCAGAAAACAAGGCTGTTTACCGTTTGACAAAGGCCGGGCGTGTTGAATTAAAATCTACAATCTGTGCTCTTTTTGAGCGTGTTGATTTTGACTCTGTTTGGTTTTGCCTTGCGGTGATTTATTCAGGTGTGCTTACAAAAAAAGAACTTGAAGCAGAAAAGAAAAAAAGAGCCGCTCTTCTTGATGAATACGAAAAGGGAACAAAAGAACACCGCGATGCAATGGTCTCCAAAAAAGTTCCCTACATCAATATCTGTTCAATCGACAGAATGATTCAGATAGTTAGGATGGAAAAAGAAACCCTTGCAAAATTATGAAATGGCAGAATAGAAAAATGGAGATTCAAAATAGTGCGCGGGCATTTTCAACTTTTTTTTGAAAAAACTTATATCATCGTTGTTCCGACTTTTAAGGAAACTCTTGTTCACCGGCATAACATGCTGCATGTGTTTTTTGGCAACGGTGATTTGCTCTTGTCTGTGGGCGGAAAAGATGTGCGCGGAAATGTGATAATTCTTGAAAATGATGTTGAACATAAAGCGCCCGATGGCCAAATTGCTTTTTTCCTTTTTGTAGATCCTACCTCTCATTTTGCCGAAGTTCTTCGCAGGAATTTTTTAAAGGGGCAGCCGGCTGTGGCTCTTAATCTTTCTGGAGTGACTTTTGATAAGCAAAGCCTTACAGAAGGAATCATCAAAAAAACAGTGTTTGATTTTGCAGGAGAAGTTCAACTTTCCAAGCTGAACCTGGACGAACGCATTTTACAGATTCTTCATAACATTGACAGCTTTAAACATCTGGGAGCCCGTGTAAGCGAAATTGCAGAAAAATACTGTTATTCAGAAAGCTATCTTACCCATCTTTTTAAAAACGAAACAGGAATTACACTAAAAAGTTATCTCCTTATGAGGCAGTTTGAATACGTCTGGCGGGAGGTTGTGAGGGGCCGCTCTTTAACAGAGGCTTCTATGGATGCAGGCTTTTCTTCGCCATCGCATTTTTCTGATGTATGCCGTAAGCTTACCGGAATCAGTGTAACAAAGGTTTTGGAAAGACAGAAATCACAATGACTAAAAAAGCAGATTTTTAGAAGTATTCTTAGACCGTCTGTTGTATCATGCTGACTAAAGAGGCCTGATATGAACAGTGAAAATTATTTATTAGCTACACGGATGCTCGATTTTGAGAATGCTTCAATTCAAAAGCTAATTGGAAAACGAGGCTGGAAATCTCTTGCTCAATTTGAGCAGATAAAAGCAATTTACAATTTTGTCCGCGATGAAATCCTTTTTGGCTACAATGTTGATGATGATATTCCTGCTTCCAAAGTTCTAAAAGACGGCTACGGACAGTGCAATACGAAGGGGACTCTTTTTATGGCCCTGCTCCGTGCCTGTGGTATTCCCTGTCGTGTTCACGGCTTTACGATTGATAAGAAAATTCAGAAGGGTGCCATGACAGGCTTTGTTTATAAGAATGCACCAAAGAATGTTTTTCACAGCTGGGTAGAAGTTTATTTTGAAGATAAGTGGTATGAGCTTGAAGCCTTTATTCTTGACAAAAAATATCTTAAGCAGCTTCAGAGTATAAACAGCACATGTAGAGAAAGCTTTTTCGGTTTTGGCTGCGCGGTTAAAGATTTTAAGAATCCCGTTATTGATTTTGACAGAAATAATACCTATATCCAGAGCGAAGGGATAAATCATGATTTTGGCGTATATGACAGCCCTGACCAACTTTTGAAGGAACATGGTCAGGAGCTGAGCCTTATTAAAAAGTTTGCCTACAGGCATTTTGGCAGGCATTTGATGAACAGGAATGTAAAGAAAATCAGAAATCATAAGTGAGGTAGAATATGAAGTTCATGTATTTTTTTGACTGCAAATTAAAGCGCTTTGTGATGTATGGAAAGAGGATGCTGCATCCGTCAAAGACAGGAGTTTATCAGGATGGAATAAGCTGTATTAAAGAGGATGATGTTAACCTTTGGTTTTATACAAAAAACGGTGCTACCATTGCGATTGATGCGGGACACCTTGTTTTTAAGGGAATTGAAAAAGAGTTTGAAAAAATTGGGATAGATCCGCTTTCTGTAAAAACTCTTTTGCTTACTCATTCTGATGTTGACCACGTTGGCGGGGTAGACAGGACTAATAAAAAATATCTTTACCCGAATGCGCAAGTTTATATCGGCAAAGGTGAGGAAAACTATTTTGACGGTCATGTTTGCCGTATGATAAAATTGGGGATTCCGCTTATGAACCCAGCAAGGCTTCGCGATGGTTATAAAACTGTAAGTGACGGGGAAGTTTTTACTATTGACGGAATAAAGATTGAAGTTTTTGAAGTGATGGGACACACGGTTGGGCACGTCTGCTATATAATTGATGATAAGATTTTGTTCAGCGGGGATTGCCTTGCTGTAAACGAAAACGGCGGCTACAGTCTCTTTGAATTTTTTACACAGAATCCTGCATTGAATAAAAAATCCCTTGTAAGGCTGCGGGATAGAATTGCAGGTTCTGGCGTAAAGGTTGTCTGTACCGGTCACAGCGGAATTAGAACAGATATGTCTAAGCTTTTTGCGCATATTGATGAATCGGCTGTGAGCAGGCTTGGTAAGCCTTTTGATCCCACTGCACCTAAGAGTATAAGAAAATGAGAAGCTGCTTTAGTATATTGACTAAAAGTCTGGATATGATAATTTTAATGGGTGGCTTGCTCTGTCTTTTTCCTTTGCAAAGAAAATGGCGAGGGGACAATAGGTCGTATCGCAACGGGTTTGACTCGTTGCGATACGAACCTTTATTTTGTTTTTTTTACTTTATTTTTAAAATCTATATGTTTTAATACTTTTATGATAGCATCATTGATAGCATCATCAAGCAATTCGTTAAATTTTTCTTGGTTTATTTTGTCATATGGAAAATTAGGAGTAGTTCCCTTGTCTGTTTCAATTTTAATAGGAAAAAAGTAATCTTTACCAGGTTTACCATCATTCCATGGAACCGCATAATAGTCTTTATTATTGGGGTCTTTGAAAAAATATGAGGAATCGTCGTCATAGAATCCAAACCATATAAAGAAATCATTATCGGTAGCTATTTCTTTTAAAGTTTGATCTCTATATATATAAGGGAATTTTTGTTTTATACAGTCTTCTAGTGAGAGTAAGCCTATCCAAACTTCTTTTAGTTCGTTTTTACCGTTTTTTATTATATAATGATTCCCAAAATCTTCTCTACCCTTTTTATTATCATAATCTATTAAGTTTGGCTTTTGTTTTACAAGTTTTTCCATTAAAATTTCTATTTTCTTATCCTTCTTTCAATTTTTCAGAAACAGGAGTTTTTTCTACAAAAAACTTTTTTTGGTCAGCTAATCCGGTGTTATCAAATTCTAATGCATATTTATAAATGACACTCCATTTATAAACTATCGCTATTGATGGTATATCATTTTCATGGTCATATTTATCTGGGATAATAGAAAAAAGCGTAAGTCCATTTTGGTCGGCAGTTTTGGCATATGCACCGTTTTCCGTTTGTGAATATTGCAACTTTTCTCTACGGCCTGCCTTTACTTCAATTAACACTTTTTCGTTACCGCCAGAATAACCGATAATATCTACTCTGTAATTTTTCATTTCAGCAAATGGAAGCGTCCTGTAAGTACCATCCACAAACTCTGTATCACCACCTAAGGTTGCACCATCTATAGTAGAATTCCATACCTCTAACATTTTATATCTAAAACCAGATTTTCGATTATTTAATTTTTCTACAAGTATTGAAGTAATAGAATTTGAATTTGTCTTATTACCACCCATCTAATCCTCCAATTTAGTGCCCCTGTGCGGCGTTTGCATAACAGGCTTTATGCAAAAAAAAGGCCCTCCTTCTGGAGGGCTTATCTGCGCTGGTCAAAATGATTCATAGCGCTTCAGATGTGTTCCTGCTTAACCGCAGGCGGCTTGGGTCAGCGGGTCCCGTTCAAGGGGCGCCCTATCTTTGTCGGAATTTGCATAATCGCCTCCGTCGATATGGCGGTCTTCAGGCTCCTTGTTTCCTGTTCCCTTACCATCTGTATTCAGTATAGCACAGCTTTGAAATTGCGCAAGGGCAAAAATTATAACTTTTTGTTATATCGAACAAAAGAAAAGGCAGTCCAAAACGTAAGTTCTGAACTGCCTTAGTTAGGTCGGGCTATCGGAATTCGAATCCGAGACCTCTTGCCCCCCAGACAAGCACGCTAACCAGCTGCGCTATAGCCCGATGTGCTGCAAAAGCAAGATGCAATTGCAACGGAAATAATAGTACACTATTTTGCTTTTTGATTCAAGGGGTTTGTGCTGAATTTTACTGTTCCATACCCACAAAGTCCAAATCAACGAGGCTTCCGTCTGAACGTTCCCATACGATTAAGTCATGGGGAAGGAGCCAGGCTTTGACCCAGTAGTCTGCAGCGTAGTCGTAGCGCCCCTTTGGGTATGTTGTTATGCCTAATATTTCAAAAGAAGAAAGGTTTTCTTCTGTTGCTTCCATGTCGAATTCCTTGGCGGTGAAGTTCTGGATGGCTTCTTCTTTTGAGGCGAAGTTACTGCGGAGTTGTTCCAGGTACGAGATTTGCTGGTCCAATTCTTCTTGTGTGGTTTTGGAGTCAACGGTGATGATTAAGGAGAGTTCCTGACCGTCCCATTCTGCTCTTTTAAAATAGCTAGATGATTCTTCTAGCGTAAATGTGCCGATCGGTGTTTCCATGTATTTGGGGAAGGGGCTTTCTTTTGCCTGTGCGGATGCATTTTTTTGTGTTAGGAAGAGGATGAGCAGGCTGAGTATTGTCTTTGCTGTAAGGGATAGTTGTTTTTTTATTTGTGGCATATTTTTACTATAGCATGTTTTTGAGGGGGTTGGGAAGGGGTGTTTGATATGGGGTGGACTGGTTGCGTTTGTTGTAAGTGGATTATCGGGTCAAGCCCGATAATGACATGCTTGTTATCCGATAATGAGATGCTTGGTTTCCGGTAATGAGATGCTTGGTTTCCGATAATGA
>JAGCWT010000235.1 GCA_017961705.1 Treponema sp.
AGGTCTCCCTTTTCCCTGAGCGAAGAAATCTGCTTGATTGTGTCGCTAAAACGGGTGCGAAGTGAATGAAGTACCATGATAAAGAGCGGTTCGGTAAAGATAAAGCTGTAAAGGTAGGCGATGAGTGCCTTCTTAAAGAAGACGTTCATTGTCCAGCCGTGGCGAATTGCGCTGTAGCCGCTGCAGAACAAATGCCAGCAGCAGGTAAGGATTATGCCTATAAGGATTCTGGAAACTGTTATGGAGAAGGGCCTTGTCTTTATGCTGCCTGTGGTGTGGATTTTAAGTTTTTCAAGCTCGTGGTGGGCTACAGCCGTAAAGCATGTTACGCAATAGTCTATAGCTATAACTGCATAGAGGAGGATTAGGAACATGATTATGGCAATATCCGTTACGTTGTAATTAACCTTTCCCGCCAAAGTTTTGATGATGATTGTGGTTCCGTTTCCGATGGGGTAGCCTATTATAAGAGAAGTGATTGTGACTATCTTTAGCCTTGAAAGAACTATGCTGGCTTCTTCCCTTTCTTCTTCCGTAAGTTCCTGGGTTTCTGCTTTTTTGATTGAGTCAATAAGGGGTGCCATTACCTTGCGGGCAATCAGGGATACAATGACTACGATTAGGAATGCCGGCCCAAGCGTTGCTCCAAGACCAGAAATCCAGTCTCCATAATCTGAACCTTTAATCTGTGTTACCTGGAATGATGAAAGAAGGGGGACTCCAATGACAGTTGAAAGGCCAAAAAACAGTATGAAAATAGCATATATACTCATAAGCACCTCGCGCTTTAAAGTATAACATACATCTGAGATTTTACAATTAAATTAAGCATTTAGTTCTAGAAATGATGCCTGGACTACATGTGTACAGACCCTGAATCAAGTTCAGGGTGACAGCTATTTTTTAGTAGGGTTTGCGGTAGAGGTCCTTGGTTTTTAGACCGTTTTTCTTGGTTTCTTTTTTCCAGCTGTAGTGGGCCATTTTTAGGTATAGAAAGCGGGGGAAGGCAAAGGAAACGTAAGTGTTTTCTATTATATTGCCCTTTTTTATGCAGTCAGAAAGCTTTATAAATGCCTTGCCAAGTGCTTTTAGGGGGCCTGCGTTAAGGGGAACTTGCTCCGGCATAAAAGCTATTGCACCGCCACCACCAAGACCTATGCCTCCGCACCACTCGTAGCCGGATTTTTTGCACCAGTTTTCATAAACGCGAAGGGCGCTGGTGTTCTGTTTAGCTTCAAAAAAGCCGCAGTTTAATATTGCATAGACTTTGTGGCTTTGCCTGCATTCCTGCTCTAGCTGCATGAGTATGTAAAGCAGGTGTCCGGGGAGGGAGTCTATGTAGAGCGGGTTTGCAAAGAGCCAGATGTCTGACTTTTTTAGAAGCTCAATGTCTTCTTCCTTAAGCTTTTCCTTGTTTGCCATAAGCTGATATGTCTGAATGTCCTGGGGCAAGAGCTTTTTAACTTCGCCAAGCAATTTTAGGCTGGTGCTTAGCTTACCCCTTGGGCTTGCGTTTATAAGTGCAATTGTCATAAGCTTATACCCTCCAAATCTTTTTCGTCATCAAAAAACTGGATTTCCTTTACAAGAGAGTCAGTGTTGAGGGAGTTCCTGTAGATGATTTCTCTTGCGGTTTCTTTTTCTTCATCCGAAGAGTCTCCGTAGAAAATTGCGGAAAATAAAAATTTGTTGGAATAGCGAACCTTGTGGTGCATTTCTTTTTTGCGTATTACAAAAAACGGCAGAAGGTTTGGAAGGGATCTGTCCTGCATCTTCTTTATGAAGGGGCTTACATCTCCGTAGACACAGCGGCTTACTATGATGAATTCCGTGCATTTGCTTAAGTCCCGGGCAAAGTTCTGGGTGTCGTCTTTTATGAGGCATTCACCCGGGGTCTTTAGCCAGCAGCCAAAACAGCCTATGCAGTTTTTTATATCCATGTTGTTCTTGTAAAGCTTGTAGTTTCCGCTAACAGAAAAACTTGGGTTTTCAAGATCAGTCAAAATCACTTTAAAAGGTTCTGTCAAAGCCATACTCCTTGTGGAAAAAGTAAAAACTAGAAGTCTTCGTTTGCCAAGAGGTCTGCCAGGTAGAAGAGGATGGCCCTTTCGTTTTCCTGCCAGATTCTAAGGCTTCTTTTTACTGCGCATACCAGGTAGCCCTTTGCAATGTCTCCCTTGCGGACTTTTGAAACAAGGACTGATTCAAAACCGCTTTGGGTTAGGCTTTTGTGGAATTTTGGGGAATGCTTTTCTATTGGGTTCAGGCTGCCTTCGGAAAAGATGTCTTCTTCCATTACGTTTTTTAGGTCGGAAGCGTCGGCTGTAAAATTCTTGTCCAGAACGGCCTTCATCTTGCCATTTGAGCCAACATAGTACAAGTCCCTTACCTGAAGCACTTCGGAAATAAGGGGCATGGCTTTTTGCAGCTTTCCTTCCAGACTGCTTTCTTTTTCAAGGCTAAGCTTTAGCTTGTGCATTGTGGTGAATATGCCCTTGCTTGCCATTTTTTGAATCTTAATGTCCTTGTGCTTTTCTTCGTCGTAGACCTTGTAGCAGTTGCGCCCCTTGTGCTTTCCAAGGTAGAGCATTTTGTCTATTAGGGCAAAGAGGTCAGAAAAATTGTCTGCATCTTCGGGGAAAGAGGCACAGCCGGATGTTCCTGTTATAAAGGCAGAACCGTTTTCAAAGGAGAGTTCTTTTCTTAGCGCCTTTGAATTTTCGTAGAGCGTGTCAAAGAAATTTGTTTTTTCTTCTTTGGAGATGTTCTCTAGGTCTATAAGCAGAAGTTCGTCCCCGCCAAATCTTCCGGCAAGGGCAAAGCCTTTTGTGCATTCGACTAGTCCCTTGGTAACGCTTGCAAGCACCTTGTCTCCTGCGCTGTGGCCAAAGCTGTCGTTGATGGTCTTAAAATTGTCCAGGTCTATTATTGTAAAGGAAAAAGGTGTGTTTTCTTCTATTAATGATTCAACGAATTTTAGGGAATAGGAGCGGCTTAAGATTCCTGTAAGTGGGTCAAGTATTTCTTCCAGGCTTATTTCGTCAATCAGGCGGTCAAAATAGCTGTATTTTCTAAGGTCATTTATGCTGTATAGAACCTGGGAACCGTCGCGTTTGTTTTTTATTCTTATAACATCCGTTATGTCTACAAAGCTTCCGACAATGCCAACTATTTCGTCATCATCGTAGAGGGGGCGTTTTGAAGCGATTATGTCCCTTTCTTCTCCCTTGATTACGCATTTGCCAAGCACCTTGTAAGTGCTCTTGCCGGAAAGAACCCTAAGTTCATCCTGCTTGTAAGGCTCCGGGTCTGAATGCCAGCCCATCTCCTCGTCATTTTTTCCGACTAGCACATCTGCTGATTCAAAGCCGTAGTAGTCCAAAAAAGCCTGGTTGACGCCAAGGAAGCGCCTTTCTTTGTCTTTCCAGAAAACACAGTCCTGAGAAGTATTGATGATGCTGTCAAACAAGTCAACGGTCATTTGCATAGTGCTATACCCTGATTACAAAATGCTATAGAATAGATTTAAGCTGATTTTTATAATATATCGGCAACATAGAAATTAGTTTTTAAGACATTTTCTTATGCAAATAAACCGGAAATCAGTTTGGTTTGTCTGGGAGCTACACACCAAACTGATTCCCATGCTGATGAAGAGGTAAAATATGGATTTGAAAAAGTTGGAAAAATTTGTTGCAAGGCAGAAGGTTGCCTTTATTTGTTCTGTGGACGCAGATGGCTTTCCCAACGTAAAGGCAATGCTTAGACCGCGTAAGGTTGACTCATTTAAGGAATTCTATTTTTCCACAAACACTTCTTCTATGCGCGTTAAGCAGTACCTGGAAAACCCAAAAGCCAGCATATACTTCTACCACAAGGGGCTTATCCGCTACCAAGGGGTAATGCTAAAGGGAACAATGGAAGTGCTTACTGACCAGAAGAGCAAGGACATGATTTGGAGGCGGGGAGACAGCCTTTTTTACAAGAAGGGCGTTACTGATCCTGACTACTGCGTGCTAAAATTTAGTGCAAGTTCGGGCCGGTACTACTGCGACTTAAAAACCGAAAGCTTTTCTGTGTAAAATTTGCAAAGGCATGAGGCCGGATTGGAGTGGAGTGTGGTAAAAATTGCCTCCTTGCAATTTTTACCCATGAGTTTTCCGTTGGAAAACTCACCAGTTCTTTAGTAAAGAGATGACGCGCCCTCCTTGGCGCTGCTTGTTCTAAAATGAATCCGCGGAACCACGGAAAGCCGTTCTACGATGAATGCTTGTTTTTAGAAGGATTGGCTGTCCAAAAAGGCACTGCCGTCCAGATGAAATTCCGATTGTAACATCGGAGATTGTAAAATCGCCTGCTCCGTGCTAGAATAATGGCTATGGATGAAGACGGTAAGGACGAGCTTGCAAGAGACATAAGGGAAACCGTAAAGGAACTAATAGACAGCATTTCTATTCAGAACGGTCAGAATACTTCGGATTCGCACTACATATTCGTAATCCTTACCGTTATTCTGCTTGTTATTGCGGTGATTTTTGCCGTAATGCTGGTTCAGATTTTTGTGAATTCCCGCGAACAGAAAATCCAGAGGCAGCGCTTTAAGGCCACGATGGATATGATTAAGGACATTCACATGGCAAAGACCCAGGTTCAGATTGCAGCCATGAGTGAAGTTCCCCAAATGCCGGAAGACGACCTTATTGATTTTGAGGAACTGCAGGAACTTGCGGCAAAGTGCGAAAAGCTTGGGGAAAAAATAGACAGGCACACCAACCGCCAGAACAATTCAAAGAGTGTTAGCGAGCTGGTCTTTAAGATAAGCACAGCCCTTGGCTTGGACAATAAGCTTTCTACGGTTTACTTTTGCGCTTCCATGGTCTACGATTCAGGATTCTTGGACTTGCCACAGGAACTGTTCTTTTCGGAGATTCTTTCTTCTGCTGAACGGAAGCTTATGCGCACCCACGTAATGCGCTATGCAGAATTCCTTGATTTTATTCCCCGCAAATACTACGTGATTTTTTCCGAAGCGGCATCTCTGCACCACGAGAACATAAACGGTTCTGGCTACCCGGAAGGCCTTAGCGGTTCGGAGATTCCCCAGCTGCCAAAAATCCTGCATGCGGTGGAAAGTTACGTTTCCCTTGTTAACAGGAGAAGCTACCACAATATACTTAGCAAAAAGGACGCCATTACGGAATTGCGGCGGCAGACTGGCATATACGACATGGACATAATCGATATTCTTGAAACTCTTATCTAATTTATAGTAAGATATTCCAAGCATGAAAAGCAATTTTCAAAATTCATTGTTATGAAAAGCAGCTGGAAATCAATTTTGGGCGCAACGGAAGAAAAAATTGGCTGAAAAGACGCTTTGCGCGGGGAGCGACAGCGACCTCAATACCTTGTACGCGCAACCGTGGATTTTCAGACAAATTTTTCTGGGAGTGGAGCCCAAAATTGATTTCCATGTATTCCAATATATGGGAGAAAATATATGTGCGGAATAGTAGGATACGTTGGCGAAAAGGAAGCTACGCCAATACTTGTTAGCGCTCTTAAAAAGCTTGAATACCGTGGCTACGACAGCGCTGGAATTGCCGTTTTTGACGGACAGGATATTGTTGTGCGCAAGGTTAAGGGTGCGCTCAGGCTGCTTGTAGAAGACGTTACCAAACAGTTGGTCCGCCAGTCAGACAAAGACAGCGACAGTGAATGCGACAAGCGTGAGGCAGAACTGATTGCCCAAATGGGTCAGTTTGTAAAAGGCTCCGTTGGAATTGGCCACACAAGATGGGCAACCCACGGTGAACCCAGCGACGTAAACGCCCATCCCCATACCAATGTTAGCGGTTCAATCGCTATTGTTCACAACGGCATTGTAGAAAACTACGCAAAGCTAAAGGCCTGGCTCCAGAATCAGGGAGTGGTTTTCCGCAGCCAGACAGACACCGAAGTTATAGCTCACCTTATAAACTATTTTTATGACCAGACAGGTGAAATTTTCCCAGCAGTCCTAGAAACCCTGCACCGCCTGGAGGGAAGCTATGCTCTTGGCGTTGTATGCTCCGACTTCCCGGACAGAATTATTGCAGCCCGCAAAGACAGCCCGCTGATTGTTGGTCTTGGCAAGGGCGAAAACTTTCTTGCAAGCGACGTTCCTGCCGTTCTTGAGCACACGCGCGAAGTTTACTTCCTTGACCAGAAGCAGCTTGCGGTATTGTATTCAGACCACGTTGATCTTTTTGACGAAGACGGAAACCGCGTAATAAAGGAACCTTCACATGTTGAATGGGATGTTTCTTCTGCAGAAAAGGGTGGCTACTCCCACTTTATGCTAAAGGAAATCTACGAGCAGCCAAAGGCACTTACCGACACAATGAGGCCGCGTCTTGTTATGGAAGGCGGAAAGCCCGTAGACATAAAATTTGACGAGGTAACAAAGGGACAGGACTTCTGGAAGTCTGCAAAGCGCATAGTGATTACTGCTTGTGGAACCGCTTACCATGCCGGGGTTGTTGCCCGCTACGCATTTGAATCTTTTGCCCGCATACCGGTAGTCGTTGACGTTGCAAGCGAATTCCGCTACAGAAACCCAATCCTTAGCAACGATGACGTATTTATAGTAATAAGCCAGTCAGGAGAAACCGCCGATACCTTGGAAGCCATGAGGCAGGCCAAGAAAGCCGGAATACACGTTATTGCAGTTACAAACTGTGTTGGCTCGACGGTTAGCCGCGAAGCTGACGACGTAATCTACACCTGGGCAGGGCCAGAGATTGCGGTTGCCTCTACAAAAGCCTACACCACCCAGCTTATGTGCCTTTACATGCTTGCCCTAAAAAGCGCATTTATCCGTGGCACAATCAGCAGCGATGAATACAAGTCCCTGCTCTGCGACCTGGAGCAAATCCCGCAGAAAGTTGAACAGATTCTTAAAGACCAGTCAAGGGTGCAGAAATTTGTTGCCAACAACTTTAACAAGGAAAAAGTCTTCTTCATCGGCCGCCTTTTTGACAGCGCAACCAGCCTTGAATGTGCCCTAAAACTAAAGGAAGTAAGCTACATGCACAGCGAAGCCTTTGCTGCCGGAGAACTTAAGCATGGACCTATCGCACTTGTGGACGAATCTACACTTGTTGTGGCACTTGCTACCTGGCACGGCCTTTACGAAAAAATTGCAAGCAACATAGAGGAAGTTCGCTCACGTGGCTGTTCAACGCTTGTAATAACCCAGGACGAAGGCAATGCCTTTGAAGGTTCCGCCAACGAGATAATAAAAATCCCTGTTTGCCGCGACGAATTTGCCTCCATCCTTTCTGTTGTCCCAGCCCAGCTTTTTGCCTACTACTGTGCAGTTCACCGTGGAATAAACCCGGACAAGCCTAGAAACCTTGCAAAATCCGTTACGGTTGAATAAAAAATAAAAAACAGAACTGTCCAGGAGAGCTTCTTTCTGGGCAGTTTTTTTTTCTGGACCGAGCCTGATTTGCTAACCCGCTTTGCAGGGCTCCGCTACCGCTCCGGCCCGCCTGCTGCGGTCTGGCTGCGCCACCCTTCCAATCGGGGGTAGGCTTAGTTTGTATTCAAAAAAGTTTTTTTTGCAAAGCTCCGTCAGCCACAGAATTTAATTTTGGTTTATCGGTGTTTTTCCTGCATTTTTTTAGAAAAAAACGCAAAATATAACAGGATTTTCTAACATTTTTTCTTTTTTCACTTGAAAATATTTATTAAGTCCTTATAATATATAAGTATGAGTGGGAATAACAGGGGGACAGCTGTCCTAAAAACCGGCTATGCCTTTAACAGGGCATTTCCTTTATTAACAAGAAAAAAAACAGAAACAAATTTTGAACTCCGTAACTTTAAAAAGTCAGACGAAACTGCACTCGCCGCAGTCATAAACGAAACTTGGGGCTTAAAATCTTCACCAAAAAATGCAGAACTCGCATTGCGCTTTGGCTACGCATACCTTTACTATAACCTTGCATATTCTTCATTCAGGGTTGTGGCAGAATACAACGGTTTTGCATCAGGCATTGTTTGTGCAGGCCGCAGAAGCGAAAAATTACCCAACTTGGGCTACCTTGCAAAGGCTATATCTTATGCACTTCCGCTTTTCTTCTGCCGCGAATTCCGCAGTCAGTTGGCCGCATGGAAAAAATTCTTTAAGGTAACTGCCGCAAACGAAGCCAACATGGCAAAGGAATACAAGGGAAGGCTTTATCTTTTGCTTACAAATCCTTCTTGCCGTGGAATTGGCATGGGAAAAAAGATGCTTTCTTCTGCAGAGGAATACTTTATCCTTAACGGCATGGACAGGTTTTATCTGCATACGGATACAGAATGCAACTTTAGGTTCTACGATTCAGTGGGATACAAAAAAGTGTTCGGTTCTGTGGTTGGCAGCGGACCAAATCCCTGGGAAATCTACCTTTACGCAAACAGGTAGGCTTTAGTCACTTTCCTTTTTGTTTGCATACACTTCAAGAATTTTACGCAGCCTTGCAGAATCCAGCGGCTTTGTGGTAAAGTCCGTCATTCCGCAGTTGGTTGCCTTTACAGCTGCTTCCGGGTAGGCGTTTGCGGTCATGGCAATAATCGGAATAGTTTTTGCATCTGGGCGCGTGGCAGCAAAGCTTCTTATCTTTTCCGTTGCTTCGTAGCCATCCATAACAGGCATTTGTATGTCCGTAAAGATTGCAATGTATTTTCCTACCGGAGATGCGGCAAATTTCTTTACCTCTTCGTCTCCGTTGCTGGCAAGGTCAACGCTAACACCTATTTCTTCAAAGATGCGGCATGCTATGGCGGCATTTATTTCGTTGTCTTCCGCAAGCAGAATTGTTCCTTCCACCTTCTTCTGGCTGCTGCTTTCCAAATCCTGGCTTAAATCTTCCACCTTTTTATCTTCGTGAACAATCTTGCCGGTCCATTTAACCTTTATGGAAGAACCCTTTCCAAGAATGCTTCTTACGCTGATTGTTCCGCCCATAAGGTCCACAAGCCTCTTTACTATTGCAAGGCCAAGACCCGTTCCCTGAATTTCCTTTGCGCGGAGTGGGTTGTCTTCTTCCTGGCTAAAGTCGTCAAACATAACGCTCTGGAAAGAATCGCTCATTCCAATGCCGGTGTCCGTTACAGAAATTTCTATATCCGCAAGGTCTGTTGTGCTGTCGGCATGGTCAGCTTCATTAGCCGTAAGTGCCGTTGGGCTGCCAGCTTCATTTGCCACCGCATCAGAAGTACCCGCTTTTGGCTTTGCAAATGCCGAAACCCTAAGCGTAACCGTTCCTCCCGGAGGAGTATACTTTACCGCATTGGACAAAAGGTTCAGCGTAATCTGGTTAACGCGAATCTTGTCCAACATAACAACTTCCGCCGAATCATTCTGAGTTATAATCTTATAGAAGATATTTTTTTCCGTGCACATAGGCAGGATTATGTTCCTAATTTCCTTTATGTAATCAATAAAACTGTAGGCTTCCCTGTTAAGCTCAATCTTGTCGGAATCTATTTTGGAAATGTCCAGCACGTCGTTTATAAGCGAAAGCAAAAAGCGCCCACTGGTTGCAATCTTGTCCAAGTCTGCATTCAAACCGGGCTTATTGTCTATGTCCTTCTTTGCAAATTCGGTAAGGTTTAAAATTGCCCCAATCGGAGTTCTAATGTCGTGGCTTATTCTGGAAAGAAACTGGGTCTTTGCTTCGTTTGCCTTTTGCGCCACAGTCACAGCCCTGCGCAAGCGTTCATTTGCCTCCTGTTCCTCGCGCACACTCTGGGTAATGTCCGTGCGGTAGGAAAGTACAATGCCTTTCTTTTGGTCAAGGAAGCTGTAGGAAAACTGCTTGGTTATTGAACTGCCGTCCGGTCTTACAAAGTTGCCGGAAAAGACATACTTGCCGTTTTTGGCAGCCTGAATTTTTGGCAGAATGCTTTCCAGCTGGAATACCTCTATGAATTTTTGCCTTGTTTCGGGAGCAACATATTTTTCCGCAAAAATATTAATCAAATCGGGAAGGCTTACTTTGCGCATGTTCTCTGGAAGTTCACTTTCATTTCCAAACCAGGAGCCGTAAAGAAGCGTTGCTGTGTTTTCCTTTACGTCTGCAACGGCAATATAGTCCGTGGATTCAAATGCGGTATGCCTAAAAATTTTGTTGTCCGTTTCCAAAAGCCTTTTTTGCGTAATGCTGCGCCTAAAGTAGTAGATAAAGGCATAGGCCAGAGCAATAAAAAATAACCCTATTGCAAAAATTGCTATGCGGTAGCGCTCAAAAAAACTCTTGTAGTGATTCTTAATAACCGTGTCAGAAGGAAGGGAAAAAGTGCTTATCTTAAATGCATCCAGAACATTCTTGTCTGCCACAGAAAACTGAGGTGACTTTGCAATGCGGTGAACCTTGGAAACATCTGTTCCGCTCATAACATGCTTTGCTATGTCTGCCGCAACCCTTGCACTGCCATAGTTGTCCGTAACGCAGCCGCCTATTACTCCGCTTCCGGTAAGGTCTGCCTTTGCGCAAAACACCGGAACTTTGGCAACAGAACAAATGTCAAATGCCGTCTTTTGCAAAGAATTCAAAGTGCGGTTGTGGGAAAGGTAAATGTCCGAAAGAAAAACCACCGAACCTTGCTCCAAGGCCTCAAGCCTGGTCTTTAGCGATGCGGGAATTGTATCCGTAAGGTTTAAAATCTCGTAAGAGAATTTTTTGTGGTTCTCCATCACCTCTGCAATTTTCTTTTCGTCAAAAAGCCCCTCGCGCGAAGAGTCCGTAATAAAAACAAGGTGCTTGGTGGCTGGGAAAAGAGAAGTTGCAAATTTTATGTTGGAAGAAAAATCCGGCCTGCCAGAAACGCCTGTCATAAAGTTGTATTTCTGAACATCGTTCCAAAGCTCCGGGTTCTGAATGCCAAAATAAACGATTGGAGAGTCGCCCCTCATGGTGGGGTGGTTGCACATAAAAGAAAGCGCCTCGTCTCCGCCTGTAATTATGCAGTCAAAACCGGTCTGCCTTGTTAGCTTACTGCGCAGGTAAATCGTAAAAAGCGAAGTGTCGTATGTGGAGTTGAATCGCCTTGAATCCATGAATTCATAGGAAATCTCGTATTTGTCGTCGGGAAGAATTGATGTGAGGCCGTTTATCTGCAGCATGACAGCCTCTTCCT
This sequence comes from Treponema sp., assembly GCA_017961705.1. Lineage (GTDB taxonomy): Bacteria > Spirochaetota > Spirochaetia > Treponematales > Treponemataceae > Treponema_D. The sequence continues at coordinate 11,173 of JAGCWT010000235.1, forward strand.
TCATCGAATAGGAGCTAAGAAAAAGCACCTTCTTCTTTTCCGTAATGCCAACTTCACCCTCTGAATAAAAGGCAGCCGCATAAAAAAAAGCGAGGAAAGTAAAAATAAAAAGCTTTTTCATAACCATTAACTTCTATTATATAACCTTTCCGCCAATCTGTCGATATAAGCCAGCAAGTCTCTTTATGGACGAAGTCTTTAGGACGGAGTCTTTAGGACGAAGTCCTACTTGCTCTACCATCCGTTTTTTCTCTGCAATCGGCTTTTATGCCTTTCGTCACGGGCTTTCCGGGGCTTACCCTCCCGGCCGGTGCTACGCACGCGCTACGCGCCCCCTCCAATCCCGCGTAAGGCGCCTCAAAAAATCCCTCCATGGATTTTTTTTGGATTGCAGAAGCCCCCGTCTTCTGCATGCTGCTAACTCGCCCTCCATGGCTTGATATTTATTGGCAAGAAAGATGTAAAGATCCTTCCATGGCTTGATGTTGTGTATTCTAACGACTTCTTTTCTTATTCCTCTGCAAAATCTTAAATTTTATGGTATAATGGCAAGTGGAGGTTCAATATGTCAGATGCACTCGCGTATGTAGAAAATCAAGTATTAACATTCTCTTTGGCAGAACAGATTCATCTGCTTAATTTCGTTGCAAACAATATAAACAAAAAGACTTCAATCCTAAACAATGAGTATTCAGAAGAGGAATCTTTGCAGAAAATGAGGGAAACAAGCCTTTCAACTGTGTGGGAGAGCGTAAAAAATGACTCGTGGTGATGTTTACATGCTCGATTTCGGCATTCCATTCGGAAGCGAGCCAGGAATGCGCCGTCCTGTTGTGATAATTCAATCGGACAAAGAAAACTTAAACAGACTTAACACTAAAGTTGTAGTTCCTCTTACATCAAACACCGTAAACGCAGATTTGAGGGGCAATGTATTTCTTCCTAAAAATGAAACGGGGCTTTCAAAAGATTCTGTCGCTTTGATTCATCAGATTGTTGTTGTGGACAAATTTCGTCTTGAAGAGAAAATTTCAAAGCTCCCGAAAAATCTCCTTTCAAAAATTGAAGGTGAAATTGATTATGTAACTAAAGAATAGCTTGAAGGTGGAGCGGAAGGTGTTTATGCTTGCCTTGTCCTGTTTGTCTTGCAAAGACAGATATTCAAAAATGGAAGCTGCAAGAAGTGCGCAAGATGCTTTTGGAGTACAAATAATATGGAAATAAGAGAGCGGTTTGCCGGGCTTTTCTTTATTATACCGTTCGCGGTTTCGCTTTTGCTGCATACGCTTACGGATATAGACTTCTTTTTCTTTTTATCCTTAGTCCTTGCTTTTGTTGTAATTTTTTTTCACCATCAGTTGTATTTGCTTTTTTTTAACGATTCAAATTCAACAAGCGCACTGTATGCGGGAAATGCTGCTTTGGAAGAAGACTATGATCCTATTGGGCAGGATGGCAAGTATTGGAATCCGAGGAAGCTAAAACTGTCCCAGGTTTTTGACTTGTACCCAAACAAGAGAAGTGCGCGTCCTGAACAAGGTTCATGCGGTTTTGTCTTTACTTACAACAAATTGCTTTCTGTTGTGGAAAAGGTTGAATTTTATGACTACAGGCACCGCAAGGGAAGCTTTACCTTGTATAAGTTTTATTTTAGTCACCTTCAGCCGGATGCCTTTCCATTTGAACGCGATAGTATTGTAAAAACAGAAATACCCTTGGAGCGCATAAGTAAAAAGATGATATTCGTTCCATTGAACCGCTACAGCCGGGAGTATGTCTTTGGGGGTAAGTTTTAGTCTTTTACAGCTTTTGCAAATAGAGCCTAGCCCCGATTGGAAGGGCGGCGTAGCCGGCCACCGCAACGAAGTGAGGAGGCTGGAGCGAAAGCGGAACCCTGGAAAGCGGGTAGAAATTGCATCCATGCAATTTCTACCCACAAGTTTCCTTCGGAAACTTGCCATATCTTTATTGCAACCACCTGACGCGCCATCCTTGGCGCTATCGGTTTGCGAATGGGTAGGAATTGCGTGGAGTCTGGCCGGACACGGAGTGCCGGACACAGTTAAAAATGGGGTGCGCTCCGGAATATAAAAATCCCCTTGAAAAAATCGGTGTAAAAAACTAAAATAGCAACCATGAGCAGTGAATTAATAAATCAGTTTGTAGAAAAAAAATCGGTTGATGCATTAAATGAATTTATAACTTCTGATGATTCTAAAAAAATAGGTGAAGCGTCCATTCTTGTTGCCGATGTGCTGGGAACGGGAGATGCCTTTGTGCCAGTTGCTGATTCGTCTAAGGACGGCGAGGCAAAGCTTCTTTCCAGCTTTCACAAAAACCTTTTGCTGCTTATCCAAAAAACCTGGATTGAAGAATTTGACGAGGAGCTAAAGGAAGAGGTTCTTTACCATCTTGAGGAATTCAACAAGAAGATGGAAGGTAAGGCCTATGACGAAGCCTACAACCTTTTCCTTGGAATTGTGAGCGACGTTGTTTACCTTATGTTTGGCGCGCAGACAAAGAACCCGGAGTTTGACGAGTATGCCCTCCGCATTGACCCGGAATTTGGGCTTTTCTGGTGGTACATAAAGAGTCTTCCAAAGGATGCCGTATGGAACAAGGACAAGTGCCGCCTTGCAATTCTTTTGGGCATGTATTTTCTTGCCAACTATTAAAATTAAAAAAAGAGGCCGTATATGGCAGATGAATTTGAAGAGCTTTGCGCAGGTCTTAGGGTTGCCAGCCAAAAAACAGCCCTGCTGACCGCTTTGCAAAAAAACTATGCGCTAGAGAAGGTTGTAGAATCCCTGCAAAAAAATAAGGATGCCATTCTTGAGGCAAATGCCCAGGACGTTGCTGATTCACGTTCACGCGGTGTTAGCGAGGCTTTGATTGAACGCCTTGCCCTTGACGAGAAAAAATTCCAGTCCATAGTTGATGCCATTGGCGTTATAATTTCCCAGACAGATCCAATCGGGGAAGAGGTTGCCGGTTGGAAGATTCCTAACGGTATGCAGATAAGGCAGGTTCGTGTTCCGCTTGGGGTTGTGGCTATTATTTACGAGAGCCGCCCCAATGTTACAGTGGATGCTTTTGCCCTTGCCTACAAGAGCGGTAATGCAATTTTGCTTCGCGGTTCTTCATCTGCACTCAAAAGCAATTCTGTAATCGTAAAGGCTATTAGGGAAGGTCTTTCTGCTGCAGGGGAAGCCGGCGTACAGGATGCGGTTTTTCTTTGCCAGCCCAAGGCAGACCATTCCGATGTGGACAAGATTCTTTGTGCGCTTGGCAAGATAGACGTTGTTCTTCCTCGCGGTGGTGCAAAGCTGATTCAGAATGTTGTTCAGAATGCAAAGATTCCGGTTATAGAGACAGGTAGCGGTGTTTGCCACTTGTTTGTTGAAAAGTCTGCTGATTTGGATGTGGCTGCCAAGATTGCCGCTAATGCCAAGATGCAGAGGCCGGGTGCCTGTAACGCGGTGGAGACTATTCTTGTGCAGAAGGAAGTTGCCCCCAAGTTCCTTCCGCTTATGGCCAAGGAGTTTGCGGACAGGGTACAGGTTAGGGCAGACAAGGAGTCTTTTGCCATTCTTAAGGACTGCTGCAAGAACCTTAGGGAAGCCGTGGATGAGGACTTTGGCTTTGAATTCCTTGATTTTACGGTTGCGGTAAAGCTTGTCTCTTCTGCAAACGAGGCGATTGAATTTATAAATGGGCACAACACCAAGCACAGCGAATGCATTGTTACCAACGACCGCTCAGTGGCACGGGACTTTCAGACCAGGGTGGACGCTGCTTGTGTTTATGTTAATGCAAGCACCCGCTTTACGGACGGCGGCCAATTTGGTTTTGGTGCAGAGCTTGGAATTAGCACCCAGAAGCTTCATGCCCGCGGACCAATGGGAATAAAGGCTCTTACCACAACAAAATTCCTGATTGACGGGGACGGTCAAATAAGATGAACATTCAGCAGACACTTGAAGGCGCAAAAAAGATAGTAATAAAATTTGGCAGCAATTCGCTTGCAAAGGCGGACGGCACAATCAACCTTGACTTTATGAACATGATTGCGGCTGACTGCGCAAAGCTTATGGCTCTTGGCAAGCAGATAATCATCGTTTCTTCCGGTGCACAGGTTGCGGGGCTTTCCAGCATTAACGGATGGGCCCACAAAAAGGACATGCACTACCGCCAGGCTCTCTGCGCAATAGGCCAGGTGGAGCTTATGGACAAGTGGCGTGCTGCCTTTAAGAAGCAGTCTTTGCACGTTGCCCAGCTTCTTTTTGTAAAGGAAGACTTTGAGGACTACCACCACACTCTTAACATGAGGAACACCCTCTTTACTTTGGTGGACGAAGGTGTTGTTCCTATTATAAACGAAAACGATTCTGTTTCCTTTGAAGAAAATTCCATTGGGGACAACGACAACCTTTCTGCCCTTACTGCAATTTTGTGGAGCGCGGAGCTTCTTGTTCTCTTTAGCGACATTGACGGTGTTTATACGGACAATCCCAAGACCAACCCTGACGCAAAACTTGTTGAAAGCGTTACGGATATAGATGCCCTCTTGAAGGGAATCACTTTGGGAAAGACCAATTCCTTTGGTACCGGTGGTATACGCACAAAGATAGAGGCTGCCCAGAAGTCTACGCAGAACGGAATTCCTATGGTTCTTGCAAACAGCAAAAAGGACAATCCTCTTGCGTCTCTTTTGGACGGTTCACAGAAGGGTACTCTCTTTGAGGCTGCCGACGCTTCTGCTCCCAAGGAATAATTCTTAGGCGCACGGGAGGTTGGGGTGACCTTTGCTTTTTTTGGTCTTACGCTGATTTTTGCCCTGCTGCCTGTTTTTCTTATCCTCTTTTTTGTCTACAGCAAGGACCGCTTTGAACGTGAGCCTTTTGGAAAGGTTTTTCAGGTTTTCTTTTTGAGCGCCCTATTTTCTTTTGCCGTCATTCCATTTGAGCGCTTGGCGGGAAGCCTTCTTTTTATGAACTATGCGGCCAGAAGTGCCATGGATTTTGACTTTGCGCTTAATTTTTGGGCTGTTGCCCTTGTTGAAGAGCTTTACAAGTGGCTCATTCTGATGATTCTTTTGTGGTCAAGCCCCTGCTTCCGCTACCGCTACGACGGCATTGTGTATGCGGTTGCCTCTTCGCTTGGTTTTGCAGGCTGCGAGAATGTGCTTTACCTTTTGGGCTGGGGTCATTCGATTGCTTTGGGAAGGGCTGTTTTTTCTATTCCGGGGCATGCAACATACGGTGTTTTGATGGGATTTTTCTTTTCCAGGGCCAGGCAGTTCAAGAACAGGAAGCTTGGAATGCTTTCTTTTGCCAACATGGTTCTTTGCGTGACGTCTGCAACCCTTTGCCATGCGGTCTACGACTTTTTGCTTAGCGACAGCATTCAGGGCGGTGGGCTTGGGCTTTTGTTCTTTCTGTACGTCTTTGTGATGGATGTGATTGCCTGGATGCTCATCTACAATGATTTTGAGAGCGATAGAAGTCTTTGACTTCAGTTTATAACTTCAGTCTTTGACTTCAGTTTATAACTTCAGTTTTCCGCAAGGATTATGCCTTTGCAAATTTTTGAGTGCAGGTCCATTGGGGAAGCGTCAAAGGTGCACTTGTAGTCCTGTAGGTCTGCAAAGAAAATCTTTGGGCAGGTAAAGAATGAATCCCATCCCCTTGCCCCCTGGCTGGATATGGAAACCGCAAGCTGAATCCTGAATAGTCTGTAGGCGTAAACCGGGGCTTGGTAAAAAGACTCCAGCATTGACTTTATTGCGGCATAGTATTCGTCAACGGAAAGGCCTTCCTTCATGGTAACAAGGATGCTGGTGCTAAAATTTCCCTGCTCAAGGAATTTTGCATAGTTCTTGGCGGGCTTCCACATTGCGTAGCTTTCCCATGCGCATTTGAATCCAAAGAAGTAAGAGGTGGCATTGACCTTGTGTTCCCTAAAGAGGGTGTTCAAGTCTGCAAAGATTCTGCTGCGGAAGAAGTTTATGTATACGTTGTCCAGCCATTCGCCCTCTTCGCTAATAAAGACTTCGCTGGTTCCAGACCTGTCTCCCCTGCGTACGACTTTGCCCACGTAGTACTTGCTTCCGTTTTCCGACGTGTGGATTCCGTATTCTGAGTCGGGGGAAAGATCGGGCACTATTGCGAAAGATGATGTGGAATATTCCTTTGCCAGGCATTTTTGCGCAAAGTCGGCGGCATTTTTTTCTGAGGCAAAGATGCGTTTCTTTCTTTTTATGATGCGGCTCAAAACCCTTCCTTTTCTTGTAAAGAGCTTGGGGTCAACCAGGGCAAAGATTAATAGGGTAACAAAGACAACTCCGCGGGCCCAGTCCCTGTAAATTCCAAGCAGGGAGGTTATTGCGGTAAAAACCCATACGAGAAAGATTATGATTGGCAGAGTTAAATATCTTAGTGCCATCAGTGATATTTTAGCCCAAAAACGCATGAATTTCAATTTCCAAATTTAGACTCCGGTGCAGTTTGTGGGGGCGGGGTGCTTTTATGCAGAGAAAGTGTAGATTTTGGTAAAGAAGTGCACGGTTTTCAACAAAAAAGTAGGAAAATTCGTAAAAAAATGATGAATTTCATCGAATTTCTCTAAAATTCACTTGCCTAAAATGTAAAATTGTGCCAATATCTTTTCAATTATCTGGAGAGATATGAGGGGTTTTTATTTTTAAGGAGACTTCAATGACTTGTGAGCGCATTGATTATTACCAGGCAGCTGAGCGCACAAACGTTATAAGACTTATCTTTAATTCCGTCTTTTTTTGCGCACTGTTTACCGCCGTCTGTTCCTTCGTTTATTTTTATTTGCCCAACGCTGAATTGACCAGCCTTGCACCTGTTGCTTCCACTTCAAATGCTTCTGTCCAGGAAAAGGCCTTGGCAGAAGAGTCCGTAGCAGAACCGGCATTAGCCTTGGCAGAAGTACCTGCAGTAGCCGTGGCAGAAGAACCAATTCTTGCCCTGGATACTGACGCTTCTTTTATTCCTGAACTGGTAAAGGCAAATTCCAGAGCAAACCGTGCCGTTCCTGCAAAGTTCGTAAGGGGAGCCGGAACTGCATCACTTTCCCTTCATCCAACTGCAATCAACCGCGAAGATTTGGGCCTTATCCTTTACCGCCAGCCGCAGACACGCGCCGCTGTAGAAGGCTTCTACTATCAGGTTACTGGTGACCGCGAGACTGCAATTGCCATACTTGACGCTGCGGAAACATACAACATTCCCCTTTCTCTGGCATTTTCAATTGCATATGCAGAGAGCCGCTTTAAGCCCTACGCTTCCCACGTAAACAAGAACGGTTCAATAGACCGCGGGCTTTTCCAGCTTAACAGCAACGCTTTCCCAACCCTTACCGAAGAGGAATTCTTTGACCCAAAGATTTCTGCCCAGAAAGGTCTTAAGCATCTTAACTACTTCCTTAGAACCGCAGGAAATGAGGTGACTGCTCTTGCAATGTACAACGCCGGTGCCGGAAAGGTTCGCTCAAACAATACGCCTCATTCAACACTGGACTATGTGGCTGCAATCAACAGTTACCGCAATGCCATAGATGAAAGTTTTGCAAAAGACGTTCTGGTCTTCTTTGAGCAGGGACTGGCCAGCCGCTTTGGCGAGAAGGTTGAATACGCCCAGTCGTAGAATATGTCACTGATTCCAATATTTGTTTTTACGGGGGGTGTGATTTTTGCTGCCCCCATCGTTCTTTTTGTAGTTGCCGTAATAGAACTCATCTGTTATATAAAGGGTCGCTCTGAATCTCTTCCAAAGGCCAAGCTAAGAAGGCATTTGTTCTACATGATAGTTTGCCTTGTCCTCTTTGTGATTATGATTGTCCTGGGCCTTATTGTCCTGCGCTACGTCTAAGTTGCGGCATGGAAACCAGAAGTAATTTGGTGGAAGGCGTTCTTGCCAAAGAGCCTACGCCCGATTGGAAGGGCGGCGGAGCCGTTCCG
>JAGCWT010000236.1 GCA_017961705.1 Treponema sp.
GTCTCAGGAACATCATTTCTCATACAATCTGATTCCGCACCTGTCGGAATACACGAGCTAAAGCTTTCTTTCTACAGATCAAGTTCAAGCACCATCCCCCTCTACGAATGTACCGAATACATAGCCGTATACCCAGAACTCACCACAAATACGTGGACAAAGCAAACAGCACCCCACATTGATTCAGACGGAAACTTTAAGGTAACACAGGCCTGCGTCCAGACCTTTGTCTACAGAAAAATCTACGTCTCATCAAGCGGCAACGACACAGGCGCAAACGGAACATCCGAACGCCCCTTTGCCACAATAAAAGCCGCCATGGCCCGCATAGAAGAACTCGCCCCAACCAGCATCCGCACCATAAACGAGTCAACCCCATGGGAGCTGCACGTTATAGGAGAAATAAAGGCAAATTCAAACTCAGACCTTGCAGACAGTTTTTATTTTGTAAACGTAAATGGTACAAAGATTCAACACCTTGCAATTGTTGGAGAAGGAAGCGGTGCAAAAATAAACGCAAACGAAAAGGCTACGGTACTGCACGTATATAACGGAGCCCAGGTAAGCATGGAAAACATTACACTAACAAAAGGCTCTGGTGTTAGCGGTGGCGGAGTTTCAATTGACAATGGAACATTCACCATAAAAAGCGGCTCTATAACAGGCAACAAAGCTTCATCCTTTGGAGGCGGAGTCTACATCGGAAGCGGCGGAACGCTAAACATGAACGGAGGCTCAATCACCGGCAATGACTCCAGCGACAAAGGCGGCGGCATATACGCTTACGGAAACTTCACAGGCTCAAGCACAACAATAAAAACAAACACGACTACCAACTACGGAAACAACATCTTCATAAACAGCACCTGTACGTCTACAGTTCCAGACGGAGACAACGCTTTCTACAACGATACGACAACCACAAACGGCAAGTCGGACGCAGTATGCCTTATTGCCACAAAACAGTTTGCAAGATTCAACAATCCTGCTACAGGAAGCGGTACAACGAACTTTCACAGCTTAGTAAAATCAAGCAATGGAGTTTTTGACACAACCAAGGAAACAACACTCTACCTTGGAAACAGCAACGACAGTACAGCAAAAACATGGAAAGCTTCAGAAACAATAGTTCCAGCTGGAGTTGCAACGATAGCCTCGGCTTCCTCTACCAAGCACACAGTTACAATAGATGGTAACATGACAAGCCTTGTAGAAACCACAAAAGACTTTACGCTCAAAAAAACCATTCTGCAAGGGAACAGCAACACACGCTGCATTTGGTGTAAAAACGGAAAGGTTACAATGGAAGGCAGCACACTTAAAGGCGGAGGAGCAACACCAGGCGCAGGACTTTACATAGCTGCACCAACATCTGGATATACCCCAGAAGCTACAATAGATGAAAACAGCACCATTGAAGACTGTGACAATTCCGAAAAATCAGGGGCAAAGGGTGGCGGAGTATATGTGGACAAAGGCAGTGGCTCAGCAACCCTAACACTTAGCGGAACGGTCTCTGGTTGTACCTCAAAGAGCGGAGGAGGAATATATCTACAGAACGGAACTGTAACGTTAAAAGACAACGCGGTTGTAGGAAAAACAGTTTCTGCGTCAATCTATAGTTATGCAAGTGATTCCTCTGACGGTAGCAACAAAGCGACAGACAACACTCTTGGAGGCGGTGGTGTTTACGTTTATAATGGGACATTCAATATGGAAGGTAGTTCAAAGATTTCTTACAACTATGCTCCATCCCAAGGAGGAGGAATATTTGTGGCAGGAGGCACCGTTAATATAGGAGCTTCTGGTGCATCTAATCCATCCGTATGCAACAATAGTTCCACATATAATTACGGAGCTGGAATCTACGCAAAAGGAGGAACGGTAAATCTGTACGGAAGTATAAAATACAACAGTTGCAACAATGGCAGTGGAGGCGTTCAGCTTAACGGTGGCAACCTAAATACATACTCAGGCTCTGAAATTTCAAACAATACAACTGGAATCGCAGCTTCGAGTCACCACGGATGCGGTGTAGTTGTAAACAATACAAGCTCAACACTCTACATGTACGGCGGAAGCATAACAGGAAACAAAACCTCAAGCAATAACACCACTTATGACGTTAGCATAGAAGACAACTGCTTCCTAAAAATGGAAGGTGGTGCAAATGCAGGAAAAGTATGCACAAAAATTGGAACCGCATGGATATATGCAAAAGACCTTACCGCAACCCCTGCAGCAACCATAACTCCGGTAAATGGATTTGGAGGCAGCTCTACCCCACAGTTTGACGAAGCTCACCAAATAGTTTATAAACTCGGCGTAAGCGATCTTGCAGCGGCCTGCAAAAAATTTACTTTGTCCCCACGCACATACGACGGATACTACTGGAGATTAAACGACGATGGAAAGCTCTATTCTGCACTCTTAAATATTGACTCTATAACACCTTCAGATAGTCAGGCAGAAACCTCATATATGGTAAACGGTGACATAGGGGCAGGAAATCTTGTAAACAAAATAATTCTATACAAAACTTCAAACGGGCAATACGGATTAATGCAATTCACGTCTTTCCCATCCACTTTTTACTGGAAGACAGGGAACGGAATCAAACAAACAAAAACAGGCTTCCAAAGCGGATGGGGATTCGATTTAGATGGAGCAAGTACAAATAATTCGAACAAAGACTTTGGCATAGACTCAGGTAAACTTCATGCATATAATGGCGCAACATTTCTCGTACTTGATTAGTTTTTTAGCCGTCATTCCGAACTGCTAAGCCATATTCGCACGCACTTGCTACGAATATGGATTCGGAATCTATAAAGACTTCCGCAAAAGCAGAACTGAAAACTGTACAACACATACATTGGCACATACATAAAATAATATGTACATGACATTTGAATGGGATGAAAGCAAAAACGCAGGATATTGGCGTCAGGGAAAGAAACATTATGAAGAGCATTTACAATAATCCAGAAAAAGCTGTAATGGAAGCATTGGATTCTGCCGTAGCTGTTGAGGATTTTCTTCCTCACCATCAGAACTTGTAAAAAAGGCTGCAAAGAAAAAATAACTATTTCAATCGATTCTGACTGCATTAAGTTTTTTAAGGCAGCTGCAAAGAAAAATCATACAAAGTATCAAACTATGATGAACGAAGTGCTTTCCCAGTACGCAAAATATTTTGCTGTTAATTGACCTTCCGCAAAGGGGGCCTAGCCGGGATTGGAGGGGCGGCGTAGCCGTTACCGCAGGGCGGTAATGGAGCGGGAAGGGACCCGCGGAACCCCGCAAAGCCCGTAAAACTGCCTCCATGGGATTTTTACGCACAACTTTTCTTTTGGAAACTTGCCAAGTGTTTTACGCTAACAAATGACTCGCCTTCCCTGGCGCTGCTTGTTTGCAAATTAGCGGAAAAATGCCATGGAGTCTGCACGAACACGAAGTGTCGGGCACAGTAAACCAAGGGGCGTGCTCCAGAAAAAGAAAGAAAAACTAATTAAATGATACCCCCCCAGGGGATTCCAAAATTTTTACAGAGGGTTTTGTATTCTTCTTCCTGGGCAGAACTTGCAGAGGTTACAAAAAATGAAGCGTCCGGGAAAGAGCAACTTTCGCCCAAAGTTTTTTGACCGCCATTGTTTGCGCCGCCATCCTGCTCTACCCTAAGTGCCTGCTTTGCAACCCCTTCCCTGCTGTCTACAACGCGCACGTTCTTTCCGGCCGCAGCCTGAATGTCTTTTGCAATGTGGGTAAAGTGGGTGCAGCCAAGGATTATGGTGTCGCAGTCATTTTGTGCAAAAAAGTCCACCGCGGGTTTTACGGCCTCCATTCTTTCTTGCATTGACGAGGTAAAAAGTTTTTCTTCTATAAAAGAGACAAGGTCCGGGTCGCCGCGCAAAAATACCTGGCAGTCGCTTGCAAATTCGCTTATGAGCCTTTGGTTGTAGGGATGGCGTACGGTTGCATTTGTTGCAAGAAGCCCTATCCTTTTGTTTTTGGTTACCCTTGCGGCAAGTCTTATTGCGGGAACAGTTCCAACGATTGGAAGGGATGGAAATGCAGTGCGCAATTCGGGCAGGGTCGTTACGCTGATTGTATTGCAGGCCACAACAATTGCCCGGGGATTCCATTTTTCCACGATGAGTTTTACTGCACTTGAGGCGCATGCCAAAATTTGCCCGGATGATTTTTCTCCGTAGGGAAAGTGCAGGGTGTCGCCCAAATAGATGCAGCGGCTTTGAGGGGATTTTTCCTTTAGCTCAAGCATGTAGGGAATTCCGCCAGTCCCGCTGTCCAAGAATGCAAAGTCAATATAAGGTCTTGTAGAAGTGTTCATCTTTATTACCGTTCAGAAAGCCAGCCATCAGCCAAAAAGAGACTCAAAGGCTTTTTTCGCGTCCTGTGCTTTTTGGGTAGCGGAATTTATGGCAGACGCTCCAGACCACTCCCTTTTTATGCGGAAGGTGTCGCAGAAGTTTGCCTTTTCCTTGTCAGCTACAAGTTCCTCCGTGCTTTCGTGGCAGTCGTGATAGCTTCCCGGCTCGTAAAAAAGGCAATTCCTGCACGAATGCAAGTCCGAGTGGCATTCAGGACATTCAGAGGCCCTGGAGACAGTTTCCAAAGTGACGGTTTTTCCGCATTTCCAGCACATGATTCAATTTTAACCATTTGACTAAATGATTTCAATACCGTAAAGTATTTGTATGTACTCTTTTCAGAAATGCCAGTGCCCAGGATGCACAAAACCAGCCATTACGCTTTACGATGAAAACGGAAACATAATGGAAGACCAGAATTGGTGCCTGGAGCACAGCCCAGACAAAGATTTTGTAAGAGAAAACCTCCACAAGTACCTGCAAAGCCACGACAGGATAATCGGCATGAATGCAGAGGGGCTAAAAATAGAAAACTGGAACATCTCCGGCAAGCGCTTCTACGGCTGCAACTTACAGCACTGTAGCTTTTCCAACGTTCACGGAGACAACATAAGGCTTCGAATGTGCATGCTGGACTTTTCCGTCTTTACCGACTGTAGCTTTTTGCACGGCAACACCCAGTTCTGTTCTTTTGCAGGCTCAAAATTTGTGCACGTGCTTTTTACCAACAGCGACATGATTCACAACAACTTTAACGGAATTACAGCCTACCAGTGCAGCTTTGACGATTCAGACCTCTACAACAGCCGCTTTATAAAGGCAATGCTCATAAACACTTCCATGAACAACTGCAACCTAAAAAAGACGGTTTTCTACGAGTCCATGCGCGAGGGAGTGGGATTCAAGCTTTCCAACACAAGGGAATCGCTTCTTGACCGCAACAAGGGCGGGCTTATGGGCGACTTTGGAATTCAGTACCAGGACATGGATGACGTTCTAATGCCAAGGAACGAAGATGACCAGAAGGAGGTATTCCTTTGAAGATTTACTTTCACCTCTGCCTTGATGAATTTACCAACAGCTACCTTGTTGTTAACGACAATCCCAAGGTTATGGAAGCCCTTATCATAGACCCGGTCGTTGTTTCTGAAGAGCTTATAAACCAGATAGAAAAAGGCGGCTACAGGCTTACCGGCGTTCTTATAACCCACAACAGGGAAAGCCTTATCCGGCCGCTTACCACCCTAAAGAAAATCTATTCACCCTACGTCTATGCGGCTGACTACGAGATTGCGGGTAGCAAGTCCATCGTAATCCACGGAGACGGTCACCTTAAGGTTGCAGGGCTGGAAGTTGAATACTATTCCGTACCTGGTCACGCTTCCGACAGCATGCTTTTTAAGATTGGGGACATCCTCTTTACAGGAGACGTAATCACATCGGGAATCATCGGAGAAACATCCGGCTCTTACTTTAAGCGGATGCTTTGCGACAACATAGAAAAAAAGATTTACTCGCAGACGGACGGAACCGTTATAATGCCGGGGCACGGACCGCCTTCAACCGTTGCGGCAGAACGCAGCTTTAACCTGGACACAAACGAAAAAAAGCGCCTTTTGTAAAAGCACAGCCTTAAAAGTCCAGCTGTAAAAGCCCAGCCACAAGAGCAGGGTCTGCTTTTTGCTAAACCAAAAGCCTGAACAGTTTTTCCAAGTCAGAGTCAAACTGTTCAGTTGCAACTTTTAGTTCCTTCAGGAATCCGGATTCATTCAGGCGGCCAACAACAGCTTCCATTTCTTCTCTGTTGCGGAATGTTATTGTGCGGAAGAAATCCGTATAGTCCTTGTCGCGGGAGGTAATGGAAGACTCCAGCATGTTGAGCGAAACGTAGGCCACGTCATTCATTATGTTCCTAAAGATGGCGGGTGTAAATTCACTTACCGGAATTGAATAGAGGTAGGACAAAATGTGTATTGCATAGCGCGCCTTGTATTCAACATAGTGGGCCTGGCATTCATTGTAGAATTCATGAACCTGCTGCCAACAGACAATTTTCCCTTCCTTTATCTTTTGGAAAAGCTCCATAACCTTTTCTTCCGGGATAACCTGTCCACCGGCATTCACCCATTTTGTGTAAAGAGGAATTCCTTCTATGCGCTCAAGATGCTCACGGGTAAGGCTTTGCACTTCTTTGTTGTGCTTGCTCCATTCAATAAGGCAGTCTGCGGCAAAATATTTTACGATTCTCCTGTATTCCTTGTAGCCCTGGGCTGGCTTAAAGATGAGGGCACCGTATTTTTTCTGGCAGCGGTCATCCGTAAGGACAAACTTAGCCTCCTGGTTCTGGTGCAGGTAGTCCTTGGCAAGCTGAAGAAGTTCGTCCCCGGTCTTTAAATAAGCCTTGGCCCTGTATTCTTCTAGCAGCTGTGGGGCTGGATTGGAAAGAGTCATCTTCTTGGACTGGTCAGCAGGAAGCTTTAGGTAGCGTGACGTAAGCTCTATAAGCCTGTGGATTGCCTTTAGCACTTCCTGAATCGTGTCTGGTGCAAAGGGATTTGTCTCTATTGTCTGCACCTTAACAAAGCGCTTGTCGCGGGCAGCAAACTTGTACTTGTTGCGCACCACGGCATACATGTTGTAGAGGAACCAGTAGCCCGGCATTATGTGTACCGCGCATGGATGGCCGTAGTTTCCGTCGCTGTCCGGCGGCGTAAGCAGACAGAAGGGATAGGTAATGTTAAGCTCGTTCTGGTATGAACCCTTGGCGGCAAGAACAAAGCTTGCAAAATAAGAGTCGTACTTAAAGTCTGAACAAAGGCCTGGCCAAAAGCCCCTTCCCGCAACCATCTCTCCGTCCGGTGAGCGCGAGTTGTGGTTGCTTCCGATTGTGGCGGCGCTTGCAATGTTGCTCTGCCCCATAACGGTGGAAGCAATCAGGAAGGATGAATTGTGGTGCTGCTCGTGGAAAGGGAAAATCAGGTTGTTAAGAAGCTCGCAGCAGGAAACAGTTGAATTGTCTCCCAGCACGGAATTCAAAAGGCGGGCTCCGTACTTTAGCTGGCAGTTTCTTCCTATTATAAAGCGCACTGCAACAGCCTGGTAAAAGACGTGGCTTCCGTAGCCCATTATTCCGTTAACAAGTTCAACGCCCTCACCTATCTGGCTTGGTTCATCTTCAGAAGAAAGGACGGTTATGTTCTTTAGCTTAAAGGCCCCCTTGATGTAGGCGTTGCGGCCAATTTTTGCATCCTTTAGCAAAGTGCAGTTTTTGATTACGGCATCATCTTCTACAATTCCGTAGGTGTTGCATTTTTTGTCGTTGCCGTATTCGGTTAGGTCCACAAAGCTTTTCATAAGGGACTTGTCTTCCCTGTAGCGTGACCAAAGGTAAGCATCTGCAGGAATCATGTCTGTAAATGGAAGGACACCGCGCTCATTGTTTTCGTTACCAACGCCAATCCATATCCTGTTTTTTTCAGCCTCGCCCTCTTTTAGAATTCCTTCGCCAAATTTTGAATGGTTGGTGCAGGACATTTCCTGAATGTTAAAAAGAAGGACACGGTTTGCAATGCGGTAGTTTTCCAGGTAGCTAACGTTGTGCATAACACAGTCATCGCCTGTGGCTACATTTTTTAGGAAGGAACGGTAAATGCCGGTCTTTAGTTCAAGGTCATGGAATTTTAGGGTTGCGGGTCTTATTGAACCAAGTACAACCCAGCCGGAAAATTCACTCTGAATAATCTGCTCTGGGAAAAACTCTCCGGGCTTTGCACTAACCCACACATTCTGCCAGTCAGGATCAGAACTAACGTTGCGGTTCTGAATCAAAACATAAACTTCTTTTGCCGTCAGATGGCGCTTGTCCTTTAAAAGAGCTTTGTCCGGTACAGATTCTGTAACCTGGCTTGAAAGAAGTGTTACTGTTGGCATATATCCCCCGCGTTTTTTACAAGTATATATGGAAAACTTCTTTTATTCAACAAGGAGGTGGAAGTCCGCAAGGAGGGGTAAGTCCGCTCGAAGCTACGCTGCGAGTTCCCCCTGCATCTGTTACGCAAGGAGGGGTAAGTCTCCCCCTGCGCCCGCACTTCGTTGCGTGCTACCCCCTCTGCGGGCTCAAACGCCGCCCGCAACACCTGCTACTGCAAAGCCCAGGTCCTTTAGCATTGCAAGGTCATCTTCGTTTGTCGTGCCAGCAACGGTTAAAAGGTCGCCAGAGATAAGGGCATTTGCTCCGCTCAAAAAGGCATCGCGTCCGTTTGCACCAAGGTTCTTTCTTCCAGCTGCCATGCGCAAAGTTGAATGGGGCAATACAAAACGGAAGACTGCTATGGTACGGAGGATTTCTTCTTTGCTAATAGGAGCCGCATTTTCCAGAGGGGTTCCCTTTATTGGACTAAGGACATTTATTGGAATGGACTCAGGGTTTACGGTTCGCAATTCAAGGGCAAGCTTTATCCTGTCAGCGCGGGACTCTCCAAGGCCTATGATTCCACCGCAGCAAAGTTCAAGCCCTGCCTTTCTTGCCGCAAGAAGGGTGTCCATTCTTTCCTGCCAAGTATGTGTTGTGCAAATATTCGGAAAGAATTCCCTGCTTGTCTCAAGGTTGTGGTGGTAGCGCACTACCCCGGCTTCCTTTAGCATGACCATCTGCTCATAGGAAATAATGCCAAGCGATGCGCAAGTTTTTAGCTCTGGGCATTGCCTGGAAATTGCCCTAAAGCATTCAAGAAGATGCAAAAAATCTTTGCCAATAAGAGCACGGCCGGCTGTTACAAGCGAAAGCCTTGGCACCTTAAAGTCCAATGCCTTTCTGCATTTTTCCACGGCCTCTTCAATTCCAATCAGTCCTGATGTTTTGCAGGAAGTATTCCACCTGCATGACTGGGCGCAATACTTGCAGTCTTCACCACAATTTCCCTGCTTGGCATTTATTATGGAACAGACGCTTGTTTTTCTTGGGCACTTTGCCATCCGAATTTCGTTGGCTGCAGAAAACAATAGGTCTGAATCTTCAAAAGAAAAAAGGGAAAGCGCTTCGTCAAAGTTTACCTTATAATCATCAGCGATTATTTTTTCTTTTAGCTCTTCAACTATGTTTTTCATTTTAATTTTTTTTAGCTCCTGTTAAATTAGCTCCTGTTAAGAACTGCCCTTCTGCTTGTTTCCGCCCGGTACAAGAGACAAGAAAAGAAAGCAGAAAGATGTGCGGTAAAATTCCTTATGCCAAAGGAATGCTTTTTTGAAGCTGGCATTCTTGCCCTGCAAGCAAGAGCTGTCTTGTTCCAGTATTCAAAAATTGAAGGAAGAAAATTTATTGTAAGAGAAATTGCAAGGGCTAAGTTCAGCTTTTTTACAAAAGGAAAAAGTTTTGCAAGTGCATCTTCCACACCGCAAAGCCCTTCCCTTATCTGTAGGGGAGATGTTGTTTTAAATACAATGCCAGAAGCCAGGGCTGCCATAAAAAAGTTAAGGGCATAAATGCAGCCGGAAAAAAATCCTTCCCTGTTAAAAGAAAAGGATGGAAGGTCAAATGAGCGGAAGGCTGTAACAAAAACACCCGTAAGAATTACAGGCCATAGGTTAAAAAAAATCCTTAGGCTAAGGCCAGAAAGAAAGAGCAATAAAATCGGAATAAAAATACAGGTCGCAGTTCTTGCAATAAAAAAAGGGCTCATCCATTTTGCGTCAATAAATATGAATATGCAAAATACAGTAAGAAATAAAACCTTTGCCAAGGCATTGCACTTATGAAGAAGAGAGTTTCCTCTTTGGTATGAAAACAAATTTACAGCCACAGTAAGTCCTCCACCTTGGCATAGGAACAGAGGGGATTCCGTATGCTGAACTGTTCCAAGTTAAGGCCAAGACCTTCCTGCACGCTTCCGTCAAAACAAAGTTTTCCCTTGTTGAGTATTAAAAACCTGTCTGCAAGGGCAAGTATTTTTTCCAGTTCGTGGGTAAGGACAATCACGGTCTTTCCTTCTGACTTTAGCTTTTTTAGAATTGCGCAAACCTGCCTTACGCCTTCATAGTCCAAGTTTGCAAATGGCTCATCAAAAATAATCAGCGAACAATTCATTGCAAGAATTCCCGCAACAGCAAGCCGCCTCTTTTCGCCGCCGCTCATCTGCCTTGCAGGAAAATCTTTTTTTTGCAAAAGGCCGCAGGAATCCAAAGACTTTTCCACGCATTCTTTTAGCGCATCTTTTTTTAGGCCGCAGTTCCTTGCACCAAAGGCAACGTCTTCTGCAGGAGTTTCACCAAGAATCTGGGCATCCGCATCCTGAAAGACAAGGCCAACCCTCGCACCTTCCTGCAAAGAAATGCTTCCTTCCGTTGGAAAGTCCAAGCCGGAAATTAGATTCATAAGAACAGTCTTGCCGGAACCGTTAGAACCAGCAAGCACAATGAATTCCCCAGAGCTAACAGAAAAGCTTACATCTTTTAGGGCAAGGCTTCCGTCAGAAAAAATTCTGCTCACCCCATCAATCTTCAACATCTGCTGCATAGGAATCTAGCTTAGGTAAGAGTGGATTACAGGACGGAATTTCTTTGTAAGAAAAACGCATGCCACAAGCTTTATTATGTTGCCTGGAATAAAGGGAAGCACAACAAGCGGAATGCTCTGAAGGACAGTCTTGTGCGTTACAAGTGAAAAGCCAACAAGCCCAGATGCAAATGCTGCTACGGTTGCAAGAAGGGATGCCACGCTTATCCAGACAAACTGCTTAACCTTTCCATGTTTTTGTCCAAGCGGAAGTGCAAGAGTTAGGACAAGCCCGCCAAGAAAAGCCGCAATAAGATAGCCTATTATAAAACCGCCCGTTGGTCCTGCAAGAATAACGCTTATTCCAGCCTTGCCGGTAAAAACAGGAAGCCCAAGGCAGCCTATTATTATAAAGATAAGAACTGCAGCCGAACCCAAAATTGGGCCAAGCAAAAGTCCAGAAAGGAAAGCCATCATGTCTTGAATTACAATTGGTATGCCACCCGGAAGCGGAATCTGTATAAAACAACCAGCGCAGATTAGGGCTGCAAACAATGATGTTAGTATTAGGCCAGCGCCTCTTTTTTTCTTTTCCATATATTTCTCCTATTTTGAATTAAATTTTTTCAAAGCTAAAGGAACCAAAAGGAATTGCCTTGCAAACAGAATCCTTTTCTACCATGGCTGAACCATAAGAATCTATTCCCAAAAACTTTACCTTTACGCCAGAATCTTTTGCACGGAATTCTTTTTTATTGTCCATGCAAAGGCTGTTCCAATGACGGGCAAGGTTTTCCGTACCGGATGCAAGCTCGTCTTTTAGAAGGTCAAATTCGGTTATAAAATCGCCAATGATTTTTCGCCTTATTCCGGCTTCTGCTTTTTTAAAAACACTGTCTGTCTTTTGAATTGAAGGACGGCTTGAAACATTTATGCCAACCCCCAAATTTTGCCAGGAACAGATGCCTCCGCTTGAATAAAGTTCATCAAGTACGCCACAGACTTTTCCTTCGCTGCTCCACACGTCATTTGGCCAGCGCACAAAAAACTGTCTGCCGGAATTTTTTCTGAGCACATTCACAAGGGCTATCTGGCAGGCCATCACAGTCCGCCTTGAATACAGGATTGGCAAGTCGCTTTTTGTTACCAGGGTAAACGCAAGGCTTCCCTTGGTGGTTTTCCAGGAGCGCCCCTTCTGCCCCACTCCCCTTGTCTGCTTGTCTGCAATGACGATTTTTAGTTTTTCGCCGGGTTGAATTCCTTGGACGAGTTTTCTTGCCTGTACCATAGTGGAATCTGTTGTGCCGTAGTAGCAAAAGAGATTTTCCTTGGCGCCAAATTCCCATGGGCAAATGCTGTCCGGCAAATCCTTCTGCAAGACATATCCGTTTGCAAGGCTTTCTATTCCGTAGCCAGAAGAAACCAATGCCTGCACCGCTTTCCAAACGGCCGTTCTTGAAACTCCGCTTTGAAGTGCAATGCTTTCGCCAGAGACAGGTTCATTGCTTTTGCGCAAGGCTTGGAGGATAAAATATTTTGTAGAAAGATTCTTGTTAACCATGATTTTTGACAGGTTAACGAAATAAAATACAAATGTCAAGCCACAGAAATTCATTACCACATCCTACGCCCGATTGGAGTGGCGCGATAGCGTTGCTGACGGCGTAGGTTTCTGTGCTAAGTCGAAGGCGGTCCATGAGCCTGTCGAAGGGTGGTCTCTGAGCAAACTCGAACCGTATCGAAAACCGGAGCCGGCAGCAATGGAGCGAAAGCGGAACCACGGAAAGCGGGTGACGAATGGCATTTACTCTCGGTTGCAGTCAAGGAATGAATGGTAGAGCAATTAGAACTACCGTCCAAAAAACTAAAGTTCAAAAGGCTTTTATTTTTTGGTTTTTAGTGGTAGAATCTCGTATGCTTTTGAAATACTTTTACGTTTTTTTGATTTCGATGATTCCACTGATTGAGCTCCGCGGGGCAATTCCTGTTGCTACGGCTTGGGGGCTTATGGGGCGGGACAACATTCCTCAGACGGTTCTGGTCTATGCAATATGCATTGTGGGCAACATGCTTCCTGTTCCTGTAATTTATCTTTTTGCAAGAAAGGTTCTTGAATGGGGCAAGGACAAAAAATTTATTGGGGGATTCTTTTCTTTCTGTTTGGAAAAGGGTTCTAAGGCCGGGAAAAAGCTTGAGGCAAAGGCTGGGCGCGGTCTTTTTGTTGCGCTCATGCTTTTTGTTGGAATTCCTCTTCCGGGAACTGGCGCATGGACTGGAACTCTGGCGGCTAGTCTTTTGGGCATGAATTTTAAGCAGACGGTTCTTGCAGTAATTCTTGGCGTCCTTATGGCAGGAACAATAATGCTTCTTGCAAGCATGGGGCTTTTTGGTGCGCTGGGAGTTTTTGTGGCTCACTAGGCTAATCTGTTTGCAGGAAAAATTTGCCCTTGGGGATTTTTTTTAGTATATTTAATTGGTAGTATATTCTATTAGTAAGGATTTAATTTTAGAGGCGGAAAGATGGCAGAAGAAAATTGCAACCACAACTGTTCAGGATGCGGAAAAACATGCGAAAAGCGTGACATGCACGAAAAGCTCCACGAGGGTTCTTCGGTTAAAAAAGTAATCGGCATTGTAAGCGGAAAGGGCGGCGTTGGCAAGTCCCTTGTAACAAGCCTGCTTGCGGCAAAGATACACAACGACGGTTTTAGGACTGCCATTTTGGATGCAGACATTACAGGCCCTTCTATTCCAACGGCATTTGGTCTTGCCCAGGAAAAAGCAGAGGGCGGCGTTATGACAGGAGCAGACGGAAGCCAGCAGCAGTATCTTAAGAGCGTAAAGTCTTCCTCTGGCATTCAGATTATGTCCATGAATTTTCTTCTTCAGAATGAGACGGATCCGGTTATTTGGAGAGGACCTGTTATTTCTGGGGCGGTGCGCCAGTTCTGGACGGATGTTGTTTGGGAAGACGTTGACTTTATGTTTGTTGACTGCCCACCGGGAACTGGTGACGTTCCGCTTACGGTTTTCCAGTCCATACCGATTGATGGCATCATCGTTGTTTCTTCCCCACAGCAGCTTGTGCGCGTAATTGTGGAAAAAGCCGTGAACATGGCAAACATGATGAATGTTCCGGTTCTTGGTCTTATAGAAAACATGAGCTACGTAAAGTGCCCCGACTGCAATAAGGAAATACGCGTCTTTGGGGACAGCAACATAGAAGGCATTGCGAAGGACTTTGGACTTAAGGTTATTGCACGCATTCCGATTGAGCGGCACACATCTGTTACTGTGGACAACGGCGAAGTTGAAACCCTTGACCCAGAATATCTTGAGGAAGCGGTTAAGACTGTGGAAGCCATGCTAAAATGAAATTTATATGCGGTCCCATGG
Source organism: Treponema sp. (assembly GCA_017961705.1). Taxonomy (GTDB): domain Bacteria; phylum Spirochaetota; class Spirochaetia; order Treponematales; family Treponemataceae; genus Treponema_D. The sequence goes on from JAGCWT010000236.1 coordinate 14,278, forward strand.
CAACTCTTTCCCATGCGGCATTCCGCATCGCTGTTGAAAAATGCGGCGGTGCGGACGAGTATTTTACGGAAATGATAAACGCCCCATCTTTGGTAACGGGCGGCCCTTTTGAAAAATTCTATACGGAAAACATTCCCTGTCCACAAAAGATTGTCTGGCAGCTTACGGGCAACAAGGCTGAACCTCTTGCAAAGGCGGCGTCTATTCTTGCAGGCCTTGGCGGTGCGGGGATTGACGTTAACATGGGATGTTCTGCTCCACAAATTTACAAGACCGGGGCTGGAATTGCGTGGATGCTAAAGGGACTTGATGAAACGCGTGAGATGATCCGCGGTGTAATAAAGGCGGTGGATTCTTCCAAGAGCGGTATGCGACTTA
>JAGCWT010000237.1 GCA_017961705.1 Treponema sp.
CCAGGAAGTGCACGACCGTAGGGGTTCGATTCCCGTACCGACTAAACCCTACCCGAATACTTAGTCTATAAAAGCAAATCCTTAAAAATCAAGCAAACATCTTAGCACCAAGAAATCGAACCGCGAAGTGAGCGCGCCGACAGGCAGAATATTGACTTTTTAACATATCTACTCCATTATGTTATGCACCGTCCACATCAGGGCGGAAGGAGTAAAAAGTGAAAGCAAAAGTATTCGTTCTGTTTCTTATGATGTTCTTCGAAGCATTCAACCTGAATGCGGCAGGCATAAACTTGAAGGCGAAAAAGACTAAGGAGACAAAGGTAGAAGCTATATACATAGAAAAAATTTCAGTTACGGCACCCGACGGCAATGGCAATGAGCACGAATTGGAAGGCCTGACTTTTTTATTCGAGATAACAAAGCTAAAGAAAAACGACAAGGTTTTATGCATGCAGGAATTAAGGGATTTTACGATAGACGGCATAAGCTATGCGCAGGCTACAAAAGAGAAGCTGGGCCTTTCTGTTGAACCAAAAACCGTGATTGTGGACTCATACAAGCTTGTAGAAGAAGATCCAGACTTAAAAGATATTGTAAAAAATGAGAAAAGCGGAATTGTCATGCAGACAATCATCTTTGGTTCCGAATTGCCTCAAAAGGGAAAAGTGTCCGTAACAGTTCAGGTTGGCTGGGGGGATGTTGACAAAGAAAAAAATTCAAGTTCCAATGAAAAGATAGAAGACTTTAACTTTGAATTCAACCTTTCCGAATTAGCTGAAAGCGAAAAGCAGGAAGTGCTAAAGCTAATCAACGAATTCAAGAAGGACAAGGATTTTTCCCCGGAACATCTGAAAAACTATTCGCAAATCATTGAATTTGCCACGAAAAACAAAGACGTGCAAATCACAATCAGCACAGACTACCTGCCAAAGTTAAATTCCCCAGATGACTATTCCTATGTATTCATACTGGCATACATCTGCGGAAATCTGGAAAAACAGCTTGTCTCTGGAAATTACACCAACTCCGCAAAAGAAGGAATTGAATTTGAGCTTTTAAAATACAAGCAGCTAAAGGAAATCCACAAAGACATTTCCATCAGCTTTTTTGAGGACATGATGTAGGCCACCCATCAGATCTTAAAAAGGGTGCTTAGAAGTCCCCTGCCAAGAGATGCGCCTATATTACCGCCGATTTTTTTGCCCAGGGAGCCAAAGTTTCCACCAAGGGCTTTTCCAACTTCGCGGCCAAGGCTTGAACCCATGGAAGAAGTTGCACGCTTTCCGCTTTTTACAAGCTGGCTTTTTGAAGTGCCACTCTTTTTTGCTGCACCGGAAGTGCTTGCAGAATTTTTTGCGGCTGCTTCCTCCTGCTGCTTTTTTGCCTGGGCAAGGCTTTCGTATGCGGAAACTGGGTCAACGTCATTCTTGTATTTTTCATAGAGGGCATTTGACCTTATGCAGGAATCCCTTGGTATTGCATCAGCAGGTCCAATCTTGCTTTGAGGGGGAAGGATATTGACCTTTTGGCAAACTCCGGGAACACCATTTTCGTCCAGGAAAGAAACTATTGCCTCCCCTATTCCAAGATTCTGTATGACTTCTTCCGTGTTGAATTCCGGGTTGCTCCTAAAAGACTGAGCGGCTGCCTTTAGAGCCTTCTGGTCTGCGGGAGTATAGGCGCGTAAGCCGTGCTGAATCTTATTGCCCAGCTGGGAAAGAACTCCGTCCGTTATGTCCCTTGGGTTCTGGGTGCAGAAATAGACACCAATGCCCTTGCTGCGGACAAGCTTTACCACCTGCTCGATTTTTTCCAGAAGTACCTTTGGCGCATCGTTAAAGAGAAGGTGGGCTTCGTCAAAGAAGAATACCATCTTGGGCTTTTGGGCATCTCCAACTTCCGGCAGGTTTTCAAAAAGTTCACTCAGCATCCAGAGCAGGAAGGTTGAATACAAGCGAGTGTCGTTTATTAGGCTTGAGCTGTCAAGGATGTTTATAACCCCGCGCCCCTGGCTGTCGTTTGCAAACCAGTCTTCTATTTTTAGCGAAGGTTCTCCAAAGAAGGTCTTTCCGCCAGCAATTTCCAGGGCTACAACTGCCCTTACTATGGTGGCTATTGACTGGGAAGAGATGTTGCCATAGTCTGCGGCCAAATCCTTAGAATTTTCGCTCATGTAATTCAGGACTGCCTTTAGGTCTTTTGTGTCTACCATAAGAAGGTCGTTGTCGTCTGCAATCTGAAAGCAAATTGTAAGCAGGTCTGACTGTAGCTCGTTCAACTTCATTATGCGGGAAAGCAAAAGCGGCCCCATCTCGCTTACGGTGGTGCGGAGCTTTATTCCCTTCTTTCCAGAAAGGTCCCAGAGTGCTACGGGGTAAGAGCTAAAGGAAAAGCCTGCGTTGTCCAGGGCAAATTTCTTTATTCTTGAATCCATATCCGGGGAGGAGCTGCCTGTTTGCAGGAGGCCAGAAACGTCTCCCTTTACGTCTGCAATAAAAACTGGAACTCCCATGTCGCTGAATGATTCGCAGAGAACTCTTAGAGTTACGGTCTTACCGGTACCGGTTGCCCCGGCTATAAGTCCATGCCTGTTTGCCATCTTGGGTTGAATAAAGACATTTTCTCCGCTTTGTGTATTTGCTATCCAAATTTTTTCATCTTTTACCATAGGAAGACCCCTTTTTGCTTAGCTAATGGCGAATGGAGCAAACAAACTCCCTGCGTCTATTCCGTTTATTACAGTTCCCTGGGGATAGGACTTTAAAAGGTTAACCTTTCCGTCCCTAAGGTGCTTGCTTGTAATTCCGTGCTTTATGGATGAATCAGCTTCCAACAAGGCCGAATAGTGGTCAGAAAGCCGGACAATCCTTCCGTCCACCGGAGAATATTGGTCTGAATTGTATTTTTCGTTCAGCTCGTCATATTCCACCCGGACAGTTTTTCCGTTAAGTATTATTCTGTTGCAAAATTCGTCATCTGTAAAGTACATTATCTCGTTCTTGTAGAAGTCTTCCATGTGGGGGACCAGGTCTTTGTTTACGATGATTTCTTCTATTTCCTTGATTACAGACGGAAGTCCGTGGGTTGCCTGCTTTACCGGAGAAATTATGTCCCTTGTTACCGCTTCCGGCAAATCGTGGAAGAGTGCGCAGAAAAAGTTGTTGAAAAGGCGCTTGGGGCAAAGCTTTACACCGTTTTCGCGCTGAAGGAGAAGGGTTAGTACCGCAACAAAAAAACAGTGGCCTAGAACGCTTGTCTTTGGTACGCGGGGTGTCTGGTTCCATCTTGTCTGGAAACGGAGCTGCTCTATCTTGGTAAGAAAGTCAAAGGGACGCTGCCTTGTGTACAAAAGCTGGAGTCCACGCAAGTCAAGGAAAGACTGGATGTCTGCATAGACTTCTTTTTTTATCTGCTCAAGGCGCATGGGTTCGTTAACCGGGCTTATCATTTCCAGTTCGCGCAGGGTTGAATACTTGTGGGCTGCGCGGAAGACACGGGCTGTAAGTTCCTGGCCTTTTTCGAAGGGGATAGAACCGGATGTCCTTCCGATGTAGAGGGTAAAGCGGGAAAAAAGGTCCCGGTCGGAGATGAATGTGCGGTACTGGTCTAGAACCCATTCATTGAGCTTTATGTATTCTTCCGGGTACTGGCTCCTTAGAAGGCGTTCCACGGGGCTTTTTATGTCGCAGAGGGCAATCTTCCTAAGGAGGTCAAAGAGGGAGGCATAAATCATCCACTCCCAGTCTATCTTCTGACCGCGGTTTTCTTCAAATTTGCCGATGATGTATGCAACCACCATTTTTTCGGCAGACTTGTCCATTTCCACCACGCTGAAGGGGCGAACCAAATCGTTCCAGCGCTCAATTGAAAATCCCTCGAATATCTTAAGTGCAAAATTCTTATCCATCGTAAAACCGTAAAACGGAGCCTGTTGGCGGCTAAAGCTATTTGCTAGAACCGTCCTTCTGGTCCGCCTCCATCTTCTGCTTCCAGACAAGGGCCTTCTTGCGGATTTCTTCGCTGTTTTCGCTGTCGTTAAGCACCATTGCAACACGCCTTGCCGCAATCAGGAAGTTTATGGCCTGCCTCATGTCGTCTATGCGGCGGGATGGGCCTTCGTACTTTGCGCGGTATTCGTCTGCACTTTTGTTCAAAAGCTTTCTTATAAGGCGCACGTAAAGAACTGAATTGTCGTAGTCCTTGGAAGAGGGGTCAAAATAGTCCTTGGCAGCCTGCTTCATGTCTATGAAATTCTTTGCAATTGCGGCAAACCTAGCCCTAAGCTCTACGAATGAAATTTCCCACTTGGAATTCTTTCCAAAAGCGTCTACAAGCAGGTCTATTGCAAGCCCAAATTTGCGCACCAGATAGAACCTTTTTTCTATTGGGGTGGCCTGAATCTTGTCCAGGGTTGGCTCTAGGTCGCGGAAGGGGCAGTCAACAGCGTTTGTGACAACTTCTTCCATATAAATGATTGCCTTGTAGATTATCTTTCTGGCATCGTTAAGAGCGTCGTTGTTCTTTGTCTCTAGAATCTTAAGGGAGTGTGTGTTTATGGACATGTAGAGGGACGCAATTTTTAGCATAAGCTCGGCAAGTTCCAGCTTTTTGTATTCAAGACCATCGCGTGACTGGCGCATCTTAAAAACAGCTTCCTTTTCCTGCTTAAGCAAGGCATCCACCTGGGCCTTTACTTCTTTTGACTTTGCCGAAAATTCTGCTCTTGCCTCTGTAGTTATGTTTGCCATTATCTGCCTCCGTATTTTTGCAGCATGGAAGACGCGTGTTCCAAAGACTCTTCTGAAGATGAATCCCCGGAAAGCATACGTGCAATTTCCTGAACCCGACTGTCTCCGGCCACAGGGAAAACGGCTGTGCTTGTCATATCTCCGGCTGCTCCTTTTTCTATCTTTAGCTGATTATCGGCATAAACCGCAATGCTCGCTAGATGTGTAATGCACAATATCTGCCTTGCAGAGGCAAGTTTTTTTAGGTGATCGCCCACGGCAACCGCAACTTCGCCTCCAATACCGGTGTCTATCTCGTCAAAGACAAGGGTTCCCGCCGTGTCCGCAGCAGAAAGTATGGTCTTAAGGGCAAGCATTACACGGCTAAGTTCACCACCGGAAGCGATTCTTGCAAGCGGCAGCATTGGGGAGCCAGGGTTTGCGCTTATAAGGAATTCAATGTCGTCCATTCCGTAGGGGCCGCACTTCTGGGTAACGTCATCACCGGCCTTTTCCTGCAGGTTCACCTTGAATTTTGTACCGCCCATGCCAAGGTTTTGCAAAATTGCCTCCACATCATGGGACATTTTGTCCGAAGCGGTCTTTCTCTTTATGCTGATTTCCTTTGCGGCAGTGTAGACTTTCTTGCCAGCCTCAAGAACTTCCCTTTCAAGTTCCTCCCGGTTCTGCGAAAGTCCAGAAATTTGCTCAAGTTCTGCCTCTGCCTTTTTAGCGTATTCAAGAACCTGGGAAATTGGGGAAGTCTTTCCAGACGCATACTTTTTCTTTAGCTTGTATATAAGTTCAAGACGGTCCTGAACCTGCTCAAGCCTTTCCGGGTCAAAGACAAGTCCCTGCTCGTAGCGGCGGAATTCTGCGGAAATATCTTCTATCTCGTAGTATGAAGACTGAATGCGGTTTTCCAAGGCACCAAGGCTCTTGTCCAAAGAAGAAGCCCTGGAAGAAGATGATGAAAGCCTCTTAAAAAGACTGAGTATTCCCCCGCCCTCGCCTTCCAGAAGCGAATTGATTTCCTCAATCTCGCCATAAAGCTTTTCGTAGGAAGAAAGACGGTTTTCTTCGTCCTCCAGCTCTGAATCCTCGTTTTCCCTTAGGTTTGCTGAATTTATTTCTTCCACTGCAAAGTTTAGCATTTCTATGCGCTCTGCCCGCTTTGAGTCGTCAGTGTTAAGGTTCTGCAAAAGCCTGCGTTTTTCCACCAGGTCTGAATAAAGGGCCGTAAAAGATGCAACCTGTTCGGTGATTCCGGCATAAATGTCTAGGTAGCGCCTGTGTTCTGCCACCTTAAAGAGGGACTGCTGTTCGTGCTGACCGTGTATGTCCACCAGGAATGCAGAAAAAGCAAGCAAATCCGCCCTTATTACAGGAACACCGCCTATCCAGCCGGATGATTTTCCGGTGTTTCTTATTACGCGGCGCAAGAGAATCCTTCCGTCTTCATCCTCAATACCGTGCTCTTCAAGCCAAGCATGGGCTTCAGGGCTTTCCAGAAGGAATGTTCCCGAAACCTGAGCTTCCTGCGTTCCAGTGCGAATCTGTTCCACCCCGGCCTTTCCGCCAAGAAGAAAAGCCAGGCTTCCGATTAAAATTGACTTTCCAGCACCGGTTTCGCCACTCAAAACGGTAAAACCTTTTGAAAATTCAACATGAGCAGAATCAATAAGCGCAAAATTCTTTATGTCAAGTTCCTCAAGCACGGGGTCCTCCTGACCAGTTGAGCTTGCTCTGCAAAGCCGCATAGAATTTTTCCTGTGTGGAACAAATTATTGAGGCCTTGTAGTCCGGTATGCCCAAAATTATAACATCGTTTTCCTGCAAATTAAAATTCACCTGACCGTCTATGCTAAGCCCAACATCCACGCGGGAAGGCTTTACGGTAATTGCAATCTCGCCCTTTGCGCTAAAGACCAGGGGCCTTGCAGACAAGCTGAATGAGCTTACCGGCGTAAGCACGAGTCCGTCAAGAGATGGGTCAAGTATTGGGCCACCTGCAGCAGCAGAATATGCGGTTGAGCCTGTGGGGGTAGAAACAATTATTCCGTTTGCCTTGAAGGGGCCAAGCAGGGCATGGTTGTAGGCCACGTCCAAGTTAACAAGCCTTGATGAACCCGGGCTTGAAATAACAGCATCGTTCATTCCGCACACGTCAAAGACAGTTTTTCCGTCCCTTATGACTTCGCTTCTTACAAGGGAGCGTCTTCCGGTAAAAGCCTTGCCTTGAATGTAGGACAAGAGGTCCTTTTTCCAGCCGCAAGGTGAAACTACCGCAAGAAAGCCAAATTCCCCAAGGTTTATGGGAAAAACCGGTATGCCAAGCGGTGCGCAACCCCGGCAAGCAGAAAGAACAGTTCCGTCTCCGCCAAGAGTTACGGTAAAATCATAGCCCTTAAAACCAGGGTCAGACTTTGAAGAGTCAAGTGAAGAGCCGTCATACGAATAAATGTCTGAACTTACCGAATTTTCCTTTAGGAAGGAACAAATCTCGGCCGCAAGTTCAGAGGCATTTCTTTTGAATTCGTTGACAATAACAAGACACTTTTTCATAGGATTTCCATCAGGGCAGGGATGAAAGAACTTTTACCATCAGGGAAACGTCCTTCTGTCCAAGACGCGGATAGAGGGGGAACATTGCGCAGCGCAAAAGCAGTGAGTTTGCACAAAGACATGAAGGTGCAATTTCTTCTTGGCGCAAAGCTACAATTGAATTTTCATAGGCCTGGCGGATTTCTATTCCTTTTTTCTGGGCATAAGCCTTTGCATCCTTAAAACCAGAATTGAGCACCAGTGGGAAGGAATAAATCGTAGACCCCTTGTCCAATGCGCGGACAAAGGTTTTGTGCCTACCGCTGGCAATTGCCCTGCTGTATAGGTTGAATATTTCCATGCGGGTCTTTTCGTTGCGGTCAAATTCCTTAAGTTCCACAAAGGCAAGGGCTGCATTCATGTCCGGCATTATGTCTGTAGAAGGAGCCTCTTCTGCAAGCTTTTTTAGCACAATCCATTCGCGCCTGCAAGGAGCCATAAGGACTGCACCGCCACCGGCTGTTATAATGTCCCTGTCCTCCATGCCGAATATTGTGTAGACACCGTACATTCCGGCTCTTTTTCCCAAAGGCTCTTCCTTTTGACCGTCTTCCTGACCCTTTTCCTCCTGGTTTTTACCCTCTTCGCCTTCACCTTCATTTTCCTTTTCTGCAGGATAAAAAGAAAGGGCTGACTGGGAAATGTCTTCTATTACAGGAATTCCAAGCGCAAGAATTGCCTTTATGTCTGGAAGAACACCCAGGGATTCAGTAAGCACAATAAGCTTGCCTCCATTTTTTATGCCTTCCTCAAGAATTTCCGGGGTAACAAGGCCTGTATCTTCTACAACGTCAAGAACAAGGGGCTTGTATCCAAGGCGCTCCACCGTAACAATCTGCCAGGCTGGGGCAAGGGCGCTAAGCATAATAAGGCTTTCCTTGGGCAAATCCAAGGCTTTTAGGGCATATTCAAGGGCAACCGAAGGGCTTCTTAGTGCAACGGCACCGTCGCATCCTGTGTATTCTTTTACAGCCTGAACAAGGCGTGCAGTCTGGTCACCAGGGCCTATCTTTTCGTCCACCATACAGGTAAGTACGGCTTCCATTTCTTTTCTGCGTATTGTAGGACTGTATGTCTGTATCATTTTTAAAATCCTTTTATTAAAGAGCCTCCCCTAAAAGCAAAAACTTAAGGGGAAGCATTACAAATGCGGTTTTTTAGTTTTTTACTCGGCGGCTACCTGTTGCAAAAGCACAAGGTTTAACAGTTACCGCAAGAAGGGCATAATGTCAGCGTATTTCTGGAACAATTTTCTGAAGTTCGTTGGCATTGAACAGTCTTCTTGTGTCAAGGATGATAAGATAAGACTGATCCTGGCGAACAACACCGTGAATGTATTCCGTACCAATACCGCTGAGCATCTGTGGCGGCGGCTTGATTTCTCCCTTGTCCACGGAAATAACGCGGTTGATGCGGTCTATGATGATGCCTATTTTGTTTCCTTCAATGTCAAGGATTATAAAGCCACCTTCATCCTCTTCAAATTCATCAAAGTCGGAGTCTTTTGTCATCTCCTTGATGTGGAACCTTTTGTGAAGGTTGATGATAGGGATGATTTCACCACGGAGGTTGATAATTCCCTCAACATAGTAAGGCGCATTCGGAATAGGACGGACGCTCTGAATTTTTACTATTTCCTTAACATCCATAATGTCTACGCCATACAGTTCGTCACCAAGCTGAAAAGTTACGAGCTGAAATTGTGTATTTTCTTCGGCCATGCCTAACTCCTTTTTAGGGTATTACCGGGCAGTTTGCCCTTACATACTATTTTACACCAAGAACGCGCTCTAGTCTACTATAAACAGCGTAATAACTTGAACTTTTCTTATTCCTACCCCCTTTAGCACTGCCGCACAGGCTTCCACTGTGGCTCCGGTAGTCATAACATCGTCCAAAAGCAGGGCTTCCAGAGGCAAAGAGCCGTTTTTAGCAGCTTTTTTTAATTTTTTTGCATTCACCTTGTAGGATGAACATCCAATCAAGAGGCCGCCCATCCTGTCCAGCTTCATCAGCTGTTGGGATGAAACCCTCTTTAAAAGGCGCAGGATTGGCCTTTTGTAGCGGTGATGGATGATGCTGCAAAGCTCTTCTATCTGGTCCCAGCCCTTGTTCTTTAGCTTTCCGGGTCTTGGTGGAACAGGCACAAGCGGAATGTCACCCCTGCCCCTTCCCGGGTACAATGCTTCTATGGCTTTTTCCACACATTCAGCAAAAAGAGGGGAAATTGAGCGATTTTCTCCCATCTTCCATTCAAAAAGCAGGCCTTTCATCCATAAGCGGTAGGGCCAGAGGGGAAAAACCGAGTCTGCATGGCAAAGAAGCCTCTTTTCCCGGCAAGAGGAGCACAAATCATTACCCACAAGCAGTATCTTGCCGCAAAGCTTGCACCTTCCGTTCCCTGGTGGAAAAAAGCCAAGAAGGTATTTTTTTGCACATTCATGGCAGACTGGCATAAAAAAGCTTTTTTTTCCGCAACAGACGCAGCTTTCACTTGCAAGTGAAGCAGAAAAAGCGGCATGTAAAAAAGACAGGGCCAAAAGCCTTAACTTGAACAAGGCAGATTTTGTTTTTTTAACAACTTGCATACACTATATATTTATGCTTTAAAAATTCATAATCCGACACAAAAGCGTAAAAGTTCTGCAAAAAAATTGATTTTCATGGTTCGTAGAAAAAAACACTATGATTTTTTTTGATTTTTGTGTAATATGTGGCAAAAAGTAAAAG
>JAGCWT010000238.1 GCA_017961705.1 Treponema sp.
AAAAGTAGTCTGTATGCAGGAAGGCGTAAGGCTGGAAGTAGAAGGCAAGAACAAGACCATATCCGGTGTTGTCTACAACGAGATGAAGGGCGAATATTCTTCTTTTGAATCCATTGCCATGCAAAAGCCCATAGAAGCCCTGCTTGCGGGAACACATTGCACTACGGACTTTGGCGGTGACCCCCTTTACATACCGGAACTTACCTACAAGCACTTTAAGGAATTCCACAAGAAGCATTACTGTGCCGCAAACTGCCGTGTCTTCCTCTACGGAAACATTCCAACAGAAGAGCAGCTGGATTTTTTGGACAAGAACATACTGAAGAAAATTTCTTCTGCCGGAAAGAAAGCCGTGTGGCCAAAGGAAAAAAACGTAAAGATAAAAAAATATTTCCACGCCTACGGCCCTGCCGATTCAGAGTCAAAGGATGGGACAAACAGCGTTATCTGCTCCTGGAAAATTCCAGACTGCGTTGACCGCGTAAGGGTTCATGTGGAAATCTTGTTCCTTAGTGCTCTTCTCTGGTATGATGATTGCGCCCCTGTCCAAAAGGCCTTGCTTGATTCAGGACTGGGAGAAGATGCCGCTCCACAAACGGGCCATTACATAAGCCTTAAGTACCCAATGCTTTTCTGCGGCTTGCGTGGGGTAAAGACAGAAAACATAAAAAAGGTTGGCAGCCTTGTCCTTTCCAAACTGGAACAGCTTTGCCGGGATGGAATTCCAGAGGATGACGTAAAGCGTGTCTGCATGGCAGTTGAACTTGGCAACAAAGAGGTTGTCCGCATTTCTGGTCCCAATTCCCTTTCATTGTTGGCACGTTCCATCAGGGGCTGGGGCTACGGTGCAAAGCCTTGGGATACACTCTTGTTTACCGCCGAATACGAAAGGCTCAAGAAAAGAATTTCAAGCAATCCAAATTACATTTCTTCGCTCATACAAAAGTACCTTTTGCAGAACAAGGAACGTTCTCTTGTTACCGTAACCGCATCCTTGTCCTGGAGCAAGAAGCGCGCCCTTATGGAAAAGAAGATAGCCCAAAAGATGTACAGGGATGCAGACAAGACTGAACTCTTGGATTCCCTGCAAAAGATGAGGAAGTTCCAGAGCAAGCCTCTTAGCAAAAAAGAAGAGAATCTTATTCCTTCGCTAAAAGTGCAAGACCTTGTTGCAAAGAAGAAAAAAATCTTTACAAAAGAAAGCGAAGTTAATGGTGTTACATTATTTTCCTGCAAGGAAGCCACCAACGGAATTACTTACGTCCATGTTGCCTTTCCTGCAGATGTCCTTTGTGCCACAGACTATGAATACATTCCTTGCCTCTGCATGTGCATGGGGGAAGTAGGCTGGGGAGGAGAGCCTTGGGACAAGATTCAGACCAAGATACAGTGCGTAAGTGCAGGAATTGGTGCTTACCCCCAGAGCGCACCTGTTTCCTTCAAAGCTTCTGATGAATTCTTAAAAAAGCCCTATGCTGGCCGTGACTGGGTTATCTTTAGGATAAAATTCCTTGAGGAATACACAAAAGACGCCCTCTCCGTACTGTCTGACTGCATCCAGAAAACCGATTTTTCTGATACGGCAAGGCTAAAGGATTTGGTTACTTCCCAGTACAATTCAATTCGTACCACTATAGTTCCTTACGGACACGCTTATTCTTCAATGCGGGCAGCCTGCACTACAAACAAGGCCTGTGCCCTGCATGAAATTTGGGAAGGTCTTTCTGCCATAGGAACTGCAAAAAAACTCTATTCAATGCCGGTAAAAAAACTTTCCGCAAAACTAAAAGAGATTCTGGTAAAGATAAGAAGCAGTGGCGCTGTGGTGAATGTAATTGCAGACAAAAAGGGACTCTCGCTATTTTCCGAAGAGTTTCCCCGCTTCATAAAGTCAGCAGGAATTCATTCACTTCGCAAAAAGTTTGCCAACAAGGATTCAGACTTCTATGCAATGACGGAAAGGCTTGGCTTTAAAGCGCTTGGTTCAAACAACTCTTCTTCTAAGTCTGCCGGCAAAAGTGGCCGCTCAGCTTTGGAAGACGAGTATATAGAAGTTCCCGGTGCATCAGGGTATTCAGCCTACGTTTTCCCGGGTTCCTATTGGGGCACAAAGGATTCTGTTGCAGAGTTTGTCTATACCCACTTACTTTCCACAACAACTCTTTGGAACGACGTCCGCACTCAGGGTGGGGCCTATGGTGTTGCCCTAAGCACAAAAAGTGACTCTGCAATCTTAAAGTACAGCACTTACCGCGACCCAAATCCATTCGCCTCTTTGAATACCCTTGTAAATGCAGTCGAAAAGGACTTTGGCAAGGAAATTTCAAAGGAAGTTGTGGACAGGGCAATAACAGGCTGCTATTCATCGGAAGTGGTTCCCCGCACACCGTCAACAAAAGGTTCAATGGCTTTCTTCTGGAAACTCTACGGCATAGACGCAGCAGATTCACTCATGCATTTAAAGATGCTCCTTAAGATAAAGGCGGAGGATATTCAGAAGGCGGTCAGCCGCATCAGGGACAAGGTTCAGCAGGGAAAATTTGTGGTCATCTTCGGTTCAGAAATTGCAGAAAATCCCTTTAAAAAGGAGAAAAAAAAGGGCAATTCCGGGAAAGACGGGCAAATTCTTGGATAATATTTTAAGATAATGTTATAATAATGGCCGATAAAGAGGTTAGGTGTATTTTGTATTGATAAAAAAGCTTCAATGGAAAAATTTGTTGAAATGATAAGGCAGCTTGTTTCTGACGTTCAGGGTGCACCCTATCCAGGATCAGGCTTTGAGCCGGAACTCTACTCAATCTGGTACGAGCACGTTCAGATCAATGCCCAGAATTGCTTTGAATTCCTTGACGAAAACTTCCCCACAGACAAGGACGAGCTTTCCAAAACCTTGCAGAAAATGTTTAAATAGCGCCTTTATTCTGCCGAAGATTAAGTTAAGAACCCGATTTAAATCTGATTTCGGGCTTAACTTATTTGTTTTGGGTGGAAAAAATGGCAGTAAAGAAAATCAGCCGTAATGAACGGTACATGCTCAAGGGTGCCTTAAAAAGGAATGGCTTTGACGAGTGGCGTATCGTTACCAATGGTTTTAACAAGACAACAGGCGAAGAAAGAACCTTCCTCATTGAATTTTATGTTGTAAACCCTGCGCTTTCCCCAGACAAATGTGTTTTAGGCTTTAAGAGCCGCAATAAAAAATCAGCTTCAGACTTGCAGTACGCACTGGCAGGAACCCAGGCCGCAACTTCCATGCAGACGGAAGAATTCGTTCAGCCTTCATTTGCAATGGTAAAGGCTGGAATGTTGGCAGAAAACGGCAAGCAGATGAACGCTTACTTTCCCCCGGAACAGCTTGAATTTGGCAAGACAGACTATCTTATAAAGGTTGGCGGTGCAAGCGGAGAAATGTGCATGCTAACCGACGACGCAACCTACGGATCTGTGTGCGTAACATCAGCAGACCTTCAGGAAAAGCCGGAACTCCTCTGCCAGTCAGGCAGCATGTCATGGAGCCTTAAATTCAAAAAGCAAATAGAGTTCACCCCAGACTACCACGGAGCCGGAAACCACTGGGCATGTTTTGGCGCCCGCACATCATTTGAAGGCCGCATAATTTTTGACGGTGAAGAATACGTTGTTATGCCAAAGAAGTCCTACGGCTACATGGACAAAAACTGGGGAAAGAATTTTGTCTCTCCTGTCTACCACTTGAATTCCTCAAACTTCACAAGCATCATAAACGGTAAGGTTATGGATCACTCCTGCCTTGCTGTACAGGGCGTATACAACAACAAGCTTTCGGTTCTTATCTGCCTTGAAGGAAACAAAATTGAATTCCACGCGGACAAACACAAGAAGTACACGATAACTTACGAGTGTACGGAAATGCCCGAAGACGATGAAGGTGTGCGCCTGCACTGGACGGTCAGCATTCACGACAGGAAGCGCGTCGTAGACATAGACGTTTTCTGCAACGCATCCGCAATGTTCATCCGCGACTACGAATGTCCCGAAGGTGGCCGCAAGCTTTTAAAAATCCTCGGTGGCGGAAACGGAACCGGTGAGCTTAAAGTCTTTAACAAAATCAAAAAGAACCTGGAGCTAATCGAAGACGTCCGCATAGCCAACGTGGTCTGCGAATACGGCAACATCGAATTCCCAGAAACTTAATTTTTGAATTTTTTTTTGGACGTTGCTGCCATTTTTTACAGACATTCCTTGTAAAAACCTTTCATGCCTCTTGATTCGGGCTTTCCGCCGTTCCGGCTCTCGCCTCCATTCCTCACCCGCAGCTTGCGCTACGAGTTCGGAACGCCTCCGGCGCGGCTACAATCCCGCGTAGGTTGAGGAAATCAATTTTTATAAAATATTGTGGCAGTTAACAAAAGAAAATACAATGGAAACCTGTTTTTTATTTTTCCTATGCTAAAAAGACTGGAAATCACCCTTCGGGTACACCGTACGCACTTGCTACGGTGTATTTGTGCAGCGTGGGAGCGGAACACAAAATTGATTTCCGTGCGCGTAGGTTCTCTTAAAAAAAATCAGGCAAAAATCTTGCCTTTTTTACCGTTCGTAATTATTTTTTAAACAGGTGAAGTTTTAACCCTGGAGGTAAAAAATGAATTACGACCAGATGACTCTAAAAACACAGGATGCCATACAGGAAGCCAATTCCCTTGCCCAGCAGAAGAACCACAGCGAGATAGGCCCTGAGCACCTTTTACATGCACTTCTAAGACAAAAAGACGGAACAATTCCTCCCTTGGTTGAACGTATTGGCGTTCAAAGCGAAACTTTGCTTGCCGAAGTTGAAAAGCTTCTTGATTCCTATCCTCAGGTGAGCGGCAACGTTCAGATGGCATTTTCTTCATCTGCGCAAAAGATAATTGCAAATGCAGAAAAAGAAATGTCTTCTCTAAAGGACATGTATCTTTCCACCGAGCACCTTTTCCTTGCCATGACCCAAAGCGACAGCCCTGTTGGAAATTTGCTGCAAAGGTTTGGCTGTAGCCACAAGGAAGCCTTAAAAGCCCTGCAGGCAGTTCGCGGAAACCAAACGATAGATTCTAACGACCCGGAAAGCAAGATGCGCTCCTTGGAAAAATACTGCACGGACTTAACTTCCCTTGCTCGTCAGGACAAGATAGACCCTGTAATTGGCCGTGACGAAGAGATTAGGCGTGTTATGCAGGTTATAAGCCGCCGCACAAAAAACAATCCTGTCCTCATTGGCGAACCTGGCGTTGGAAAGACAGCCATTGTGGAA
Source organism: Treponema sp. (assembly GCA_017961705.1). GTDB lineage: Bacteria > Spirochaetota > Spirochaetia > Treponematales > Treponemataceae > Treponema_D. The sequence goes on from JAGCWT010000238.1 coordinate 5,276, forward strand.
GGTCTTGCCCGCCGCATTGCAAGTGGAGACGTTCCGGACAGCCTAAAGGACAAGAGGCTTCTTTCGCTTGACATGGGCTCCCTTGTTGCAGGCGCAAAATTCCGCGGTGAATTTGAAGAGCGTTTTAAGAGCGTAATAAATGAGGTAAAAAAATCAGAAGGAAGAATCATTCTCTTTATAGATGAACTCCACACAATTGTTGGTGCTGGTAACGCAGAAGGTAGCATGGATGCGGGAAACCTTTTAAAGCCTGCCCTTGCCCGTGGAGAACTTCACGTAATTGGTGCCACAACCCTGGACGAATACCGCAAGTTCATAGAAAAGGATGCAGCCCTGGAGCGTAGGTTCCAGCAGGTTCTTTGCGCAGAGCCCTCTCTGGAGGATACAATAGCGATTCTTCGTGGTCTTCGCGACAAGTACGAGATTCATCATGGCGTAAAGATAAACGAC
>JAGCWT010000019.1 GCA_017961705.1 Treponema sp.
AACAGCTTTTTCCATTTGGGTTCCTGAAGCAAATCATGGAAAGAGACGTCTTCTTTTTCAAGAATCAATTCTGTAAGTTCATCTGCCTTATCTTCATTTCCTGCGATTGATTTTATTTCATTCGCATTGATTAAGATAAAGGCCCCCTGTTGATTTTTGATACGCTGATTATTCTGGGGAACACGCACAATTACAGAGCGACGGATGATGTCTCCAAGAGGGATGTATTTTTCGTCTCGCATATAGTTGTTGTCTTTTTTCCATTCCATGCTGAGTTTCCACAGACTAAACTCAGGTTCCATAAATGCCGTGCTTGCGAGAATACTAACGGTCGTGCTGTGAATCGGCTTTACTTCTTGAGGCTTTTTTTCATTATCTTTATCTGGGTCTTTAAAAATTGCAACCTCGCCCCAATGTTTAAAATCCTCTTCGTAGTTCCTGTTGAATTTTTTCATCGGTGAACATGCAAAATACAACGCGGCAAGTGGACTTTCTGAAATATCTAGCGCGCGGGTACTCATCCCATAATGCTGTAACAAGACAAGACGTGCCATGTCGTTCTCGCAGACATTCAACTCATTTGAAAAACGCCGCTCAAAGGACTCAATTAGCCTATGCTCATTCGCCGGATTTATTCTAAGGGAAGTTGGGACTATCGTGTAATTCGCATTGCCCTGTCCTCGATAAAAAACAGGGTTTTCATAGCTGTATTTTAGAGTGCCAATGAATTCAACATAATCTTTAAGGCATGTTATGACCGTTGGCTTTACGCTTAGGGTTTTATCAATCCGCTTGACTGCCGCAATATTCCTATACTCTGATTCAGGTACATTCTCACCGTAACAGCCATACCCCTTGAGACTTTGAGCTTTTTCAAAAGAGTCTTCTTTATTCATCGATGAACCTATATCCATTTTCACGGGCAAATCTTTCAAGTAGAGATTTCTTTTTTCCAACAAACGTAAGCGTGTCTGGGCAACTTTCAAACGGATTTCCTGTAAAATCGATTTTTTCTGCAAAACAAACAACCGTGCGCAATGAAGAGCAGCCATCAAATGCATCTTTTTCAATGACAAGCTCATCGCAATCGGGGAGAATTACAGTGTTGAGATTCTTGCATTTTGAGAAAGCGAAAGATTCGATGGTAAATTTTGACTTTCTAGTTCCCAAATATGGAATTTGGACACCTGCGATTGGAAAATCAAATTTATCTTTTACTTCTCCGCAACAGAATACTTTCAAATTCTCACAATCTTTGAACGATTCCGTTTTTATGGTTTTTAATTTATCACCGAAGAAAACCTTATGTATACCAGATGCATTCATAAACGCTTTTGGTGCAACCTTTTTGATATCATTATCAAATTTGACCTCGGCACTCAGCTTTTCGTTGTCATCATCAAGAATACAAACAAAATGTGTCAACTCTGCTTTTGTTTTCTTTACATATACAGGCTTCATAAAATCATCCCCCTAAAGCTGAATTTTTTTTCTGCACTGCCTCTGTATATGGTGCGACCCCATTCAAAATGAAGCGCCCCTAAAACACTTCCATATTGTAAGTATAACTCCAATTAGTCCATTTTGCAAGTGTATCTTTTCCTTGAATACTAACAAAATGGAAGTAGAATATGACGGAAAAGGAACTTTTGGAGACTTTATCGCAGAATATAAAGTTCTACAGAAAAGGAAGATTCACACAAGAGACGCTCGCAGAAAAAATAGGCGTTTCATCACAAAATATAAATAACGTAGAAGGAAAGAGAAGGTTTCCAAGAACAGAGAACCTTATAAAAATTGCAGAGGCTCTTGGAGTTGAAGTTTACCAGCTTTTTATTCCACAGGACACAAAGCCTGTTGCCATAAAGAAGACTCCCGAAAATGAAAAAATCAAGCAGCAGATTACAGACGAAGTTGTAGATGATGTGCGTAGAATTCTTAACAAGGCACTGGATAGAATAAAAAAGTAAAATCGAAACAACTTTCTTGCCCACCAGCCTACGCCCGATTGGAAGGGCCCGCGCAAGCGGGTTGCCGAAGGCAATGGAGGCGAAAGCCGGAACCCTGCAAAGCGGGGAATGCCATGGAGTCTGGCCGGACACGGAGTGCCGGACACAGTGGAAGATGGCATGTCGTCCAGAAGAGAAAAAAATTATTTTAGATAGACCATAAGAAGCATGATGTCGCTATTGCGGATGCCAGAGATGCGGCTTGCCTGGCCCAGTGTGAGCGGGCGGACTTTTTCCAGTTTGGCACGGCTTTCTGCACTAAGGGCGGGGATGGCACCGTAGTCAAAGTCGGCGGGGATTTTTGCCTTTTCCATTTTGTGCATTTTTGCAACGCGGGCGTCCTGCTTTTGGATGTAGTAGCGGTACTTGAAGTCTTCCTGGGCTTCCGTCCATTCGATTGCGGTAAAGTTTCCGGGGTTTTGGGCATCGGGATTTTTTTCCAAGAGCAAAAGGGCTTCTTCTACTGCCGCATATTTTTTGTTGAAGGCATCCATCTGTGCCTGGCTTACGAGTCCAGCTTCAAATCCTTTTGCGCGAAGCCTTCTGTCCGCTGTGTCGTGTCGCAGCTTAAGGCGGTATTCGGCGCGGGCGGTGAACATGCGGTAAGGCTCTTTTGTTCCAAGCGTTACAAGGTCGTCTATTAGGACACCGATGTAGGCTTCATCCCTTCCGAGTACAAGAGGCTTGTATTCTGGTATACTCCTAAAATTTTCAAAGCCAGCATCTTTTTGTGCCTGTTCAAGTTTTACGGACAAGGCAGATGTTTCCCTTGCAGAAATTTCTGCAAAGTTTTTTAGCTCGTCGGAATTGAACACAGGCTTGGGCTGGAAGTGTCCTGCCTCTGCGCTTGAAGGGCTTGCACCGAATGATGAATCAGCATTGCAAAGCGGCCCGCAGAATTCCTTGTGGCTTTTTGCGTAAAGTGCTGCATTGATTCCAGCAACAAGTCCCTGTCCCGCAGCTTCTTCGTAACCGCTTGTTCCGTTTATCTGCCCGGCGTTAAAGAGGCCAGCGACGCGTTTTGTTTCCAGCGACGGGAAGAGCTGTGTTGGTTCTACGTAGTCGTATTCAACCGCATAGCCTGGACGGCTTACCACGCAGTTTTCAAAGCCCGGCATTGTGCGGAGGAAGGCATCCTGAACTTCTTCCGGCAAACTGGAGCTTAGTCCGTTAAGGTAAATCTCGTCTGTTTCTATTCCTTCCGGTTCAACAAAAAGCTGGTGGCGCTCACGGTCTGCAAAGCGCATAACCTTGTCTTCTATGGACGGACAGTAGCGCGGCCCAACACCGTGAATCTTTCCCGAATAAAGCGGGGAACGGCCAATGTTGTCGCGGATGATTTTATGTGTTTCTTCGTTGGTGTAGACAAGGTGGCAGGGAACCATGGGGCGGTCAACGCTTTCGTCGTCAAAGCTAAAGGGTATAACTTCCGCATCACCTTCCTGGAGTTCAAACTTGGAAAAGTCAACCGTGTGGCGCAAAATGCGCGGCGGTGTTCCAGTCTTTAGGCGGCCTGTTGTAAAGCCCAAGCGGTTAAGGCTTTCCGTAAGTCCAAAGGCTCCACCTTCTCCCAAGCGTCCACATGGTGCGTCAAATTCACCAATAAAAATTCTGCCTCCCAAAAAGGTGCCTGTGGTAAGGACTATGGAGCGTACAGGAATTACCCTTCCCCTTTCCGTAACAATGCCGATTACTTTTTGGCGCATTCCGCTTTTTGCAGCGTCCGTTGCATATTCGTAGGAAGGGCTTCCCCTCTTTTCGCCTGGAATTGAACCGTATTCGCTTGAACTGTCGCTGCCCTCGGGAAGCGGTGTGGAAGAGGCAACGGTAAGAACGTCAACTGCGGTGTCCATTAGGGTGCAGAGGTTGGGCGTTGTTTCCAGTGTGCGACGTGCCAAAATGGAATAGGTTATTTTGTCTGCCTGGCTTCTTGGGGCCTGAACTGCGGGACCACGGCTTTTGTTCAGCATGCGGAACTGAATCATTGAGCGGTCAATCAGCTTTCCCATCTCGCCGCCCAATGCGTCTATCTCGCGGACGATGTTGCCTTTTGCAATGCCGCCAATTGAAGGGTTGCAGCTCATGCGGCCGATCGAGTCAACTGTCTGGGTAATCAAAAGTGTTTTTAGCCCCATTCTTGCAGCCGCAAGTGAAGCTTCTATACCGGCGTGGCCTCCGCCTACAACAGCCACGTCAAAGGAATCATAAAAAGCCATAGTGCTATGGATTATAGCGAATTGTCGCGATTTTTACAACAAAATTTTTGGACCCTACTTTAGGACGAAGTCCTACTTGCTCTACCAGTTTTATTCTTGGCTAAAAACGAGCGGACAGGCCAATGCGCCACGGGCTTTCCGGGGCTTGCCCTCCCGGCCGGTACCCTTGCGGGTACGCGCTTCGCGCCCCCTCCAATCCCGCGTAGGTTTGTTTTTGCGGCAAAAGCAAGCGAATATGGATTTTTTTAGCAAGGCGTGGTATTATATTCTTAACAGCCCTATTAGCGGAGGTGCGGATTATGTCCTATGCAGTTTTGGAACAGCAATTAAAGTCTCTTCCAGAAGAATACTTGGAAGAAGTTTCTCGCTATGTGCAACTTTTGCAATATAAAATTACAGTGCTTGACCAGCAGAAAAAACAAAAGGGTATAATCATGGGGCTTGGAGAAGGAAAATTTAAGGTTCCCGATGATATAAATGCCTATGATGATGAAGTTGCAGAAAGTTTTGATAAAGCTCTTGAAGAAACGGATAATAATTTATGAAAATTTTGCTGGACACTCATATCCTGATTTGGCTTCACGTTGCCCCAAAAAAGCTTTCTCAAAAGGCGCTTGAATATTTGCAGAATCCAGAACATGACTTTTTTTTATAGCCCTGTGAATATTTGGGAAACCCAGATAAAACATTCTGCCCATCCAGAAACATTTACAATTTCAGGCGACGACTTGTATTATTTATGCAATCAGGCAAATATTAGCTGCCTCCCAATAAGACCAGAGCACGCAATCACATTAAAAACGCTTTCTTATTCAGAAAATGCACCCCGCCCGCACAAGGATCCTTTTGACAGAATGTTAATTTGTCAGGCAAAAACAGAAAACATGTGTCTTTTGACGCACGACTCTCTGATTCCTTATTACTATGAGCCTTGCGTTATTTCTGTATAAAAGAAGATTAAAAACTACTGATTGTAAATAATTGGCGTTTCTGCTAGAATGGCGGGGATGGCTAAAGAAGAAATTTCACGCTTGGACAAGGTTCTCAGCAACAACGGTTTTGGCACAAGAAGCCGTGTAAAAGGCATGCTTCACAAGATGTGCGTCGCGGTTAACGGCAATGTCGTTACGGACGGAAAGACACGAGTGAACACTTTGACCGACGTTATCAGCGTGGACGGAATTCCGTTGGAGATAAAAAAAGAGCTCTATATCATGATGAACAAAAGCGCGGGTTCAGTCTGTTCCACAAGGAGCGGAATGCACCTTACTGTTTTTTCTTTTTTGGAGGATGAGGCAGCGCGCAGGTTTGAGCGTGGCGAGCTAAGTTCCATCGGGCGCTTGGACGCAGACACGGAAGGGCTTTTGATTCTTACCACGGACGGAATGTTGAACCACAGGATTACATCTCCAAAGTCTGGCATTCCAAAGACCTACCTTGTTTACCTTAGGGACGCAGTTGACGAGCCCGCAAAAGATTCCTACAAAGAAAAGCTTTCCAAGGGAGTTCACATTGCGGCAGAAGGAAAAGACGGAGAGGCAGACTGTCTTCCAGCCATACTTGAATGGGGAAACGGCGGCTTTACCGATGAGCGTGGACAGGACGAAGACGGTTCGCTAAAGGAAGGATGCAAAGAAGCCTGCACTCTTACCGTTTTTGAAGGAAAGTTCCACGAAGTAAAAAGACTTTTTGCGGCTTTGGGAAACGAAGTCGTGTATTTAAAAAGAATAAAGATGAACGAGCTTGAGCTTGACAAAAATTTGAAAAGCGGAGAATACCGCGAGCTTACGGATGATGAGCTTAATCTTTTACGAAAGGGGTTAAAAAGCGATGACTGACATTGAGATTGCCCAGAAGAACATAATGGAAAACATAGAGGCTGTTGCTTCCAAGATTGGGGTAACAGAAAGCGACCTTGACTTTTACGGAAAATACAAGGCAAAGATTTCCTTTGCAAAACTAACGGAGCTTCAGAAAAAGGCGGCAAATCCGGAGACAAGGGGAAAGCTTATCCTTGTTACAGCCATGACTCCGACTGCCGCTGGAGAAGGAAAGTCCACCGTAACGATTGCACTTGGTGATGCGCTCCGCAAAATCGGAAAGAAGAGTGTTATTGCCCTACGCGAGCCTTCACTTGGCCCCTGCTTTGGAATAAAGGGTGGAGCCTGTGGCGGAGGTTACGCCCAGGTTGTTCCTATGGAAGACATAAACCTGCACTTTACAGGAGACATCCATGCAATCACTGCCGCAAACAACCTGATGGCAGCTCTCATAGACAACCACATCCAGCAGGGCAACGACCTTGGCATTGACCCCAGGACAATTTCGTGGAAGCGCTGCGTAGACTTGAATGACCGTGCCTTGCGAAACGTTATACTTGGACTTGGAAGCAGGATAGACGGAGTTCCCCGCGAAAGCCACTTCCAGATTTCCGTAGCAAGCGAGATAATGGCATGCGTTTGCCTTAGCCGCACAATCAGTGAGTTAAAAGAAAGAATTAGCGCAATTACAATCGGTGAAACATATACAAAAGAAAGCGTCACCTTTGGACAGCTTAACTGCACAGGAGCAATTGCCGCGCTACTGAAGGACGCAATAAGGCCAAACCTTGTACAGACTTTGGAAAAGACACCAGCCTTTATCCACGGAGGCCCCTTTGCAAACATTGCCCACGGCTGCAACTCAATAAACGCAACTTTATGCGCACTTGCCACAGGCGACTATGTTGTAACAGAGGCAGGTTTTGCAGCGGATTTGGGAGCAGAAAAATTCTTTGACATAAAGTGCAGGAAGAACGGCCTTGCACCAGACGCAGCTGTCATTGTAGCAACAATCAGGGCCCTAAAGATGCACGGCGGCGTTGCAAAGAAAGACCTTGGGGAAGAAAACCTTGAGGCACTGGAAAAAGGCTTTGCAAACCTAAAGGCACACATTCATAACGTAAAGAAATTTGGACTTGAAGTTGTAGTTGCAATCAACAAATTCATCTCGGACACAGACGCAGAAGTTGAGCTTGTAAAAAAACTCTGTGCCGCAGAAAAAACGGATGCAATCCTTTGTGAAGGATGGGCAAAGGGCGGAGAAGGTGCCACGGAGCTTGCAGAAAAAATTGTTGGCATTACAGAAAAGAAAAATGAATTCAAGCTGCTTTATTCAGACAACCTGCCGCTCATGGAAAAGGTTAATGTCCTTGCAAAAGAGATATACCACGCCTCTTCCGTTGAATTTGACGACAAGGCAAAGAAAAAGCTTACCCGCTTCCAGGCGGAGGGTTACGGAAACCTTCCTGTCTGCATGGCAAAGACGCAGAATTCAATAAGCCACGACAAGGCTCTTACCGGTGCACCAGAAGGATATGCTTTCCCGGTAAGGGATGCCCAGCTCTACAGTGGAGCAGGATTTGTAGTTGTGTTTGCGGGAGACATAGTTGACATGCCTGGTCTTCCAAAAATGCCAGCCGCCCTTAACATAGACGTGGACGACCAAGGAACAATCAGCGGACTCTTTTAACAGAGCAAACGGAGGATAAAGTGAAAAGCGGGACAAAGTATTTTAGCGGCAACAAAAAATTTGAAAACCTGAACAACCAGCTCATAATCAAATACGACAGCTTTACCGTAGATGCAATCTGGCGAAAGATTGGGGCAAGGTACGACGGAATCATGTACAAATACGGCCCGCGCTTTTCCGACTTAAAAAAGACAGACTTTGACTTTTTACCCATTGCATCGGTTTACCTTACGCTAAAGAACGAAGACAGTTCAGACGCACTGGAGCTTATTCAGGAACAGGTTCAGTCCAACATCTTTCAGGAAATACGCGACGAAAGGGAAAAGAAGTCAAAGACGCCAAGCTTCTTAAGGAACATCTTTAAGCCCACCCAGAAAAAACTTATTTCCGATGAACTGAACAAACTCATAGAAGACTTTTGCGCAGAAAACAGCTGCGTTGAGCTTTGGCAAATGCTTGACCAATGCAATTCACAAGGCCCCGACTCGGCAGAGTAAAAAAAATGAAAAACAAAAAACTTGTGTACACAGCATTTTTATTCTTTGCAGGAACTTTGCTTGCACTTTTGTTGAATATAATTGGAATCAAATTTTATTTTGACTATCTTAATGCATATTCTGCGACCGGCGATTGGGCGGAAAAAATTGCCGCTGATAAATTTCAAAAAATCATTGGAGTTATTCTTCAATTGGTATTTGCAATCTTGCCAGGAATTTTTCTTATATTTTTTTCCCGTACAAAGCCTTCTGTAAGTTTCTCCAAAATTCGAGCCTTATGGATCGGGATTTTTGCTTTTTATGTAACAAATGCTTTGTACTGGCCTATTGCCAGGTTTTGCTGGGGTTTGATTCCGGTTTATTACCCAGATACAGTAAGGCTGTTTCATTTGGCTGTTGAGGAATCCTTAGGCAAAGTTCTACTCCGTTTCCCCTTCAGCGGGTTTTATTCTATTTTTCAGTATATTAAATTCGTTATTTCTAATTACAATCAAATTCCGCTTTTGGATCTGATTTTTGAAGTATTGAATTTCGTTGCTGGATTGCTTGTTCTTACAGGTTTTATAAAAGGAACGCAGGTATTAAACCAAGAAGTAAAAAATCAATCTGTTGAACCAGAAGTCCAAGCTGTACCTGCCCCACAGAATGAGAATCCTGCTGCTGCAAAAACTACTGGATTTTTTCAGGCCATAAAAACCTGCTTCAAAAAATCGTTTTCATTTAAAGGTTGTGCAAGCAGAGCTGAATATTGGTACTTCATTTTATTCTGTTATGTGATACTAATTCTTCTTTTTGTTTTTTCAAATATTATGCTTACAAAATACATGTTTAATGTCTATCGTCATTTGCAGAGTATTTTTTGTATATTTTCACTTATTATAATGCCTGCAATTGTTAGTGCCGGAGTCCGCCGAATGCATGATGCAGGAAAAAGAGGCTTTTTTATTGCAATTCCAATTGTTTCATTTATCATAGCTTTAATGCCATCAGCAGAACCAAGCGAATACCGCTATGGAAAAGTCATTCATTCAATTTCAAACGCAATAGGAATGTCAGTTTTAATTTTCTTCAGCACCATTTATTTATTTTATGTTATACAAATCATCCGTTTACTTTGGGGAAGATTTTAGAAGAAATTCAGAATGAAAAAAATTTTGCTGATGACGCTCATGTGGAATGCTACGGATATTCGAAGTAGAATATCACATTTGGAGAAAAAATGAAAAAATACAAAAGTTATTCAAATGCATTTTTCGTTATATTGATTCCAGGCCTTCTTTTATCTTTATGGATGATTTTTGGAACACTTTCTGGAATAATCCGTGAAGATAAAACAGATAATCTTGTAGTTGTTATTGGTATATTAATGACTATAGGAGATTTATTTTTATTATCTGAAGTCCTTCGCAAAATAAAAATTTTTGATGATTATATTTCAAGAAGGAATTTTCTTTTTAAAGAGAAAAAAATGTTTTTCCCAGAAATAAAAAAATATGAGGTTTCGCTCGGTTCATATGGAAACCATATAATTTTGTATTCTAATGACAGTAAAATGATGATTCCATTTTCTGGTATGAAATTTGTTTGTGATTTTTCTGAAATACTGAAAAAGCAGTTTTACTCAGAAACGCAAGAAAAAGTTGAAGACATGAAAAGAAATGGATTTGAAATTCATTATGCAAAATACAAAATTAGATGCGATATGAATGGAATAACAAATTTAAAAACTAATAAGCAATTCCGCTGGGAAGATATTAAATGTAGAAAACGTGAATGTATAGATGGAACTTCTTATATATTTTCAATTGATAAAGAAATCAAACTTGGAGTGAATAAGATAAATTTCTATTTTGCCATGGAAGATTTTTTTGATGAAATGTCTAAAAAATGTATAATCTCATAACATACGCTTAAAATTGGATGTTAGGCCTGCGCCCACCACAGTTCAAGTCGTAGTTCCTTAAAAAAGCCACTTGACAAACATATAATCATATACTAATATATTCATATAATTAAGAATTACAATATTCAAGGAGGATGCCATGGCAGCTGTCAAAAGGGAAAAGAAATCCTATAGCGAAAAAATGCTCTTTCAGCTTGCAGACCTTTTTAAAATATTTGGGGATTCCACAAGGATAAAAATTCTTTTTGCGCTAACATCCGGCGAAAAAAACGTGGGAGAACTTGTTGACGCACTTGCAATAACCCAGCCGGCGGTAAGCCAGCAGCTTAGGGTTCTTAAGCTGAACGGACTAATAAAAAACAGGCGCGAAGGAAAATCAATCCTGTATTCACTGGATGACGACCACGTAGAAAAAATCCTTAGCATAGGAATGGAACACACGCTGGAAAAAAACGGCAAGGAGTAAGACATGGCTTTAAAAACTGACGCAGAAAATATTGAAGAGACAAAGGAAGAGGCAGCAGAAAAGGCTCTGGAAAAATCTGGGGAAAAGTGCCAGACCCAGGGAAAGGATTCCTGCCACCTCTGCCACTGCTATGATGACGATGACGACGATGATGATGAACACCATCATCACCACGAGCATGACGGAGATGACGATGATGATGACGAGGAAGAAGAAGAGGAAGGTTCCCTAAAAAAAATAATCCTTGTAGCAATCATCTTTATTGCTGCCCTACTCTTGGACAAGCTTCCATTCTTTTCTTTTAACGGGCCTATTGCAAAAGGCAGGGAAAACATTTTTCTTGCTATAAGGGCTGTCTACCTTGCCCTCTATGCACTGGCATACATTAAATGCGGAAGGGAAGTTCTTCACGGAATGATCAGGAACATGGCAAAGGGAAATTTCTTTACGGAAGAAACCCTTATGGGTGTCTCTACGATTGGAGCCCTAATCCTTGGTGAATATTCCGAAGCAGTTGCAGTAATGCTTCTCTTTAACCTTGGGGAATTCCTTGAAGACAAGGCGGTTGACTCTGCAAAGCATTCAATAACAAAGCTTGTTAGCATAAGGGCAGACAAGGCATGTGTTATCCGCAATGGAAAAGAAGAAACTGTTGACGCAGCAGATGTTGGAATTGGGGAAACAATAATCGTTAGGCCGGGCGAAAGGGTTCCGCTTGACGGAAAAATTATTCAGGGTACAACCTTGGCAGACACATCAGCCCTTACCGGAGAATCTGTTCCAAGGGAGCTCTTGCAGGGAGACGACATACTTTCTGGCTTTATAAGCACAAGCGGGCAGGTTCAGGTGGAAGTTACGAAAGTGCTTGGGGAAAGCTCTGCTTCCAGAATAATCCAAATGGTAAAGGATGCACAGAAAAAGAAGAGCCACACGCAAAAGTTTGTAAGCCGCATTGCAAAAGTCTACACACCATTTGTATGCGCACTTGCCCTTCTTGTTGCAATAGTACCACCGCTTGCAAGCTTCTTTGTAACAGGAATAAATTCTTCTGCAATATGGAAGCTTTGGGTTTACAGGGCCTTGGAGCTTCTGGTTGTATCTTGCCCATGCGCACTTGTAATATCTGTTCCGCTTACCTTCTTTGCAGGAATAGGCAGGGCTGGAAAAAGCGGTATTCTTATAAAGGGTGCAAACTATCTTGAGCAGCTTTCAAAGGCAAAGACTGTTGTTTTTGACAAGACAGGAACCCTTACCAAGGGAAGCTTTGCAGTAAGTGCAATCCATCCGGCAGACGAAAGCAAAATGAATGCCGAGGAGCTTCTTGCAATTGCAACCCACACGGAATACTACTCCAACCACCCGATATCCCGTTCGCTAAGGAATGCCCACAGCTGTCCTCTTTGCAAAACAGTAATTGTAAACGACACCCAGGAGATTACAGGCCACGGAATAAAATGCACCATAGAAGGAAGCCAGGTTCTTGTTGGCAACACGGCTCTTATGCAAAGGGAAAATGTCCAAGGACTTGTAGCTTGCAAAGAGGAAGGATGCGGCGAAGGAACTATTGTTCACGTTGCAAAGGACGGAATCTACTGCGGGCACATAATAATAAGCGATGAGGAAAAGGATGACGCTAAAAAGACCGTTTCCATGCTAAGGAAGGTAGGCGTAAAAAATACGGTAATGCTTACCGGAGATTCAGAAAAGGTTGCCTCGAGTCTTGCAGCAAAAACAGGCATAGACAAATATTATGCAGAGCTTCTTCCCCAGGACAAGGTTAGCAAGGTGGAAGAACTTCTTAAAAATGACGGGGTGCTTTTGTTTGTGGGAGACGGAATAAACGACGCACCTGTACTTACACGCGCAGATGTTGGAATTGCCATGGGGGCAATGGGTAGCGATGCCGCAATAGAAGCTGCTGATGTTGTGCTTATGGATGACAAGCCCAGCAAAACCGCAGTTGCAATAAGCCACAGTAAGAGGACAATGGGCATTGTTTGGCAGAACATATTCGGTTCCCTTGGAATAAAGGCTGCCATAATTGTTCTTGCAGTTCTTGGAATTGCAAACATGTGGACCGCTGTCTTTGGGGACGTGGGTGTTACCATGCTTGCAGTTCTGAATGCAACAAGGCTTATGTACACAAAGAAAATTGACTCTTAAAAGGCGTTCTTGCCAATAAGCCTACGCCCGATTGGAAGGGTTGCCACAGGCAAGACCGCGTAAGCGGGCCGGAGCGAAAGCGCAGCCCTGCAAAGCGGGGAATTGTATGGAGTCTACCCGGCGGGCTAGCCGGGTACAGTAAAAGATGGAGTGCCGTCCAGAAAGAAAAGCTATAAAAGATTTTCCAGCTGGCCAACTATATCTGCAAAAGTGTCGAGCGCTGCTTGGACAGGCTGTGTACTTTCCATGTCAACACCTGCAATTTTAAGGCTTTCGATTGGGTAGCGGGAACCACCGCTCTTAAGGAACTTAAAGTAGTCTTCCCTCTCCTTTTCGCCGCCTGTAGTAACCCGCTTTGCAAGTGCAAGGCTTGCAGAAATTCCTGTCGCATACTTGTAGACATAGAAGGCATTGTAGAAATGCGGAATGCGTAAGCCCTCAAGGTCGCTGGTTTCTTCAAAGTGCATCTCAGGCCCAAAGTAGAGTTCAAGAAGCGAGCGGTAGGTTTTGCGCAGGTAGTCCGTGGTAAGAGGCTCTCCCCTTTCCACTGCCTCGTGTGCCATAAGTTCGTATTCAGCAAACATGGTCTGGCGGTGGAGTGTTGCAAGTATGTCGTTTGCCCTCATGCTAAGCAGGTACTTCTTCATCTCTTCGTCTTTTGCATTTTTGAACATGTACTCAAAGACAAGCTCTTCGTTAAAGGTGCTGGCTGTTTCCGCCTCAAAGATTGTGTACTCGTAGCTCATGAAGGGGTTGTTGTGCACGCTGTACCACGAATGCATTGAATGTCCGCCCTCGTGAGCCATTGTGTAAACGTCGCGGATAGAGTCGTCCTTGTAGTTAAGCAGTATGTAGGGGTAGCCCTTGTAGCAGCCGGAAGAGAATGCCCCGGAATGCTTGCCCTTGTTTTCGAAGCGGTCTGCCCAACCACCCAAGAGTCCTGAGCAAAGCGTGTCCGTGTATTCCTTTCCCAAGGGTTCAAGTGCCTGGCGGATTATTTCTACTGCCTGCTCGTAGCTTGTGATTTTCTTTACGGACTTTACGAGAGGCACATAGACATCGTAGTGGCGGAGCTCTTCAAGTCCAAGTACCCTCTTTCGGAGTGAATAGAAACGGTGGAGCGGCCCAAGGTTTTTGTGGACTGTCTCTATGAGGTTTTTGTATACGCTTACGGGCACCTTGTTTGAATAGAGTGCTGCTTCCAAAGACGAAGCGTATCCCCTTGCGCGGGCATGGAAGACGTCGTTGTTTACCGAGCCTGCATAAAGGGATGCAAGTGTGTTTGCGTGGGAGGCAAACTGTCCGTAGAATTTGTTGTAGGCTTCTTTTCTTACGCCACGCTCCTGGCTTTCCATGAATGTTGTCCAAGTGCTGTGGGTAAGAGGCATATCGGTTCCGCAGACAGTCACTTTGCCAAAGTCCAGATCCACGTCGTTCAAAAGCGAGAAGGTATTGCTTGCGGTCTGACCAGATTCGCTCTGCAGGGCCATGATGCGCTCTTCTTTTTCGCTTAGCGTGTGGGGCTTTTGCCTTAGCATTTTTTTTATGTAGATGCGGAAGGGTTCAAACTGATCTTCTTCTATCCATGCGTTTATTTTGGAATCTTCTATGGAAAGGATTTCCGGTACGTAGAAGCTTGTCTCTGCCGCAGCCTTTGAATAGGCCATGGATGCCCTGTTTACCCTTTCCTGATTTTTACTGTCGCTCTGGTCTGCTTCGTTCTGGAGGCTTGCCCAGTGGTAGACGTTTTCCAAGAGCATGTCCAATGCCTGGTCTGCCTTTAGGGCTTCCAGAAAATTCTCTTTGGAGGAAGAGAGGCTTCCCTTAAAGGAAACAAGCTTTTGTGTTGCCTTTTCTACAGAAGCAAGGTCTTTCTCCCATTCTTCTTCGCTTTTATAAATCTGCGTCAAGTCCCACTTGTATTCTGCGGGAACGTCTTTTCTTAGGGGAATTGTATTTTTGTCCATGGTGTTAGCATAGCATAATTTGCGGGGTTTGGAAATAGACCAAGTTCTTTTTTTTGGACGGTACCTTTGCCGGCTCTACCACTTTATTCTTTGGCTAACTCGACCGTACAGGCCTTTCGTCACCGCCCTTCCGCCCTTCGCTAACGCTCATTGCCGCTTGCGCGTCAACTAAAGGGGCTACACGGCGGCGTACGACAAAAAAAATCCCTCCCCGCCATCCATGGCTTGATACTGCTTGGCAAGAAAGAGTTGTGTTTTTTATTCTTTATTTTCCTATGCAAAGCAAGCGGAACAAAAAAACGATTTCCGAGGTGCTGTTTCGTCCATTGATAAAAAGGAGCAAATAGTTGTATAATGTAGAACCGTTTTAGATTTTACTTGTAAGGATGTTTTACAATGAAAGAACTTATGTTAGGAAATAAGGCTTTGGCACGCGGTTTGTACGAGGCAGGATGTGCAGTCGCAAGCTCTTACCCGGGAACACCGAGCACGGAGGTTACGGAAGAAGCGGCCAAATTCAAGGAGATATATTGCGAATGGGCTCCAAACGAAAAGGTTGCCCTGGAAGCTGCCTTTGGTGCATGCCTTGCCGGAAAGAGAAGTTTCTGTGCAATGAAGCACGTTGGCCTTAACGTTGCGGCAGATCCAATGTTCACCATTTCCTACACAGGCGTAAATGCCGGAATGATTATAAACGTTGCAGACGATGCAGGAATGCATTCTTCGCAGAACGAGCAGGACAGCCGCCACTATGCAATTGCGGCAAAGATTCCTATGCTGGAACCGAGCGATTCAGCAGAAGCCCTTTACTTTACCAAAAAGGCTTACGAGATTTCAGAACAATTTGACACGCCTGTTCTTATAAAGATGTGCACCCGCGTAAGCCATTCACAGAGCATTGTTGAAACTTCCGAGAGGGTTGAGCCGCCTGCAAAGCCCTACCAGAAGGATGCCTCAAAATACGTAATGGCACCTGCAAACGCAAAGCGCCGCCACCCATTTGTAGAAGAACGCACAAAAAAGCTTTCCGAGTTTGCAGAGACAAGCGACCTGAACAAGGTTGAATACTCTTCTGCCCCGGAAGGAAAGAAGCTTGGCATAATCTGTGACAGCACTTGCTACCAGTACGCAAAGGAAGTCTTTGGAGACAGCGTTTCCATCCTAAAGCTTGGCATGGTCTGGCCTCTTCCCCAAAAGCTGATTAAGGACTTTGCAGACAAGGTTGAGCGCGTGGTTGTTCTTGAAGAGCTTGACCCGATTATAGAAACACTTGTAAAGGCTATGGGCCTTAAGGCAGAGGGAAAGAACATCTTCCCGGTAACAGACGAATTTTCACAGGGAATGGTTGCATCGCTTCTTGGCAAGGAATTTGGAAAGGAAGCAAAGACTGGCTGCTCAAAGATAGACGGTCTTCCGGTAAGGCCACCAGTAATGTGTTCTGGATGCCCGCACAGGGGACTTTTCTATACACTGCACAAGCAGAAGTGCACGGTAATGGGAGACATTGGCTGCTATACGCTGGGAGCAATGCCGCCACTAAGCGCGATGGACGCAACTGAATGCATGGGAGCATCCGTAAGCTCAATCCACGGATTCAACAAGGCGACTGGCGGTGAAACAGAGGGAAAGACTGTAGCGGTTATTGGAGACAGCACCTTTATGCACTCTGGCATGACTGGCCTTGCAAACATTGCATACAACCAGAGCAATTCAACCGTGATAATCCTTGACAATTCAATTACAGGAATGACCGGCCACCAGCAGAACCCGACCACAGGCTTTAACCTTCGCGGAGACCCGGCAGGAAAGATAGACCTTGAGGCACTTTGCAAGGCAATGGGAATAAAGCGTGTCCGCGTTTGTGACCCCTACAACCTTAAGGAAACCGAGGCTGCTGTAAAGGAAGAGCTTTCTGTAAAGGAACCGTCCGTAATCATAAGCAGAAGACCCTGCGCCCTCCTAAAATATGTAAAGCACAACCCGCCTCTAAAGGTGAACGAAGAAAAATGCCGTGGCTGCAAGTCCTGCATGCAGATTGGCTGCCCTTCAATCAGCTTTAAGAACAAAAAGGCTGTAATTGATACAACACAGTGCGTGGGCTGCGGAGTCTGTTCGCAGATGTGCGCTTTTGGTGCATTTGAGCAGTAGACGTAGTGGTTCGACAAGCTCACCAACCATGGTTCGACAGGCTCACCAACCGTGGTTCGGCGGGCTTACAAACCTTTGGTTCGGCGGGGTCACCAACCGATTAGTGCTTTTTTAGAAGCTTCTGTGCCACCTTCTTAAAGTTTTCTATGCTGAGGGGCTTTGCGGTATGGGCGTTCATGCCGGCACGGAGGGCATTCTGAACATCTTCGTTAAAGGCGTTTGCCGTCATTGCAACGAGGGGAATGCTCTTTGCCTCCTTGCGCTTTTCTGCGGAAAGTGAAACGTCGTCGTGCAGGTTGCGGATTGCGCGGGCAGCATCATAGCCATTCATTACAGGCATCTGTATGTCCGTAAGAATCATGTCGTAGCTTCCCGGCTCAGATGACTTGAATTCCTCCAGAAGTTCCTTTCCGTTCACGACTATCTTTACATTTGCTCCGTTAACATTGAGTATTTCTGCCAGCAGCTCGGAATTGATTTTGTTGTCTTCTGCCGCAAGAAAATTAATGCCGGAAAGAACGCTTTCTTCTTTTGGTTCATCCTTTGCAACATTCTTGTCTGCGGAAGGATTCTTTGCATTTCTTTCCTCTTCTATTTTTGAAATTGCAGCTTTTAGGGCAGTCATAAAGAAGGGCTTGGGAATAAAACCGTCTACTCCGGCTGCCTTGGCATCCTTTTCTACCTGTGAAAAATCGTAGGAGGTAAAGAGGAAAATGAGTATGCCCGGTGGAAGGCTTTCCCTTATGCGCCTTGCAGTTTCAAGACCGTCAATGTCCGGCATAAGAAGGTCCAGAAGAACTATGTCAAAACCAAAGCCTGCCTGGTTGGCCATGCAAAGCTTTTCCAGCGCCTTTTCGCCACGGCTTACACAGTCAATAAAAACACCTGTGTCCTTCATTTCTTCTGAAATGTTTTCCAGGACTTCCTTTTCGTCATCAACCACAAGCATCCTTTTAAAATTATGCTTGCCCCAGAATTCTGCGTCGCTTTCGTCTGCCACAATCTTTAGAGGAAGGATTACGGTGAATTTTGTTCCCTTTCCAATCTTGCTGTCCACGTTTATGGTTCCGCCCATAAGGTCAACAAGGTTGCGTGTTATGGCAAGTCCCAGACCTGTTCCGTTCACGTCTTCGTAGCCGGAAAGCACTTCCCTGCTAAAAGGTGTGAATATTTTTTCCATGTAAGACTTGGACATTCCGCGTCCGTTGTCTTCCACCTCAAAGGAAATGTTTTCGTAAAGCGAAGACTTTGTGGGAATGCCCTTTATCCTTAGGGTGATTTTTCCGCCAACATCAGTGTATTTTTGTGCGTTGGAAATAAGGTTTATGAGGATCTGCTCCAGACGGTTTTCGTCCGCAACAAATTTGTCGTGCTTAACGTCGCTAACATAAATGTTAAAATTCTGATTCTTCTTTTCCATACCGGTGCGCATTATGTTATCTATGATAGACACCGTGTTTGCAATGTTGAATTCCCTTACATTCAAAATCATGCTGCCGGCTTCTATCTTGGACATGTCAAGCACGTCGTTGATAAGGTCCAGCAGGTGGTTTCCGGATGCCAGAATCTTCATGGCCCTGTCGCGCACGTAGTCGGGGTTGTCTGCATTCTTTAGAAGGAGGGAGGAGAAGCCAATTACGGCATTCATAGGCGTGCGTATGTCGTGGGACATCTTTGAAAAGAATTCGCTCTTTACGCGGCTGGCCTGTTTTGCGGCTTCCAGGGCTTCCTTTAGCTGCTCGTTGCGCTTTTTTTCTTCGTGGATGCTTTTTGTAATGTCTGTAAGTGAAAGAAGGATTTTCTGTTTTTTTTCGTCCAGCCAGATAAGGCGTATCTGCTTTTTTCTTAGAACCTTCCTGTCCCTGTCTGAATAAAGGTCAAAGAAGCGGAGGATTTCGTTTTCCGTCATCAGCTGCCTTTTTATTGTAACCGCAGAGAAAGTTTCGTAGAATTTGTTGCGCTCAACCTCGTCTACGGTAAGGGAGGCACCTTCATCTAAAAGTTTGGAATATGGAATTATTTTTTGCGCATCGGAGGAATATTCGCTTTCGGGAAGCCAGCTGCCAACTTTTAGCGTTATGTTTTCCGTCTTGGGGTCAAGCAGGGCTATAAAGTCCACGTTGCCCAGGGCGGTCTTTTTTAGGAGCATGTCGTCTTCTACAAGCTTTTGTTCAAGCGCGTAGCTTTTTGAAATGTCCGTTCTAATAAGAAGCGCCTTACGCTCTTCGCGGTTAAGCCAGGTGACCCTGAACTGCTTTCTTGTGGGGTGGCTCTTGTCTCCAAGAAAGTCAAAGACCATGTAGACAACCCCTTCACGGTTAAGGCGTTCCTCTAGGTCGTCGTTATAAAAGGTGTTCTTAAAGTCTTTGCGGGACTCTCCGTCGCTAAGGTACATCTTGGAAATATTGCCAAGAATCTTTTCTCGGGTGGCTACACGCTCGTTTTCTGGAGTTGGAACACCGTACCATGAACCGTATTCCAGAGTTACCAGACGGGTGCTAAAGTCTATTACCGCAATGAATTCGTTGGCTTCAAGACATGCCTGGCGGAGAATCTCGTCCCTGAGAGCATTTTTTTTGCCGGCATCAGATTCATTGCCGCCTGCCAAAGCCGTAAGGACAATTGCAACATAGCCCTTGTCCACCAAAAAGCTCTGGCCGTTGTAGCGGAGAGACTGATTTTTACCTTGAACCAAAAAAGACCTGGACTGGCCAAGCCTAAGCACGTTGCGGCACTCGCAAACAAGATCCCTGGCAAAAGGAATTGAAGACTGCGAAAGTGAATTTCCTTCAAGAACGACTGCATCTTTACCGCCAGCAAGCCCAAAAGCCTCGTTTGACCATACAAAGGTAAAGTCACCCTCCCCCGTGCTCTCTGGGGGTACAGCAGCTTTTACTATA
Organism: Treponema sp.; assembly: GCA_017961705.1. GTDB lineage: Bacteria > Spirochaetota > Spirochaetia > Treponematales > Treponemataceae > Treponema_D. The sequence continues at coordinate 19,780 of JAGCWT010000019.1, forward strand.
CAAAAAGCCGAGGGGTTCTTTTCGTAAACGTACTTGAAACTTTGTAAATCAAACGGTAAATCTGGCATGGTAATATTATAACAGAAAAAAGTAAAATTGAAAAGCAAATTAACAGTCAGGCACGGAAATCAGTTTGGTGTGCAGCTCCAAGTTAGGCCAAATTCGTACTTGAATTTTTAGGGGCTTCAAATATAATTGTGCGAAAGGAGATGACATGAAAAAAAGTCTTTTTGTTTTTGTTGCATTTATATTTGCCTGTTTTTTTGCCGCTGCCCAAGATACTGGAGAGGCCTTAGATGAAAAAACGGCTACAGTTGAGGAAGCAGTAGAAGAGGCAGATGCAAGCCTGAATGATAAAACCGTAGCGGAAGAGAATGCCCCTGCGGATGAGAAGGCAGGAGATGGCGGGGAAAAAGCAAGCGAAAATGCTGCCCCAGAGTTTTCCACCGGCGAATGGAACGGAAACTTATACACCAACGATTTTATAGGCATAAAATACGAGCTTCCCCAGGGCTGGGAAAAATACGGTGATGAAGAAATTGCCGCTATAATGAACCTTGGCAAGGAATTCCTTAATGACAACCAAAAAAAATATGCGGAACTTGCAAAGCTCACGACCGTCTACCACATTCTTACCAACAACCCCTTAACATCTGATACGGTTTGCCTTGTTACGGAAAAGACATTCCTTGGACTTTCCGCAAACCTTTATGCAAAGAATCTTAAGCACGAACTTGAGGCTGTAAAATCGCTCAAATACGAGGTGGATGAAATTTCAACAAGGGAAATCGCCGGGAAGAAATTTACAGCGCTAAAGACCAGGGTTTCAACGCCCATGTCCAACATTACCCAGGTTTATTACTGCTACAGGCTTGGAAAATACATGGTTTGCATAATCGCAACAAGCAAAAGTGGTGATGAAGGTATAGATGCCATGCTCAAAGCATTCAGGTAGCATTTTTTGCGTTAGGGATTGTAGGGGCGGCGCAGCCGTTCTCGCGAAGCGAGAATGAAGCGGTAGCGGAACCCCGGAAAGCCCGACCCGCCTTTAGGCGGGGAACGCCCAGCGCAGCTTCAAGGGACGCCCAGCAAAGCTTCAAGGGACGCCCATATAAAAAAGATTAAGCAAATCTATTCTTTGATTTTTGTAATGTGTCCAGTGGCGATTTTTACATTTCCTTCGTAGAGGGTAAAGTTTTTTCCTACAGACAATTTGTTTTTTATTTCTGGAAAGTTCAGGAATAGAATTTTTACGTTGAGCAATTCAGTTTGAAAACTATAGTTTTGAATGTAACTTCCTATGACAATTCCGCAGCAATAGCCATACTTGCCATCGTCAAGTCTAAAAATTGGCCTGTAGGTGTAGTCTCTGTCTTCCACAGGGGGCAGGCATGTTCTTCCGCCATTTTCTTTGGACAAGAAGCACATGGAAACCAAGATGTCGTAGTCATGCATTTTTACCAATCCTTTAGAGCTATAATTTTACCCAGAGTTATCTCTTTAAAATCTGAATCTGAAAGCTCAAAGTGAACTACCAATTCATATAGATAAGAAAGCCAATTTCCGTCTTTTTCCAGGCAAGCGGATTTTAGGGCACTTTCCAGAGGTGGCAGTATGTCTTCTTTGCGAATGCCCTTTAGTATTCCAAGTGCTTGCAATGCTCCCGGCCAATTTAAGTCCATGAGCAGGTACAACAGTTCTCCTGCAAGTTGCACCTTCTCTTCATAGCTTCTTTTTTTTATGACCGCAACCAGATTTTCCCAAATATCTTTTGAGCTTTTTCTTATGCAGTTTGAAAAATCCCAATCAGGGGCTTGAGTCAAAAAACGAATGGCTTCCTTCTGTTCCGATTCCGTTCTATGCCAGCTTAGCTTGCTTATGTATTCTTCGTAAGGCATTATCTTTCGGGCCACCTTCCCTGGCAGCCTTTGGGGAAGATGTATTCCGCATAGCTGAATTCCTTGTCTTCGACGAAGAACCAGGGGGAGATTGATTCGAAGCTTTGTATAACGTGTATGTCTTGGGCTGGCATGTAGCCCTGACCAAGTAGCATGATTTTTTTGCCGGTCTTTTTGTTTACCGCCATGTCTGTTACAAAGACTGCGTGGCCGGGGTTTCCGCTTTGCACGAATACATCGCCTATGCGCAAGTCGCTTATGCTGATTGGCTTTATTTCTTTTGCCATGGAACGAGTGCTTGCATAGCTGTAGACAATGCGCAGGTACTGGTCAAAGATTTCCCTTGTTGCACCCTTGGCATAGCCTCCCTTCCATCCGCTGCCTGTGAGCCTGTAGCCGTCCACGTACTTGCTGAAGGGCATGTAGACTCCGCCTTCGCTGTCAAAACCAATCTTGGAGTATTCACCGCGGGAGTAATAGTATTCGGCACGCATTTTCATGCAGGCATCGGCACACTGGAGCAGGTCTTCGCTAAGCTGGGGAAAGTCGTAGACTGCAATGTGGAAGCTTTGGCTTTTTAGCTTTCCGTTGTAATAGTAGACTGGGCTTCCGTCGGGTTTTAAGGGGAGCTTTCTGTAGAAGTCCTCGTAAGAGCCGGCCTTTACGCTTACCCGCTCGTAGCCTTCAGGAACTCCGATCCTTGTTTCTACGGTCATGCCGTTTTTGTTTATTTCTACGCTTGGACCTTGGGGGCCAAAGATGAAGTCCCAGATGTCGCCCCAGCCGTCGTTGCTTTCATAGGAACTTGAAGTTTGGGAACTTGAAGTTTGGGTGACTGCTGGCTGTGAAGATGATGTCTGTGAGCTTGATGTCTGTGTGCTGGTGGATTGAGAACTGACGCTTGTGCTTGTGTTCTGGCTTGCACTTTGGCTTGCACTTTGGTTCTGCTGGCCTGCCCTTGAATTGGCCTCTGCCATTCTTTGAATTTCCAAAAGCTCCGCATCCCTTCTTTGCTGTTCGCTCTTGGCCTGGGCAATTCCCGCGGCAGAAGTGTCGTTTACGGTTATGCTAAAAATAAATTTGTAGTAGTCGCATTTTACTTCTACGTAGGTTCCGCCCTGCTTTAAGGCTTTTATTGTAAACTGGCTGGGGTTGGAGGAACTTTGTGTTACTTGTGCCACGGATGGATTTGCGCTTGTTGCCTTGACTGGAGTTCCGTTTGCGGCTGGGTTGCTTGTTGCAGTAAAGGTAAATGTGTTTTCACCTGCCAAATTGAGCGTTATGTAGGTGGTTCCCTTGGGATAAATTTGACCGTTTTTGGAAACCTGCACGCCCTTTAGCTTTGGCTTTGAGGAATCCTTAGACCCCAGGGAAAATGCAGCCTGTGCAAGAGCGGCAAATGCAATGACTGCTAAAAATATTCTTTTGGAACTTTTCATGTAAAACGCCTCCTTTTTGTGGTGTTTTGTTAGGGGTGTCTTTTTATGGCAGGAAAGTTTTTAGGCCTCCGCGCACAATCCTACCTTCCAGTTTGTTGCCTTCGTATATTTCGCCGTCAATCTGAATATAGGGGAATGATTCGTTTATGATTGTGGCCGTCTCGCAGGGACCGTGGGTGCAGTAGTATTTTCCGATATGCTTTCCGCGGACAAATGATGGCATTACAAAAAGGGCTGGAACTTTTGGTTTTTCAAGAATCATAAGGTCCAAAAGGCCATCGTCTATTTTTGCCGGTGGGCAAACCTTCATGCCGCCACCGTACTGGGTTCCGTTGCAGAGGATGGCTGTAACGCATTCGTATTCGGTCTTTTTTCCGCAGGCTTCAACGCGCACTTTGTAGGGCTTAAAATTCATGAGCGTTTTTGAAAGTGAGCCTACGTAGGTGTAGTTTTTCTGGTCTGTAAGGCGGAGGACTTCTACGTCCAGTCCAGTACCGCATGCGTTAAGGCACCTGCGCTTTCCAACCTGTATGTAGTCCAAGTTGCTTTCCTTAGCGCGTACAATAGCATCGATTGCCTCTTTTGGGTCAAAGCTGAATCCGGCTCCACGGGCAAAGTCGTTTCCCCTTCCCGCAGGAACAAAGCCCAGCCTTGCCTTGGAAAAATCCATGCCGTTCAAAACTTCGTGGAAGGTTCCGTCGCCTCCAATGGCAACGACAACGCTTGCGCCCTTTTCGCAAAGACGCTGTGTTATGCGTTTTCCGGCCCCGCGTCCGTCAATTATGTCTATTTGGAATTCCAGTCCTTTTTCGTTCAAATAAGAGCGGACTTCTTCCAGGCATTTTTTTCCGGCCCCTTTTCCGCTGAGGACGTTTGCAACTATATTGTACATGCGAGAATTATAGCATGTTTTTTGGCGGTTAGCAATGAGAAATGAATAGCAATAAGTTTATGTGAACAATCGGATATATGCCATATATATACATGGAAATCAGTTTAGTGCTCCACTACCAGAAAAATCTGGCTGAAAATCCATGATGCGAGGTAATAGGAATCTGACTCCCTTCGGTCGCACCTCGCAAATGGATTTTCATCCATATTTTTCTTCCCATTGCGCACTAAACTGATTTCCAAAACCCTTTGCATAAGCGTATATCGTCCGAACTTATTTCTTTCGTATTATAAGTATCATAATGCGGTAGAAAACTTGACAAAAAACCGTAAAGAATGTTAAAATACCGTAAGATTATCTAAAAAAATATGGGGTTCGTCATGGAAGATTCAATCCTTACAATAGAAGAAGTTGCAAAGTACCTGCGCGTAAGTGAACGCACCGTATATGACTGGGCGCAGAGGGGCGAAATTCCCAGCGGAAAGATTGGAACCGTCTGGAGATTCAAGAAAGCCGAGATAGAGAAATGGGTTAACGAACGCCTGTCTTCTTCCAAAGCGGCACCGGCAGACATAAAGATTCTTGTAAAGGACATTCTTTCTCCCGAGCGCATCATTTTTATGAACCACCAGACCAAGCACGACGCACTTCTTGAGCTTTCCCAGAACCTTGCAACTGCACCGCAGATTAAGGACGCAAAGGAACTAGAGGAAGCAGTCTTTAAGCGCGAGGAACTTATGTCCACAGCAATTGGCATGGGACTTGCAATTCCCCACGTAAGGCTTTCCAGCGTAACGGACCTTGTAATGTCTGTTGGAATCTCAAAGACGGACATTATTGACTACCAGAGCATAGACGACGTACCTGTAAGGTTGCTCTTTATGATTGCAGCTTCATTTAACCAGCACAACTACTACCTTCAGACCCTGTCTTTCTTTAGCGCAAAACTTAAGAAGCAGGATTTGCGCGATGCCCTGCTGAACGCATCTTCTTCTATGGAAGCATACGAACTTTTGACAAAATAGCATAGCCTTGGCAAAACATTCAGTCCTGGTTCTTGAGCGGGACTTTTTTTATGCGGATGCCCGCACAGGGGTATTATTAATGTTACTAGGGGGAACTTGTATGATTTTTGGAAAAGACACAGGAAATTGGAAGAAATATGAAGCGCTAAAAAAGGATGAATATTCCGTGAATGAAAAGTATTGGAAAAAATATAAGGGCATCTCTAAAGAACTTGCGCAAGAAATTCCTGCAGAAAAATTATATGAAATAGTCGATAACTATGTTTGCTGGATTGTAGGAGATTCTTATGATGCAGAAATGGATGCAAGGCTACAAAAATTGCCAGCTGCAATAAAATATACATATTTAGTTTATACTTATGAATGCGAAATTAACAACGGCGGCTTTGACCAGTTTTACTTTAATTCTATTGGATATGAAGTTTTTGAAATTCAGAAAGGCTTGGATTTTTTTAGCTTAAATAAAAATAAGGCTTTGCTTGATGAATCAATTGAATTATTAAAACAAAAAATTGACATTTCAGAATATCATGAATTATCTGCAAAACGAGAGTTGCCAACAGAAGATTTTGAAAATGAATTCCATGAACTTGACAGCCAGTTTTATGATTACCCGGAAAAAATTGAAGAAATTATAAATGAATATCTGGATAAGCACAGGGAAGATTTGGTTACAGTAAACGCGGAATCGGTAAGGTAAATGAGCCTATTGTAAAGCTAGGAAAATTCCACTACAAATTTGACAATAAATAAATTAACATATATACTATATTCAGAACAACAGGGGAGGCAATATATGAAGACTCTGAATACAGTAAGCATTTTGGATTCCATAATTCCCATCAGCCGATTTAACAAGGGTGAAGCAAACAGAATTTTTTCTGATGTGAAAAAATATGGAACAAAAATTGTCGTTAAAAATAATGTCCCTGAATGTATCCTGATGAGCCCCCAATGCTATCAGCAGATGATGGATGAATACGAGGATGCTATCCTTGCGGCTGAATCAGAAAAAAGGCTTGCGCAAAAAGTTAAATACACCAGTCACGAAAATGTTATGAAAAAATTTGGACTTTCGGAAAAAGATTTGGATGATGTTGAGGTTAATCTGGAGTAACAGATGGAATGGAAAATCAAATATCATCCTCTTGCGGAAGAAGAATTGACCAAGATGGACGGTTCTGTAAGGAAAATAGTATTGAAGGGAATCATAAAAGTTTCTTCAAATCCTAAACCCCAGAATGAAGGCGGCTATGGAAAGCCTCTTGGAAACAAAGGTTCTAACAATTTAACGGGTTTACTAAAAATAAAATATCGGGATATTGGAATTAGAGTTGTATATAAATTAATCGAAGATGAAAAAACTCATGAGATGTACATTCTGGTAATTTCAGCACGGGCAGACAATGAAGTCTATGACCTTGCCGGTAGAAGAAAATAAAAAATCACATACCAACTTTCAAAGACAACAAAGCGCTTGTGTCTTAACAGGAGAATGCCATGGAATATATAACTGAACCGACGGAAGAAAAACCGAAGAAAAGATTTTTTAAAGATCCCGGTTTTCTGTCTTTTTTTACATTGCCGGTTTACTGGTTTGGCTACAATCCGCTTCAAAAGAAAGTCGTGTTTGCCGCATCGGACGCTCTTGCCGTTCGCCCTTCCTGGCTCAAATATCTTGGATTTATTTTTTTGGTTTTTGTCACTTTTGTGATTTATGATGCACGCGGGAAAATGTCTGTTTCAAATTCATGGGATAGGAAAACATGGAAAGAAAAGAGAAAGCCGCTTTTTATTACGGGTCTGGTTTTATTTTTATCCTGTTTTATTACGCCGTTTTTTTGCCGTTCGGAACTTTATGATGAAAGTGTGAAAAACAGGTTCGTTATAGAACAATTGTCAAAAGATTATAAGCTTCGTCAAGCCGAAAACATGCAGGTTGGATTCACACTGATAACGTATGGTAACGGAGGGAAGCATTCGGCCAGCCGCAGTTTGACTTATGAATACAAAGCGTATGTTTCTTATAAATTCGGAAACAGGAAGTTCAGGTTCTACAATATCGATTTTGAGGACGAGCGAGTGATGATATCCGTGATAGAAAAATACAAGGACGCGCTTCCCCTTGAATTAAAAAGAAAGCATCTTGAAGGTTGTGTAACTTACAAGGGTGCAGATGAATCCTTGCGCCTTTATCTTAAGGAACTGTTTGGAGAGGAATAACAGATAGTTTTTCTGTAAGCTTTTCTGATTGGAGAAATTATGAGAATTGAACATATTGCCATGTACGTAAATGACTTGGAAGAAAGCAAAGATTTCTTTGTAAAATATTTTGACGGAAAAGCAAACGACGGCTACCACAATAAAGTGACTGGCTTTCGTTCCTACTTTATCACTTTTGATGATGGCTACCGCCTTGAGCTGATGGCTGCCCCGGAAGTAGAGGATGACAAAAAAACTTTGAAGCGAACGGGATTCATCCATATTGCCTTTAGTGTTGGAAGCAAAGAAAAAGTTGATGCCCTTACAGAAAGATTAAAAAATGACGGGTTTAAAGTAATTAGCGGACCAAGAACAACTGGCGATGGTTATTACGAAAGTTGTATACTTGGAATAGAAAACAATCAAATAGAAATTACTGTTTGACAAAATGCCGTATAGAAGTCATCTACCACCACCAGAGGTGGTGGCTTGAAATGTGAACCGCTCAAAGCGGTTAGCCTAGCCTACGGCCACAGGCTTAACTATTGTTGCCCATCTTGTCTGCGGTCTTCTTCTTCTTGGTCCCGGATGTAATTCCG
>JAGCWT010000239.1 GCA_017961705.1 Treponema sp.
AGCGTAACAATAGAAGTTGAACAGGGAATAAAGCAGGGTAGTCTTACCGGAAAGTCTTTCTGCTTTACAGGAGAACTTACGACTATGAAAAGGGCGGATGCTCAGGCACTTGTAAAGCAAAAGGGTGGCTCCGTAAAAACATCCGTGGTAAAGGGGCTCAGCTACCTTGTAACGAATGACACTTCAAGCGGTTCTTCCAAGAACGTAAAGGCAGCCCAGCTTGGAATTCCCGTCATCAACGAGCAGGAATTCCTTGCGCTTATTGGTTAGCTTTTTTATTGGTGCTCAACAGAGTCAAAGGTAAAGTCCTGGCAGAAAAAGTCAGGGTTTACCGGAACTGTGTTAAGCCTCATCTCCCAGTGCAGGTGTGGGCCTGTTGCAAAACCAGTGGCTCCGCTCAAACCAATCAAGTCTCCTGCTTTTACGGTGTCTCCTTCTTTTACCTTTATTTCGCTCATGTGGTAGTAAAGGCTGTAAAGACCAGGAAGGTGTTCAATACAGACGCTCCATCCTGTTGAAATGCGGTTTTCTGCAATCATAACCTTTCCGTCTGCGCATGACGTGATTTTTGCCCCGGTGCCTGTTCCGTAGTCGGTTCCGTAGTGTGCGCTGTAAACTTCCTTGCCGTTTGTGTACTTGTAGATTCTGCGCTCAAAGCAGATTGATGTGCGTCTTGTAACAGTTGTCGGCGGCACGAAAGCTTTTGTCTGGTGGACTCCCTCCGGGTTTACAGCATAAAGAACCTTGTTAAGGCGTTCAATCTGCTTCATCTTTTCCGTTGACTTGTCGGACTGGATGTTTGTCATACCCTGGGTTGCCTCAATGGTATAAGATTCAAAGACCTTGTTGTTAAGGCCAAAGGGAAGGTCAAATTCCAGCGGCTGTTCACCGTAAAGGTTGTATTTTACAGTAAGGTGGTAGTTTGCGTCGCTCTTCCACCAAGATGAAAGTCCTATGCCTGCAAGCATTGTGCGTGTTGTCTTGTCGCTGTCTTTTTCAAGGTCGTAGAATGCTGCCTTGTCCAGTCTCTTTTCGTCGTTGTAGAGTTCAAGGACCGCAGTTGTAGCGTTAAAGCGTGCCTTGTCTGCCTTTGTCATTTTTCCGTTCTGGATGAATTTCATTCTTACAAAAACAGCGTCTCCAGGAACAGCGGTATCGTTATAGAAAAGTCTGATTTCGTAGTCTTCGCCTGTAAAGCTGGCTTCCCTTGCAAAAGTGGGGAGCAGTGCCGCCGCCGCAAAGACTGCCGCAGCAAGAATTTTCTTAAATCGTTTCATAAAATTTGTCTCCTATAGTAGTTTTATTTTAACAAATACTTTTCTTTATATCATGAAGAATCAGCTGGGGTGATTCCACTCCGTTGAACCAATTCCTCTGCACGTTGAACAGAATGTCAACTGTGTCTCCTATTTCAAAGTCCCGGTGCAGGCGCTCAGCTTCGTTCCAAAAGAGGGCTGGCCATTTAAAGCTGCCGTTTCCTACGGTAATCTTAAGGTGCTGCTTTTCACCTTTTCCCATTATGATTCCGTCAAGAACAGGAAGTCCCCGGGCAAGGAAAAGAAGCTCTCCGTTTTCTTCTCCAAAGGGTTCAAACCGGTCGGAAATCTTAAGAAGGTCCGGTGTAAGGAATGACGGCGGAATTTCTGCATCCACATTAAATGTATCGGTTTTGGATTCTGAAAGTTCAAGTGTGGCGGACAGTTCCTTAAGCCTCTCCTCAAAAACAGGAAGCTTTTCGCGCTCAAAGCTGAATCCTCCAGCAGCGGAATGGCCTCCGTAGTTTATGAAGATGTCTCCCATCTTTGCAAGGAATTTGGTAACGTCCACACCCCGGCAGCTTCTCATGGAGCCAATGGCATTTTTTTCCACAAAGGTAACTGCTATTGCGGGAATGTTGTAAGTGGCAACAAGCCTGCCTGCAAGAATTCCGTTTACACCCCTGTTAAGCCTTTCGTCAATTACTACGCAAAGCTTTCCGTTGTGGGAGGGGATTGAAGTCTTTGCCTGAATGCCAGCATAAGACCAGGCGTCCTGTGAAAGCTGCTTTCTCTGGTTGTTCAGCTCCATTATCTTTTGCGCAACCGAGTCCCTCTGTTTTTCGTCCTTGCTAAGAAATAGTTCTGCCGCAAGTTCCGGGTGGCCAAGCCTGCCTGCCGCATTCAGATGTGAAACAACAACCCAGCTTAGGTCTGTTGCGTTTACCCTTCTGCCAAGCATGTTAAGCCGTGCCATCAGGTCTATGAGCCCGGGACGAACGCGACCTGCGTTTATGGCGGCAATTGCATTGTTTTCAAAAAGGCGGTTTTCGTTTTTCATGGGCATTATGTCTGCCAGGGCCGCAAGTGCTACAAGCTGCATGTCCCTTTCTTCTGCCTGTGCGCATCCGGGAAACTTTTTCCTAAAGTCTGTCTGGGCGTATGTTACGAATATATTGTAGAAACCGCCAATTTCCGTAGGTTCATGATTGCCGTACTTTGCAATCTTGCTCATTGTTTTTATTTTACCTAGCGGTAGGTTTGCTATGCTGGGGAAGTATTTTGCGCAGTGCTCCCTTATGTCCACCAGGTTGAATTCTGCGGAAGAACCGAACGCTTGCTTTAGGAGTGTCCTGACCGTGCTTGCGTCCCAAACAAGTATTGCCTGTCCGCTAAGGTAAGAGGGGAGCCTTGTGCTTGTTATACTTTCACCGCTGCCTGCAAGGATGCTTAGCTTTGCGGCGCAGGGAACCATGTTGCGTATTTTAATGCATTCAATGCGGATAAGGGAATCTTCTTCCCTTGCGTCAAGAAGGCAGACGTCCTGTTTGTACCATTCGCTTTTTGCAAAACGCAGTGCCGATACCAGTTTGTAAACTACCGCGCATCCGGAAATGTCCTGGAAGGGGTAGCCAGAGTCTGGAAGCTTTGGATCCAGTATTATTGTTGAAGGTGGCAGGGTTTCCGGCGGATTGTGGTGGTCCGTAACAATTACGTCTATTCCAAGTTCCTGTGCATGCTGGATTTCTGCAATGTTTGAGATTCCGCAGTCAACCGTTATTATTAGTGTGCCGCCAAGAGTTGCAAAGTCATCCACCGCTTCTGTGCTAAGCCCGTATGCATCGTTTCCCTGTGGAAGCCTGTACTGCACGTCTATTCCAATGCCGCTTAGGCACTCGTACAAAACCGTGGTTGCGCTTACTCCGTCTACGTCCCGGTCGCCAAAAATAAGGACTTTTTCTTTTTCTTCCTGGGCATCCAATATGCGGTCAACGGCATCTTCCATGCTGTTAAAGGAGAAGGGGCTGTGCTGGAAACGCAGGTCATCTTCCATAAAATAGAGGATGTCTTTTCCCTGGGTAATTCCACGCCTAAGCATGATGCTTGCGCTTAAAGAGTCAAGACCATATTTTGAACGGAACTTCTCCAGTTCATCTTTTGAGATAACTTTTTTATTCCAGACGGACACTATTTTATTTCCTTGAGTATTAATTTTTTTTCTGCAGGTTTTTGGTCTGAATATGAGAGTGCCTTTGCTACCGCAGCAGTGCCTGTTACCAGTGCGCCTGCATCCTTTGCATAGACATCAATGATTTTTTCTCCCTTTTTAACAAGGTCGCCCTGCTTTTTTGCGAATATAAGTCCGGAATCTGCATCTACGCTGTCTGTTGTCTTGTTTCTGCCAACACCCAGGTTTATGCAGGCAATTCCTATTTTGTATGCATCTATTGAAAGGTATCCGCTTTCTTCTGCCTTTAGCTCCATGTGGAATTTTGAGCGGCGTTTTCCCTGTTCCTGTAAAAGCTTGTCCGGGTCTCCACCCTGATCCCTTATGTTTTCAAGGAATTTCTTTAGGGCTGCTCCTGATTCAACTGCCTTTTTGCAAAGCTCTATTCCTTCTTCCACGGTTTTTGCCTTCTTGCCGAATATGGCCATGCGGGCACCAAGAGCGTATGTAAGTTCCATTACGTCTGCAGGTCCTTTTCCCTGGAGGCATTCAAGTGTCTCTTCTATTTCCAGATAGTTTCCTACCTTGTAGCCGAGGGGGCTGTCCATGTTTGTAAGAAGGGCGCATGCCTCTTTTCCCATGGCCTGGGATGTTTTTACAAGGAATGTGGCAAGCTTTTCCGCATTTTCTTCGCTTTTCATAAAGGCACCAAGGCCGTATTTTACGTCAAAGACAAGTGCGTCGCTTCCTTCCGCAACTTTCTTGGAAAGGATGGAGCTTGTGATGAGGGGAATGCTTTCCACTGTGCCTGTTACGTCCCTAAGGGCATACATCTTGCGGTCTGCGGGTGCAATCTTCTGCGTCTGGCCTGTCATTGCAAAACCTGTCTTTGCTATTAGGCGCTCAAATTCTTCTGCGCTCAGGTTTACGTTGTAGCCCTGTACGGATTCGAGCTTGTCCAGAGTGCCGCCTGTGTGCCCCAAGCCCCTTCCGCTCATCATTGGAATCTGAACTCCGATTGCTGCCACGATTGGTGCAAGGGGAAGGCTTATCTTGTCGCCTACGCCGCCTGTAGAATGCTTGTCTACGAAGGGGCCAAAAAGTCCCTTTGATTCTTTTCCATGGAGGTCTATTACGTCGCCTGAATGGAGCATTTTGTCTGTAAGGCAGCCTGTTTCCTCAAAGGTCATTCCGTTAAAGTATACGGCCATCATAAAGGCAGACATCTGGTAGTCTGGAATTTGGCCGTTTACGTATCCGTCTACAAGGAATTCTATTTCTTCGCGGGTTAGTTCGGCTCCCTTTACTGAACCTGTTCCGCGTTTCTTAACGATAATATCAGCAGCTCTCATTTTCAGTTTATCCCCATTGTTTACAATATAATAGAATTATAATTGATTTTTGTAAAAATTGCTAGTGGGAAGTCATTGCACTGCCAGGGGAATCAGTTTTGTGCTCCACTACCAGAAAAATCTGGCTGAAAATCCATGGTGCGAGGTAATAGGAATCTGACTCCCTTCGGTCGCACCTCGCAAATGGATTTTCATCCATATTTTTCTTCCCGTTGCGCACAAAACTGATTCCCCTACTAAAGAATACCGCTTCCTGTCTCTAGGGAGTTGAGGCGGGAGCCGACTGCGTGTTCAATCAGTAGGAAGAGGAAATTCTTTAGCTCGGATTCGTTTTGCGGGGTAAGTTCCATGCCGCGTACTGTGGAAGGGCGCATTGTGTTCACTGCGTTCAGGTAGAAGAGGGAACTGCTGCTGAGGGCTGGGGCTTCCTGCTTTGCGAATTTTTGCCCCTCGCTGAATGAAGGGGTGCAGTCCCGGCAGACAAATCCGTTTATGTGCCTGATGTATGTTCCGCCTTGGGAGGTCTGGGTGGAAATGAGTGCCGAGCATGAGCTGCATGTGTTTACGTCCGGCTGGAGTCCAAGAAGTTTTAGGTAGCGCCAAAGAAAGCGGATTGTTCCCGTCCTTGAGTCAAAGCCCTGAGTGTGTTCAATTCCTTCCAAAAAGGCGGCAAAAAGGGTAAAGGAGCTTTCGTATTCACCGGCACACTTTGTTTTTATGAGTAGTTCTG
>JAGCWT010000240.1 GCA_017961705.1 Treponema sp.
CCACGGTAAAAACAGAAGGCTTCATAACCAAATGGCACCTCATGTTTGCCATTTTGCAAAGTGGAATTATCCTTCCTGGAACAAAAAGCGCAGCCAGTGAATTTAAAAAAATTGCAACTCCAAGCCCCAGCTTAACCCCTTCCCTAAAAGAGACAAGCCTTGCAAGCGCAAGCAGAGAACAAATGGCACCAAGCAGCAGCACAACCCGCTCCGCCCAGTGGCACATCATCCAAGAACCATCTTCCTTTGGACCGCATGCAGAAAAAGCAAAGGCAGTACCAAGGCACAATATTAGGGAAGCAAGCAAAAGCGCAAAATCCATAGGCCTAACTTTTTTCATATAGACTCCTCAAAATATTAGCATAGACTAACTTTTTTTAGGGGAGTTTACACACTTTCTATACGAGTGTCAACAAGTTCAAAAAAAATAAGAAATTTTTTAAAAACCGCTTGAACAAAATGTTGGCATTTACTATTATTAGCTTACGCTAACTAAAATTATATAAAAGTAATTCCAGAGGTTTGTTTTGAAAAACATAAAAAAATATATCGCACTTCTTTCTCTCACGGCAGTATTCCTTCTTTCATCAGCGGCAGACACAAAATCATGGAAAGCCGTAGCCACAGAAATGAAGGGAATTCTTGATGACGCATGTTCGCTCTATGAATCTGGCGATGCAGAAAAGGCCTATGAGCGCGTGAACGATGCATATTTTGGCCACTACGAAGTTGACGGTTTTGAGCGCAACACACAAAGCCGTATCGGTGGCAGCAGGGCAGGAAATGTAGAAGTCCAGTTCAGCCGGGTAAAAGGAGCAATAAGGAACGGCAAGGACAAAAGCGAAGTGAGGGCAGAAGCAGACACCCTAATCGCCATGCTCTTTGAAGATGCACAAAAACTTGACCCGCCACAAATGTCATGGACGGAACTTGCCAAAACTCTCAATCAGGAATTTGAGGAAGCCGCACAGATGTACCAAGAAGGGCATTTGGTAACGGCAGAACCAAAATTCCGCAAGGCATACGCCCGCTACTACGGAAAGTCAAAATTCCAGGAAAACGTGATAAAGAGCCTTTCAGCCCAAAAGGACCAGGAAATAGTTGACCTTTACACGGAAACAAAAAACATGATCATAAGCCGGGCCGACAAAACCCAAACATCTAAGTCCATCAAGAAGCTCGGCTTATTAATAGAAGAAACTTCGCTTTCGCTTACAAAATCGCAGAACCGCCTGCAGTGGTGGGGAACTGTTGCCGCATCACTGATGATTCTTTTAAGGGAAGGTTTTGAAGCCATTCTGATTGTGGGTGCCATCATCGCCTACCTTAGAAAAATAAACCAGAACAACCAGTTGGAAGCAAAAGAAAACGGTGTAAGTGCAAAAGAAGTAAGCCTAAGGCCAGTCTTTAACGGTTCAATGCTGGGTATTTTGGCATCCGTCATAATGGCAATAATTCTGATTGCAATTACGCGCTTTGGTTTTGCGAGCGGACAGGGGCAGGAAGTTGTAGAAGGCGTAACCATGTTCATTGCGGTTGCAGTTCTCTTCTTCACTTCAAACTGGATGATTTCAAAATCGTCAGAAGCCTCATGGTCAAGCTTCATCAAGGGAAAGGTTCAGACTTCAATAGACAGAAGCAGCATGTTCGGGCTTGCATTCACATGTTTTCTTGCGGTTTTCCGCGAAGGGGCGGAAGTCATTTTGTTCTACCAGGCAATGCTTGCAGGTTCGGACGGTTCGGGAATTGTTGGGGCTGTACTGCTTGGAATTGCCGCATCTGCCATACTGCTGATTTTTGTCTACAAGGCAATCATAGTTGCAGGAAAGCGCCTGCCACTAAAGCCCTTCTTCCTTGCCACGTCAATCCTTATGTTCATCATGGTGGTTGCTTTTGTTGGAGGCGGAATCAGCGAATTTGTTGACGCAGGATGGATCATTCCCCATGTTGTGGAAGGAGTGCCAACAATTTCGCTTCTTGGAATTTTCCCCTACAAGGAATCACTTATAGCACAGGCTATTGCCCTGGCCATAGTTCTGGGCAGTCTTATAGCAGGTTTGGCTATTTCTAAAAACAAGGCAAAAAAGGCCGCATAGTCGGCTAAAAATAGAAGAATACATATTCTTTAAGGAGTTTTTTAATGAAAAAGACATTGTCTTTGGTTCTCGCAGGCGCCGCAATGGCGTTGGCATTTGTTGCTTGCTCTAAGAGCAATGGTTCCCAGCCGGCAGCTGCTGCTACCGAAACACCGGCAGCTTCATCCGCAGCAGCAGAAGTTGCGGAAGAAGATGAAGGCGGCTTCGTTGAGCATGACATTGGAGACGAGCAGAAAGCAGGTTTCCTTGCTGTAAACGGCGTATACTTCCAGGCAGTAGACATGAAGTCTGGTGAAGGAAACCTCCAGTTCGGAAAGGACTACACCATGCACATAGAAGCAGACATTGCCGCAATGGACAACGACCTTGGATTCGTTGTAGACCAGTTTGTTCCAGGCCTTACTGTTGACTATGAAATCGTAGACCAGTCAAGCGGAGAAGCCGTAACAACAGGAACCTTCATGCAGATGAACGCATCCGACGGTCCCCACTACGGAGCCAACATCAACTTGAACAAGGCAGGAACATACACAGCCCGCTTCATCATCCACAGCCCTGCAGAAAACAACTACTTCATCCACACAGACGAAGACACAAAGCCTGGTTCAACACTGCAGAAGTACTGGCCAAACGACAAGCCTCTCACAGTTGAATTCAAGGACTGGGCCTTCGACGGAAAGAAAGTCGAGCCAGAATTCAACTAATTTGATTTTTTGGATTATGGATTAGGGAAAGTCATTTTTCCTTAAATGATTTTGCAGCCATGTTTCGGTCAATGCCGGGACGTGGCTTTTGCTCTTTTTTTAACAACTCATGGCAAAGAATTTATATCAAATCGTGCAGAACCTTCTGATTCTGCCACTGCTGCTTGCGATCATAACATCCGTAGCATCCAGATTTGGAAGCGGGAAAAGCCGCAGGATTCACTCAATTTTTATAGGAATCATCTTCGCGCTTGCATTAGTTTTTTCACTTATGCGCGACAGAAGAATCATAAAATACAATCAGATAAACAACATCTACTTGATTTTTGCAACGCTGGGTCTTTCACTTGTCTACTGCATCATGGCATGGATTTTGCCGGCCATGCAGTCAAAGTGTCAGGAAAAAAAACTACTGGGGGTAGCAGAGAATTTGACGGGTCTTTTGGGACTGCTCACATTCGCTGCCCTTCTCTTCTACCGCTTGCCGCCCATGGCCACCCTGCCCTTCCACTTTGTAGGTATGGACGAATCGTATTTTAGTACGGACTTCCTTTTGCGGATGACAGGCTGGATTCTTGCATTCCTGCTTTTGTTCCTTTTCTTTCTGGCCTTCCGCAAGGTTCTAATCCCTTCCCCAATAAAGTGCACGTCTGCCTGCACTACATTCTACCTTGTCCTTAACTCCTCTGCCCTGCTGATTTCTTTAATCGGAATCATCAATTCATATTACAGAAGAAAATTCAAGCTACCAAAATTCGTAAAGAAAAACCTGCTGATGATTTTTGAACTTGAAAACAAAATACTTTTGGTCACACTAATCATCCTTATTGTATTTGCCGCCGCATTCACCATCTACAACATAAAAATCCATGGGGAATACACCAACCCTGCAGAACACAGAAAGCTAAAGGCGCGCTCAAAGAAAAACCGCCGCTGGGGAATCTTTCTTATTTTACTTTCAATCTATTTTTGCATTGACCTTACGGTAATCAGAAAATTCTCACAGAAGATTGTGGAGCTTTCTCCTTCAGAAGAATTCCAAATTGAAGGAAACGAAATATTCATTCCTCTGGAACAGATTGCAGACGGACACCTGCACCGCTTTACCTGGACAAGCGAAAAAGGAAAGAAGGTGCGCTTTATAGTTGTGCAGAAAAAAGGAAACAATTTTGGAGTAGGATTTGACGCATGTGAAGTCTGCGGAAACGTAGGCTACTACGAGCGTGGAGATGAAGTTGTCTGCAACCGCTGCGACGTTGTAATGAACCGCAACACCATAGGCTTAAAGGGTGGCTGCAACCCGATTCCCCTTTACTCAAAAATCGAGGACGGAGGACTTAAGGTTTACACCGAAGACTTGGAAAAGGAAGCAAACCGCTTCTAAGGAGGACAAATGTTTTGGAGAATGGTATTCAGGGCTTTGGGCCGCCAAAAGAAAAAAATGCTGATGATTGCATTTACCATAGCGCTTGGAGCATCTCTTGCCACTGCCATGCTTAACGTAATGTTCGACGTGGGCGACAAGGTGAATCAGGAGCTAAAGACATACGGCGCAAACATCAGGGTGGTTCCACAGTCCGCAAGCCTGTTGACCGAAGAGTTCGGTTTTGACGACAATATTTCTCAGTTCCTAAAAGAAGATGAACTTGGAAAAATAAAGACGATTTTCTGGGCCTTTAATATAGTAGACTTTGCACCTTACTTTGAATCGAGCGCATACCTAAAGGACGGGCAAAAAGTTCCTGTTGCTGGAACATGGTTTAAAAAGCATCTGGAGCTTCCCACAGGAGAAACTTTGGACACAGGAATGACAGCCATGAAAACCTGGTGGTCTGTTCAAGGTTCATGGTTGGACGACGGCGACGATACGGGTGCAATGGTTGGCTCTGCCTTTTCCAAGAGTAACGGAATTACCGTTGGTGACACAATCAGCCTCTTTAGGAAAGCGGACGGAAAGCAGAGAGGGCAAACATGGATTGTAAAAGGAATCTTTGACTCTGGAAGCGATGAGGACGAAAAGATTTACATCACCATAAAATCCGCCCAAAAGCTTTTTGAAAAACCAGGACTTGTCACCAGCATGGAAGTTAGCGCGCTTACAACACCGGACAATGACCTTGCACGCAGGGCTGCACAAGATCCGTCCAGTCTTAACCGCAACGACTGGGACACATGGTACTGCACAGCCTACGTAAGTTCAATCTGCTACCAGATTCAGGAAGTAATTTCAAACTCGTGCGCAAAGGCAGTACGGCAGGTAGCAGAAAGCGAGGGAGCAATACTGAACAAGACGCAGCTGCTCATGCTCTTGATTACAATACTAAGCCTTATAGGTTCCGCCCTTGGAATTTCAAACCTTGTTACCGCAAGCGTAATGGAACGCGCACAGGAAATAGGACTGCTAAAGGCAATTGGTGCACACGACGCCCCCATTTCAATCCTGGTGCTTACCGAAATTTTAATCACCGCAATTCTTGGGGGAATAATCGGATACTTTGCAGGCCTTGGATTTGCACAAATAATCGGGCAAAGCGTATTTGACTCTGCCATCAACATAAAGGCAACCGTCATACCCCTTGTCGCCATTCTGATTTTTGTAGTAACGATGGCAGGCTCTGTCCCGTCCATAAAACTGCTGCTTTCGCTCAAACCCGCGGAAGTTTTACACGGAAGATAATAAATGACTAGGCAAAAATTTTATTTCAAGATGATTACAAGCTCCCTGATAAGGAGAAGGTCACGCATGCTGGTAGCTCTGCTTGCGGTTGCAATAGGGGCAACTGTCCTTTCCGGCCTTGTAACAATTTACTACGACGTTCCCCGGCAAATGGGAAAAGAATTCCGCTCCTATGGCGCAAACCTCATGCTTGTTAGTACAGGTGCAGAGGATATTCGAAAAGAAGCCCTTAATGCAGCCCAGGCACAAATTCCCGCAAAGAGCCTTGTGGGACTTACGGCTTTCCGCTACGAGACGATGAGCCTTAACCGGCTTCCGTTCATGGTAGGTGGAATTGATTTTTCTTCAGTCCAAAAGACAAGACCCTACTGGGGAATAAGCGGACAATACCCCAAGCAAAAGGGGGAGGCACTATTGGGACAAACGGTTGCCCAGACTGTAGCCGCAAAAATTGGGGACAGGATTTCCCTCTCTGGAACTGACTCAGAAGGGGAAGAATTTACCGCACGCTTTACGGTAAGCGGAATCCTTCAGACTGGTGGCGGTGAGGAAGACTGCATCTTTATTGACCAAAAAGAAATGGACTTGCTGATGAAGAATTCCAACATGTACGATTTTGCAGAATGTTCTATCAGCGCAAATGCACAGGAACTTGAGGAGATTGCAAAAAAGATTTCTGATGCAGAACCTTCCATAACCCCTCGTCTTGTAAAGCGTGTCACCAAGAGCGAAGGCAGCGTGCTAAAGAAACTCCAGTCCCTGGTCTGGATTGTAACTCTTGTTGTCCTAATCCTTACCATGGTCTGCGTTGCAACAACGATGATGGCCGTGGTTGCAGAGAGGCGTAAAGAGATAGGTTTAAAAAAAGCGCTTGGAGCTTCAAACAAAAACATCGTAAAGGAATTCCTTGGCGAAGGACTTTTTCTTGGAGCCTTGGGTGGCATAATAGGAGTGGCACTCGGCTTTTGGTTTGCACAAAAAGTGAGCATGAATGTATTCAGCAGAAGCATTTCCTTCCAGCCCTTGCTGGCACCGGTAACGGTTCTTGTTTCTGTCCTGACAACCGGCATTGCCTGCATGATTCCTGTAAGGAACGCGGCAACTGTAGATCCTGTAATAGTATTGAGAGGTGAATGATGGCTTTATTAGAGGTTAACGATATTTCAAAGATATACAAAATGGGTACGGTGGAAGTGGCTGCCCTCCACAATGTGAGCATGAAAGTAGAAAAAGGTGAATGGGTTGCCATTATGGGACCTTCTGGCTCAGGTAAGAGCACCATGATGAACATAATAGGCTGCATGGACAAGCCCACAAGCGGAGAGGTATTCCTAGACGGCAGGAACATAGCAAAGGAAAGCTCCGCAAATCTTACCAACATAAGGCGGGACAAAATTGGACTGATTTTCCAGCAGTTCCACCTGATAAATTATCTGACCGCAGTGGAAAACGTTATGGTCTCACAATACTACCACAGTATGCCGGATGAAAAGGAAGCCATGGAAGCTTTGGAAAGGGTGGGTCTTGCGCAAAGGGCAAAGCATCTTCCCCACGAGCTTTCTGGCGGAGAGCAGCAGCGCGTCTGCATAGCCAGAGCCCTCATAAACTGCCCCCAGCTGATTCTGGCAGACGAACCAACAGGAAACCTTGACGAAGCAAACGAAAACATGGTCATAGACATTTTTAAGCAGCTGCACAAGGAAGGCAGGACGGTAATAGTTGTTACCCATGCCCCGGAAGTTGCGGAATATGCAGAAAGGACAATCGTTTTGGAACATGGTAAATTTGCAAGGGAGATTGTGAACAAGAAGAAATAAAATTGAATTGCGCCGTCCAAGAAGTTTCCCAAAAGTTTTCCAAAAGTTTAGGCTACTTCAAAAGGACGGCGCTTTTTTTATTTTCCAATTTGATTCAATGCGCTGTCGGCAGCTATCTTTCCAAAGACGCAGATGTCCGCAACGGCATTTCCACCCAAGCGGTTTGCACCGTGAACGCCGCCGGTAACTTCTCCTGCAGCATACAAGCCGGGTATGATCTTTCCGCTAACGGACAGAACCTGTGCCCTGCTGTTAATCTTAAGCCCGCCCATAGTGTGGTGAATGGCAGGTTCAACTTCTATGGCATAAAAAGGAGGGGATGCAATGGCCCTGTCCATACTCTTTGGATTCCGGCCAAAATCACTGTCCTTCTTTGCCGCCACAAAAGCATTCCACCTTTCAAGCGATTTTTCAACCTGTACAGGATCAAGCCCAAGCTTTTGCGCAAGTTCGCCAAGCGTTTGTGCCTCCGTAAGAAGATTGTGCTCGGCATAGCTTTCAATTGCCTTTAGGGATTCCCTAACACCCTGGTCAAAGACAAGAAAAGCTGTCTTGCCCGGACAGTCCAAAATTGTTTTTGAAACAAGGTCCCTGGTCTGCATCTCGTCCACAAAGCGCATGCCTCTCCTGTCTAGCAAAATAGCCCCGTTTCCCCGGACAGCCTCCGTAATCATGCTGCCGTTTTTTGGAACCACAGTCGGGTGAGTCTGAATCTGATCCATTTGCGTTGTTGCTGCGTCAAACTTCTGCACCATGGAAAATGCGTCTCCAGTAGCCCCCCTCTGGTTGGTAGTGCCAAAGCCTGCAAGGTCGGGCCTGAACTGCTCAACCATTTTTGAGTTTGCACCAAAACCGCCAGTGGCAATGATTACCGCCTTTGCCTTTATTGTGTACTCGCTAGAACCAGCGGAAACCCTAACCCCGCAAGCCTCACCGTCTTTTCCCATAAGGATTTCAACAACCCTGTTCTTTAGGCGTATGTCTGCACCCTGCTCTTCTGCTGCCTCCCGCAAAAGGGGAACAAGGTGCTCACCAATTGCCTGGCCTCCGCGTGGCCTGTGAATGCGCTTGTTGCTTGCACCGCCAAAAATTCCTACGTCGCTCAAATCGGCTCCCACAATGTCGGACTGAAGCCATTCAACCATTGCAGCAGAATTGTCCACCAGTGTTTTTACAAGCTCGGGGTCGTTCATGTTTTTGCCACCCTTCATCGTGTCCTGATAAAAAACTTCCGGAGAATCCTCTATGCCAAGCCGCTTCTGTTCCTTGGTATAGGAAGCGTTTATTCCGCCAGTTGAAAAATTCGTATTTCCACCAACAATGGGGCTTTTCTCCAGGACGATTGTATTGGCACCCCTGCCGGCAGCTTCTGTTGCTGCAACAAGGCCTGCTCCTCCGGCACCAATTATTACTATGTCGCACTTTGTGTTTTTGTAGGCAAACTTCTTCTTTTCCTTTCCTGCACTGGAATCAAGGGCTGCATCAAGGGCATCTAGCAGGGCATCGCTTGTAATGGTGGCACCGCTCACGCTATCAACGTCATCCGTTTCACCGCCGCTTTGAAGGAACTGCTCCAGAATAGGCTGAATGGCAGGCTTTCCAATGCCTTCCGTTTCCTGTTCAGACAAAAGTTCGGCAGCGCAAACCTCGCCATCCTGAATTGTAACGGAAACCTCCAGTGGTCCGTTCCTACCCTCTCCGCTTCCAGTCCAAGTTCCATCCCTGAAGGTTCTTTTTCCACCGCATGAAAGAAGAGCAAGGCAAAAAAATGCAAAGCTACTTTTTACTATTTTTTTCATCAGAAAAACTCCCAGAAAGAAAAACTATGCGCCCCAAGTAAAGGTTGCCCAACGGTCGTTGAATTTGCCAAAGATGGCTGCAAAGATTTTTCCGCGTATTGAATGCTTTTTCATCTCTTCGTTAAAGCTGTGTTCTTCCACAAGATTTATGCCGGGAAGAAGGTCTGCAATCTCCTGTGCTGAATCGGTTCCGCTTTTAAAGACAGCCTTGGTGTTCTTTACGGTGTCGTGGTGCTTCTGCTGCTTTACCATCATCTTGCAGTTCTGCTCGGCAATAAGAGTGCCCTGCTTAAAGGAAGTTTTTAGGACTTTTAAAAGCTGCTTTATTTCTTCCATAGTAAAATACATGAAAAGCCCTTCTGCAATAAAAATCAGCTTCCTGTCCTGGGGAATGATTTTTGTCCATGCACTTTCAAGTACGCTTCCTGCTATCATCGTAACGCGCTCCCTTTGCGGAAAGGCCTTTTTTCTTACGGCGATTGAATCGGGAAGGTCAAGGTCAAACCAGAGAATCTTTCCGTTGTCCACCCGCTCAAAACGGTTGTCAAAGCCGCAGCCCATGTTCACAATTGCACAATCAGGATTTTGGCGGATCATTTCCTTTAGGCTTTTGTCCAGCATGATTGTGCGGGCAATAACGCCTTCGTGCGACATGAATTTGTCGTAGGGTTTTGTGTCTACACCGATTGTCTCGATAATCTTTACGGCCATGTCGTCCTTGATTCTTGCATTAGCCCTTTTTGTCTCATTTGCTTTGATTGCAAGGGGAATAAGCGCAGTCGTCTGCACGTCACCCAAAGTAAGTTCCATTGTACGCTCCAACTAATAAAAGTTAGTATATAGTAACACAACGATGTTTGTTTTTCAAGGGAAAATGCAGCTCTGCTACAGTGACAAGCCTAGCAGAATCTTGCTGTAAGGGATTACACAAAAATGTAAAGATAAACTATGGACGTAAGGGAAAGCATAGACAAGACACGCAAGGGCATGAGGATTCTTGATCTTGGAAGCGGAAGTGGAGTCTGCCCAGAGCCGTAGGACCGGGCACAGTTAAAGATTCAATGCGCTCCAAATAAGTAAAAAAAATTAAGAAAAATTCAAAAAATGCTAGGCTTGCAAACATTCACAATAATGGGTAAAATATTTTCTATATAATAAGTGGCATTAAAAAAATCATCATACAATTTCCACTAGCTAGGGAGAGCAGATTATGTCGGAAAACGCGAGAAAGAGCGGAAGAAGGAATCTTGTATTCACAATCATTATTGCAATTGGAGTACTATCTGCTGTGCTTAATGCACTCCAGAGTACGGCGGTTCTGAGTCTGGTAAAGACTTCTGCAGGAAGCGCATACGAAGATGACTGTGACCAGATTACAAAGGCCTATTCACTTGTTCTTACAAACAAAATGAATACCTATCTGCGCGAGATGAACGTGTACGCAAAAAGCGATGCGGTTCAGTCGGCGGATGAAAAAAAGATTATTGAGTGGATAAAGACCCGCTCATCCTACCGCATCCCGGAATTTGACAAGGTTATTTTCTGTACACCGGACGGAATTGCATATTCAGACACTGGTTCAGAGGAAGACATTTCTGGAACCTCCTACTACAAGGCACTTATAAAAGACGGAAAATTCCAGTACATAGACGACCCGGTTATGGACAAGCTTACGGAAAAGGCCATCATCCACATTGGACGCCTTGTAAAAATCCGCGGCAAGACCGTTGGCTTTTTTGCAGGCGTAATGAGCCTTGACACCGTTCAGAAAATCGTAGGCAACATCCGCCTGGGTGCAACCGGTAACGCCTGGCTTTTGGCAGGAGACGGAACTGTAATCGAATACCCGGATCCATCTCTTATACTAAAGAAGAATTTCCTAAAGCTTGAATCAAAATACAAAGACCTTCAGTCTGTAGCAGAAAAGATGTGCACCGGCCAGACAGGTTCAGCCTGGGTTAACGACCTTAACGGAAAGAAGCAGTTTGTAACTTATGCCCCTGTTGCGAACACCCCTTGGTCTTTTGCCTTTTCTGTTGCAAATTCCCAGGTTAACGGAACCGCAATGAAAATTTCCTACCTTTTGGTTTTGTCCTGCATAGCAAGCATTGCAATTCTTGTACTTATCTCCGGCTTCCTTATCTACAAGGAGCTGCGTCCC
The DNA here is from genome assembly GCA_017961705.1 of Treponema sp. Classification (GTDB taxonomy): domain Bacteria; phylum Spirochaetota; class Spirochaetia; order Treponematales; family Treponemataceae; genus Treponema_D. Next base: position 11,255 of record JAGCWT010000240.1, read on the forward strand.
CTGCAGAAGGTTGAGTCTGCAATTACCCAGATTGCTTCCGGCAACGCAGACCTTACAAAGCGCATAGAAGTTCAGTCAAACAACGAGATTGGTGCAGTTGTTGACGGATTCAACAAGTTTACGGACAAGATGCAGTCTATCGTAAAGGAACTTAAGAAGTCCAAGGAAACGCTTGGCATTGCTGGCGAAAAGCTCCACTCAAGCACGGGTGAAACGGCCAATTCAATTACGATGATTATGAACAACATAGAGGGAATGAGCAGCCGCATCACAAACCAGTCTGCTGGCGTAGAAGAAACTGCAAGTGCGGTTAACCAGATTGCCTCCAACATTGCATCCCTTGAGCACATGATAGAAAAGCAGGCACAAGGAGTTTCTGAGGCTTCTTCTTCCGTAGAGGAAATGATCGGCAACATTGAGTCGGTAAACGCTTCCGTGGAAAAGATGGCTGAATCTTTTGCAAACCTTGAGCAGAGCGCAACTTTTGGTGAGGCAAAGCAGAGGGGCGTAAACGAGCGCATCCAGACTATAGAAAACGAATCACAGGCACTTCGCGAGGCAAACGCAGCAATTGCTTCCATTGCAAGCCAGACAAACCTTCTTGCAATGAACGCAGCTATTGAGGCTGCCCACGCTGGAGATGCAGGAAAGGGCTTCTCCGTTGTTGCGGACGAAATACGAAAGCTTTCGGAAACATCCACTTCGCAGAGTAAGAGGATTGGTGAAGAGCTTAAGAAAATACGCAAGTCAATAGACACGGTTGTTTCTGCATCAGCTGAATCAAGCAAGGCATTCCAGGACGTTGCAAACGGAATCAAGGAAACAGACCAGCTTGTTAAGCAGATTAAGGAAGCCATGATGGAGCAGCAGGCAGGCAGCAAGCAGATTAACGAGGCCCTGCACGAGATGAACGATTCCACAAGCGAAGTACGCTCCGCTTCATCAGAAATGTCGGAAGGCAACAAGGCAATCCTTGAAGAAGTAAAGGAACTGCAGAACGCAACGCTAAGCATGAAAGACAGCATGGAAAAAATGCGAAAGGATGCAGGCCTTATCAACGAGTCTGGAACGGCGCTTACCGAAGTTTCAAGCAAGATGAAAGAGTCAATCAACGACATAGCCTTGCAGATTGACCAGTTCCAGATTTAAGGGAGAGTAGATTTATGAAGAAGTTTTTATATACACTAACAACATTGGCAGCAGCTTTTCTTATGGTACCAGTCATTTCTTCATGCATGCAAAGCGGTGCAAAGAACCAGAAGGATGACCTTTCCCACCATGTAATCATAACCTACATGACTACCGGTGACCGCCCCACAAACGGCGCTACGGAAAAGATGCTCAAGGAACTGAACAAGATTCTTACAGAAAAAGTGAACGCTGAGCTCCAGATTTTCTACATTCCGTGGAATGACTATTTGGTAAACTACAACATGTGCCTTGCCCAGCTGGACGGCTCTGTAGACCTTGTTGGAACTGCCTCCGACTGGCTTGATGCCTGGAACAACGTAAAGAACGGAACCTTCCTTGGCATGAGCGACGAAATGGTAAAAAAATACGCGCCAAAGACATACGAATCCGTAAGCCCCGAGCACTGGGAAATGTGCCGCATGAACGGAAAGCTCTACCTCTTGCCGGAAGACAATTACGCACAGTGGATTAACCACGGCTTTATCTACAGGACCGACTGGGCAAAAGAAGCGGGTCTTTCAAACGGAGTGCACAGCTGGGAAGATCTTACAAGCTATTTTGAATACGTTGCAAAGAGCAAGCCCGGCATTATCCCCTGGAATCCAGACGGCGGACTTGACACCTACCACCCGGAAGGCTACATCCAGTCCAAAAGCGACTATGTTCCACTCGAAGGCATTTCCACAAACCTTTTCTTTGGCGTACACAGGAACAACCTTACAAAAGTCTACTCACCTTTTATAGAAGGAAATGAACTTGTTGAATACGCAAAGCTCATGAAAAAGTGGAATGCGATAGGCGTTTGGCCAAAAGACCTTGATCAGTCTGTCCACGCAAAGAACCGCGAAGAATTTAAGATTGGAAAAGTTGCCGTAGAAGAGCACCACACCCAGACCTGGTACACGGAAGTGCGCCCAGCCCTTACAAAGAATGTTCCCGGAGCAGACTGCGAATTCTTCTGGTTCGGAGAAGAAGCGGGCAACATTACGGCTATGACCATTACCCACGGAGCAATGGCTGTTTCTGCCGCATCCCCAAACCCGGAGAGGGCACTCATGGTTTACGACCTTTTGCGCAACGACCCCGAATGCTACCGCCTGCTCAACTACGGAATCGAAGGTGTCCAGTACGTTCTTACAGGGGACGGTTACCGCGACACGCCTCCAAGCTACGACCCTGCCACCCAGAAAATCACCACAAACTACTGGTGGGGACGCAACGACAACCTGGAAGTCCGCGACAAAAGCGGTGCCTGGGACAAGTTTGAAGAAAAGAACGCCATCTACGGCAAGGTCAAAATTGACTACCCCTACCCCAAGATTGTCTGGGACATTTCCAACATAGGCCCTGAGCTTGCGGAACTGAACAACGTCTGGGGAACCTACATGGGCAACATCTGCTACGGAAGGGAAGACGACGTGGAAGCCTACGTCCAGGAATTCCGCCGTGCCTGCAAAAGGGCCGGTATAGAAAAAGTCATCTCCGAACTCCAGCGCCAGGTTGACGCAGCAAGCAAGTAATTTTTTTTCTTTTCGCTTCTGGAAAAATTTGGAGCGCACTGAATCTTTAACTGTGCGGAAGGCTACCCCTTCCGCAATTTTTTTTTCATCCCCGCTTTCCAGGGTTCCGTGGGTCCCTACCCACTCCATTGCCTAGCGGCAACGCGTTCCGCGCCCTTACAATCGGGGCTAGGCGCCATGTGTTTACGCAGCGCCATGGAGGGCGCGTCATTTGTTGGCAAAAACTTTTGCATAAAAAAGCGCGGCAGGGATTGGAGTACCTTTAGTCCCGTCCGCAGGATGGGATGAGCCGCGCAAGACGGCGAAGTACGGAAAGCCCACCCACTAGGCACTCACGGTTCTTTTAGCAACTGACGGTAAACCATAAACAGTGCCGCAAAAAATATCAAAAAAAATATCGACATTTCTTTCTCTTGCAAAAGTCCCCGCCACAAAGTATACTTGGAAAATCATGGTAGAAGTTCAGCAGGAAGAGGAAAAAAAGGCAAGGGCACTTTTAATTGGTGCTCCCAACAAGGGCAAGGGCTCCAAGCCAGACGCAAAGCCAGAAGAACTGGAAGGCCTCGTAAAAACGCTGGGTATGGAAACGGCGGGAATCATTGTTCTTAACCGCATTGAACCCACACCGGCATACGGAATTGGTACAGGAAAGACAAAGGAAATTGCGGCCAAGGCAAAGGAGCTTTTTGCTGACTGCATAATCTTTGACTGGGAAATTGACCCGACCAAGCAGCGCAACTGGGAAAAGCTTTGTTCAATTCCGGTTTTTGACAGGAACGAAGTGATATTGCGCATTTTTGCATCCCGTGCGCAGACAAAAGAAGCAGTCCTTCAGGTGGAACTTGCCCGCCTTACTTATTCCCTTCCCCGCTTAAGCCACATGTATGGAGACCTTGCAAGGCAAAGGGGTGGCTCCTACGGTTCAAAGGGTAGCGGAGAAACCCAGCTGGAACTTGACCGCCGCCAGACGGAAGACAAAATTGTTCAGATAAAGAAAGA
>JAGCWT010000241.1 GCA_017961705.1 Treponema sp.
GTTTTATAAAGCTTGCCAGGTAAAATATAAGGCTCAAGAGGAAGGAAAAGCATAACTTACCAACGCCCGTATCACTAATGCGCCTTTTGTTAAAGAGCATGTAATCCAAAAAGAAAACCCCAACAGAAAAAGCCAGCACAATCAAAAAAACATAAAGCTGGACAATTTCTAGTCCCCAAAAAAGACACGAGGCCAATTCCAAGACACAAAAAGGAACGACTATATAGGCAATATTTTCCTTAACAAAATCAAACATCCAGCCCCCTATCCTTACAGTTTTGCAAAGAATTATTTTCTTTCTTCAACAGCACCGCCCTGATACATTTTTATTCCATAAGACTGCTCTTTGTTCCAAACCATGTCTGTAAAGAAAGCAATGTCGTCTTTGCCCTTTGCTTTGCATGTGTAAGTAAATTCATGGTAATTGGGAAAATCAATTTTGAATGCATAATCACCGTCATTCTTCTGGTACATGTCTGCATCAATATTGTCTGCCCTAACAGAACAGTCAACTATTGTTTTGCCATCCATATCCAGGTTCAAGACAAAATTTTTATCATCAATAATAAGGTAATAGAAGTTTTTGTCTTTTACAAGCTTTGCATTGGCAGGAACTTCATGCTTGCAGTCAGGAAGGAGTTTTTCTATTTCTTCTGTATTGATTATTTCTACGCCGTAATCCCCACCTTCCAGGAGCAGCCGATTCTTAACAATCCTTAAATTTCCGTCAGCGTCAAATATAATTTTGTTGGAAAAATGTTTTTCTATATCATTTGCTTCAAGAGGAGGAATAAGCCTGTTCAAGCCCTGCATAATTATTTTATTGTCCTTAACGACTGAAAAAAAATAACAGGCGCTTTTTTCTAGGTCTGTCTTTTTGGCCATGAGTGTAAAAAGTGAATCTTGCTTTGAAGCGTCCTTGAATGCGAAGGCCTTTTTTACAGAATCAAAATATTTAAATTCATCAAAAGAAAGCGTTGCAAGAAAGCCGTATTTTGATTTTAATTCATCTACATTGGAAGCTTGGTTAACACCTGATTGCACAAAGTCTTCATTGTAATCCCAAAAAATTATTTCTGCCTTGCTCTTGCATGAAACCAGCAAAAGAAGAAGTGCGGCCAATAGAATAAACTTTTTAATCATTCAAATCCCCATCCCTTTTTAAAGAAGCCTTGTCGTGCTCCAGTGTTCCAGTGATCCTGTTTCCCATACATCACAAGTCAACGTTGAAGAGGTAAAACAAGAACCTTTTCTTCTTTATTATCAAAAATATTATATCCAGGGCAACCACCAAATTGACCAGCAACAAAATGTAGTGGCTTACATGCAGGGCAAGAAAAATAATTGCTATGTACAAGGCCAGATACAATGCTTTTAGCAAAATCTTTTTTCCTGTATCCTTTTCTGTAAAAGCAAAGTTTTTAATGTTACCAACACTTGGAAAGCAAATATCGCAAAGCAAAAGGTATACAAACAAGGCAAGCAGTATCACAAGAGCAACCAAGTAGTGTTTTGCCGTAAATAAAAAGCCTGCCACTAAAAGCAAAATAAAAAATATAAATGCATTCAAGATATAACTGCCCAGCTTACCCATCTTTACTCCACTGCTGTATTAATACCACTAACTTTTATTCATACCCAACAATTATTCATACCAGTAAGAGGAAACCGGGTAGATTCCCCGCCTTTGCAAAAGTTCCACAGTGTCTTCGTAGCCCTGCCTTATCAAAAGCCTTATGCGGTCTTCCGTAAAGTTTGCGGTTCCATCCAGCATGCGTTCCCAAAAGCCCTTGCCGTCTGTGTCTATTCCGGGGAAAATCTCGGTTATCACTTTTGTGTCAAAGTCCTTCTTTTGTATGCGCCTCTTTACATGGTCCCTGTCGCTTAAATAGATTACAAATATGTTCTTTATATCCGGATAGCGCTCAACGATTGGTGCAAGTGGAACATTGTCTCCGCCAACAGCCTCTTCACCGCCATCCGTATACTTGTAGCCGTCTGCAAGAGTTATTGGGTCTGTAAGAACGGGGAATGCCGATGTTGCAAGAAGCTTAAGCCTAATCTGCTCAAAGTCTGGCTCTTCGTTAAGCAAAAAGCGGAAGGCATCGCTACCGGGCTTGGAGGTAAAGCGCTTGATAATCTTACCTTTTGCGCGGACAGTTGTAACAAACACGTGGGGCCTGTAACCTTTGTTAAGCTTTTGAAGCGGTATGGAAGAAATTATCTTGTTAAGCCCCTCCTGAGAAATAAGTGCCCCGTCCTGGGTAAGCCTTGAAGGAACAATATCCACCCAAATCTTTTCCGCCTGTTCAGCCTTAACACAAGCAAACAAAGCCGCATTAAGACCACCAACGCTGGTACCGGAAATTACCGTAACCTTCTGGGCAATACCATATTCGCACAGGGCCTTCCAAACCCCAACTTCGTAAGCACCCTTGCCGCCTCCACCAGAAAGCACAAGGCCAATCTCTTCTGCATGGGAAAGCATTGCCAGTGAGGCAAAAACAAAAACAAGGCAAAATCTTTTTACAAAATTCATTTTCAAAGCGTAGTCCCCCTAAAGGTAACCGGTGTAGCACCCTTCCTTACAAACACGCCATCGTTTTCAGAAGAAAAACTTCCGGCAGAAAAATCCTTAAACCTTGACGAAGCAAAATGGAAGGTTCCATTTTCCCTAAGCATGTCCTTGTCCGGAGAAAGGTAAAAGAAATTCAAATTGAAGCCAAGAATCCTTTCGGGAACAAGATATTCCCTTCTTGCGTAAACATGTGAACCAATCACTCGAAGCTTTATACCGCACTGAGTTCCGGATGAATCAGCAACAGGCAACTCTTCGCCGTAGATTTTTTCAAGATAGGCAAAGCGTTTCTGCCACAGCTCGGAAAAGCTAAGACCTGATTTTTTAGCAAAGTCCTGCCATCTTTGGGTGTCGTCAACCTCTTCGTATGACTTTTTTAGATAGCGCTGGCCGTTAAGGTCAAAAGGATATTCATAGGAATTCTTTCCGCAAGTCCATACGCCGTAAAGATCGTCAAGAGAAGCAGCGGCCTTCCATTCAACAGGCTTGGGTTCTTGTGGCTCAGGGTCAGTTTTTGGTTCTGGCTCCTCTGGTTTGGGGTTTTCAACACCCTCTTCTACGCGCGTTGTGCCGCATGAAATAAAAAGCAGCGGAGTGGCAAAAAGCAGAAAAGCCGCATTCAGCGCTATAAAAAGCAGACTTGCAAAAGGCAAATGATTTCTCTTCATAAAAAAAAGTATGGCACAAATGATTTTTTATTTCAAGCGCAGGTATTTTTAAGAATTTTACGGAGCAAAGGCCTTGGTATTACTGTGTCCGGCACTCCGTGACCGGCCAGACTCCTTGGCATTTTCCCCGCTTTGCATGGCTCCGCTTACGCTCCGGCCCGCTACGCGGTCTTGCTTCGCAACCATTCCAATCGGGGCTAGGCTTTGTGGCAAGTACAAAAATAAAGCAAACATCCTTGAAAAAAACAAAATGTGCATTATAATAATAGAAGATACTTACTTCTGAATGGCACAACCGCCAACCAAAACGGTTGGTAAGCCAAAGTTCCCTGAGCCTGTCGAAGGGCGGTCACTGAGCCTCCTATGTTTTTTGTCAATAGGTTAAGCCGCTCCTGATTCCTCTTTTTGATTTATTGCACATTCTGCAAGTTCTTTTGTTGAAGGCTTGCGGAATGGTCGCACCTCGAACTTACTTCCGGTTCTAAGTATAATA
>JAGCWT010000242.1 GCA_017961705.1 Treponema sp.
GGTGGAGGGTAACCCCCTATTACGCAGTTAACCGCCTGGGCTATGGAAAGACCAGCGAGACAGGATTTTTTACCGTTGAGCAGAGGTCCAGGATGGAAGTTCCGGTTCTTGCAGTTCCGGCAGAAAACAGTACCGTAAATTCTTCCGGCGAAAAGGGACTGAATTTCTCTTGGAAGGCAGACCCGGAGGCTAAGAGCTACACCGTAATCCTTTCCCGCGACCCGAATATGCAAGCGGATGTTAAGAAAATAGAAACCACAAAGAATTTCTTTGTTCTTCCAGCAGACGAAAAGCTTGCAGACGGAAAATGGTACTGGACTGTAGAAGCCAAGGACAGGGACGGAGAAGTTTCGCAAAGGGCAAAACCAAGGTCCTTCTACGCACAGGACGGAAGCCTTGAGCAGCATACAATAGAACCGGCAGAAGGATACATGGTGGCACAGAACCTCCTGCCAGACCTTACCTTCTCTTGGAAAAAGAACCTGCCGCAGACCTTTACCACAGAAATTCAGGTTGCGCGTGATCCTTCATTTAATAACCTTGTCTATTCTGCGGAAGTTAGCGGAAGCAGCACCAGGGTAAGGGATCTTGCGCTTGGCAAATACTATTGGCGCATAGTTTCCAAGAGCTCTTCTTCTACTCTGGAAGCCAGGGCAAAGTCTTTCTCTGTTGTGGACAGCCTTCCTGCTACGGAGATGATTGATCCTATAGACAACGGCAAGGCTGTTGTACGCGAAGGCAGACTCTACAACCTTAAGTGGCGGCCAGTTGACGGTGCTGACTACTACCGCATAGAGATTTTCCCCCAGGGCGGCAATGTTCCACTCTACAAGGATGTTGTCTACGGAACAAGCGTAAACGTTAACATGTATTCTGCTCCAGGCTTTGTGGACAAGCAGAACTATACTATAGAAATTCAGGCGCTTTCCAATGCGGTTCCAGGTGTAAAGACAAGAATGACGGGTAGGCTCATGAAGAGTTCCTTCCTGCTGGCAAAACTGCATCCTGTTAACGTAACCTTACCTGCCAAGGGGGCAAAGATAGACGGTTTTGAGGCCATCTACAATCCGCCTTATGTTTCCTGGACCAGCGAAGAGCCTCCTGCTTCTGCCCAGATTGTAGTTATCCGCACAGACCTAAAGAAGCCCAAGGTTGTAATGAAGTTCCCGACGGACGAGCAGATGGCAAAGGGTGTAAGGGTTGCACCTAGAAGCGTACGCCTTTCCAATTCAGGCGAAGGTTTGCGGAGCGGCAAATACGAGGTTATTGTATACGCAAAGACAAACGACGGAATAGATATTTCAAGCACGGACAGCCGCTATAAGGGTTACTTTACGGTTCTTCCTGTTCCACCTTTGGACAGCCCTGTAAGCCTTACCCAGACGCCTTCAAAGTTCGACACCCGCTACCTTAGCAATGTGGAAAACGAGAGGGTGATAAGGCTTGGCTGGAGAGGTGTTTCCGGTGCTAATGACTACGGCCTAAAGATATACGATGAAGAAGGAAACATTGTTTTTGAAAAATATCTTGGCGACAACAGCGAATATGTGATAGACTTTGTAAATCTTCCGGTAGAAACCAAGAGGGCTCTTGCCAAGGGTACCTATACTTGGACCATCCAGGCTCTAAGAAGGGTGGACACGGATAAAGACGGCACAGTTGATGCCGTTCTGCAGGAAAGCCCGGAGATAGGCTCCAAGTTTGTTACGGACATTCCTGTTCCTACAAAGGCAAAGACAAGGAAGGCTTTGAACCCGTATGGAAAGTAGGATTTGTTTTTTTGCGGCAGTTCTAATTTCTCTCCTTTTTTGCGGTACAGCAACCTTGTTTGCGGAAGATGCTAGCAAGCGCAATGCCACATCTGCAAGCAAGCAGAATCATGCCCAGACCACGGCGGAAGTTGGCGGTGGCGGTGAAAATGCAGACGATGAAGAAGAAAACCCCGCTTTTGTAGGCAATCCACTAACCCCGGAAGAAAGCTGGCAGATTCTCTCGTGGGAAGAAAAAAATCCGGGTGCAGTCCTAAAATACGAAGTTGTAGTAGAATCCGCATCTGCCCATGAAGAACTTAGGCGCATGGAAACAAAGCGCAGCGAAACTTCCATACACGTGTTCCCCCTTTTGCCGCCTGGAAGGTACCGCTACAAAGTTGTAACCTACGACCTGGTTGGAAGCCCCGCAGCAGAAAGCGACTGGACCAACATTACAATTTACGCCGCCCACCAGCCGGAGATTTCTTCCATAAAGTCTACGCTAAAACATTCATCCACAATCTACCTCGACGAAATAAACGACGGAAAATTCTCCGTAAAAGGAAGGAACCTTTTTCCACCAAGGGAAGGAAAGGACGACGTAGAATTTACAGAGTACGCCCTTGTCCCCAAAAAGAAGGCTATAGGCAGAACCTACAAGCCCAACATCTTGTCCCAGGGAAAAGACAACCGCAGCATGGAAATTCAGTTTGACATGGACACCCTCGATTCCGGTGTATACCACTTTAGGGCAACAGACGCAAGCGGACTTTTTACCCCGGACAACGGAGACAATGAACTTATCGTAAGGTATACAAAACCAATGGACCTTAACGTAAGCATTGGATATTCATGCCCCTTTATCCTGTACGACGACACCTTCAAAAAATACATGGGAAGCAACATTTGGCCTTTAAGCGCAAACGCAAAGCTTGTCTTTATTCCCTTTAAGCACAGTTGGGGCTACCTGGGGGTTGGTCTTCTTAGCACCTATACCCGCATGAATTTTGAAGAGGAATACTTTACAATAGACGGAAACCTTATTACCGCAAGCGGACTTTTGGTTTACCAAAAACCCATAAAGGTAAGCGAAAAAAGCGATCCTACCAAAAAAAGGCATCTTGGCACTATAGAAATTCATGCAGGCGGTGGAGCTGCCTATTTTTACAACTACCAGTACCACTTTGACGTTGGAACAAATCCGGATCCGCTTTACAGTTTTGATGGCTGTGCCCTTGTTGGAGCTTCCTTCCAGTATTACCTGACACCCCGCATTTTTGTAGAAGCCCAGGCAGACTTTATTACTTCATTCATTTCCGACATGACCTACGGAATGATTGTTCCTTCCATAAATATAGGCTACCAGTTCTAATTCTTTGGGACGGTATTTTCTTTAGGACGATACTTTTTTTTTGCTCTACCAATTTGCCCTTTGGCTAATTCGACCGGACAGGCCTCTGCGCCACCGCCCTTCCGCCCTTCGGTAACCCTCATCCCGCTTGCGCGGGACTGACGGGGCTCCACGGCGGCGTACGTCGTCTGGAAAAATCCATGTCATTCAGTTGGGAATGTAATCAGACCCGCATCCTTTATACTTTCACTGCTTTCTTCATATTTGTCTGGGGTGCCGGATGAATCAAATGTATCAGATGAATCAGATGAATTTTTCCTTGCGCGGCTTTCCCTTAACCCCTTCTGCGTCTTGAGCCTGTCTGCATAGTCAAGTTCGCTGTTAAGGTTTCTAAGCGCGTTCCTTATTTTTCCGTCCTGATTCCTCTGGTATACGTCGTCCAAAAGTTTTTTTGCTTCGTCCAGCTTTCCCTGCGACTGTAGAATCATTGCGGCATTGTAGCCAGCCTTGTAACTGCCAGAAGCTTCATAGTATTCACTGTAAATTTTAAGGGCTTCTTCCGTGTTTCCGTCCGAGGCAAGTTTGTATGCCTTTTGCAGCGTTTCGTTCTTTTTGTCTTTTATGAGCGAATAGTATTCCCTTTCCTTGTAGGGCGAGATGTAGCGGGTCATTTCCCTTAGGCTGCTGTCCAGGTCGCTACGCACAATGCTTATTGGGTCAGGCAAGTCCCTGCGCCTTTCTGCTTCGTAGCTGGAACCGCTTGCGTTAAAGCGCTTGTAGCCAAGTTCTTTACCTGTGTTTGCATCCAGTATGCTGTAGGTTAGGGTAAAGCTTACACGGCGGATAAAGTAAACCCTTTCCTTTCCATCGTCGTCTTCGCGTACCCGGTGGTCTATCCTGTCTTCGTAGTGGGTTATGCTGCCAGAAACGTATGCATCGCATGGCGGTGTGGTTCTGTATCTTAGGGCTTTTTCTGCTTCGACTGGACTTGCTATGCTAAGGTAACCTTCTTTGGAAATTCTTGACTCAAGGCCTCTGGTAAGGTAGTTTACAATCTGGTCCTTATCCCTTTCCTTGCGGTAGTAGTTGTTTCTGCGCTGCCAGATGTCTGCATTCCAGTTGTCCTGAACCGTAAAGTCCAAAACCGCAATTGATCTTGCCCCGTTCATGTCCAGCCCAGCCGGCCTTTCAAATTCGCCAGAGACAGTCGTCGTGCAGGAAAGAATCGTTGCAAAGAGAATAAATGAACCTAATATAAAAGCAAAAGTCTTTTTCATACCAATCGCTAAACAATTATATTGTCAATTGGTTAAATGGTCAAATGCTGGCTAGCTCACCAACCGTGGTTCGACTGCGCTCACCAACCACTCACCAACCGTGGTTCGGCTACGCTCACCAACCGCATGGGCGGTGGGAGGTTACTGAAAAAAACTGTCATTCTCGGGCTTGACCCGGGAATCTATAAAAAGCCATTTTGTTGTGTTATAATAAATTACAGCGGGCTTGGCAATGACACAAGATGGACTTTTTCAGTGACCTTCGGCGGTGGCTATGGGGTGGCCTTTTTAATTGTTATCGTGCCCAAGTCTACCTTGTCGCTGTAATCCCATTCAGGATCGGCTGGGGTAAGGCATGCCTGAACACTGATTGTACATGGTGTGTTCCAACCTGGAAGGCTATCGCCATAACAATAATGGTCTGTATTATCGATTCCTGGACAGCTTGTTTCAAAGCTTTCGTTAAAATAAACACCGTAGGACACTTCCTTTCCTTCTGGAACGCCTGTTATCTGATTCCATGAGTAAAAAATCTGTATATCTTCTATATTCGTGTCGGAAGAGAAAGTGAATGTATTTCCATTTTGACTTTCTAGAGTACCGGACCTACCAGGCCTAATAGCTGCATAAACGTTGATCGGAGTTGGTGCGTTTAGAGGTGTGCGCTTCGCAAACGTGACGGACGTACTGCCTTCTTGTGAGGTGCAACCTGTAAGACTTACGGTGCATTTGACTGTACATGTTTCGTCACCTGTTGGTGGTGTTGTGCTATTTCTCAATTGCGAGATTGTCGGGTTAATCGTCTGCTTGTCTGTACCTGTTGCTATCGTTCTTGTACCGACCTTCCACGTATAGGTTACTCCGTTCGGTATGTTGCTGGCCGTTGCCTTGAACTTGAATTTTTTGTTGCTGTCATACTTACCAACGAAGTATTTGCCTGAGCTTTTAAGGTCAGTTGGAAATTCTTCTATATCTACCGTTATGCTTGGTATCGTAAGCTTGTAGACGGAGACGCTTCCAGACACTTCCTGAGACTTTTTGCCAGACGGAAGCTCTACTTTGCATTTGGCGGCAATGCTTGTGGGACTGCTTTTGTTCGTTGATATGGTGTTTATGCCTAGTGCTGACAGAGAAATGCTAATTGGGCTTACTTTTTGTGATTCAGCCGTGAGTGAGACACCGTTTATCGTCCAGTTGAACTTTGTGCCGGATGGGTAAGCGGTACTTGCATCTGCCACTTTAAAGGTTAATGAGCTGCCAAGGTCTGTGAGCGCGTAAAGGTTAGAATCCGAATCGCTATTTCCATTGTTATAGCTTGAAGGTTGTCCTACTTCTATGGATGGCAGTCCGTAGACTTTTATTGTCTTTGTTGCAAGGGTGATTGTCATACCGTAAAGGTTTGTTGTGCAGGTGAGTGTTGTTGTTCCTGCAGAAACCGGGCTTGCTGTTACTGAATTACCGATTTCTGTTATGCTTGCCGCAGAGCCAGTTGGAGTCCAGGTATAAGTGATGCCAGGTAGAGTCCTTCCGTCCGGGGAGTCTGAGGTTACGGTGAATGTAGCAGTGGCTCCGCCAACAAAGAGTTCTGTTACATCATTGCCTCCGCTGACTGTAAGCTCGTGTACGTAGACGGTCATTTGTTTGCTTACTGTTTTTCCGCCATAGCTTGCTGTAGCTACAATGGTTGCGCTTCCTTTTGCAACTGCGTTTAAAGCTCCTCCTTCGCTTATTGTTGCAACAGCTGAGTTCTCGCTAGTCCAGCTAACTGTTGCAAAGTCAGGTTTGATTGCGTTAATATACGCTCCTGTCTGCCCCTTTACGAAATCTGGCTCCGAGGTGTCTAAGTATAGGTCAAGCACGCGGATTCTCTTTGTTTTAGAGACAGTCCTTCCGTCTGCAAGGTATGCGGTAGCGGTAATTGTTGCCTCGCCACCATCACCATCAACTGCGGTAACGGTTACTGTGGAGTCATTTGCACCATCTGGAACAGTTGCGACAGCCGTATTGTTTGAAGACCAGCTCCAACTTGTTACAGGGCTGTCCACGCTTGCTGTAAGATTTAGCGTATTGTCGCCTTCGTTAGTGGTGAGCAGGTCTCCTCCGTTTATGGTCATGTGTACAGGGGTTGTTTTTGTGGATGCAGTCATTGTCTTGGACTTAAGGCCGTCATTATCCTCCAGGTAAATGTTCCACTGTATGTTTTCACCGTCGTGCACGCCGCGTCCTGTATTGTAATAGAATGCCGTGTATTCGCCGGAAGTCGGGGCTGTAAAAGCTGCCGTGTCGTCCAGTGCCCTAAGGTCGCCCGGGTTGCCGTCATTCTCTGTGGCAAGGTTTGTTATGGCTACAGACTTTTGGGTTACTCCCTTTATATAAAGGGTTTTTACGTCTGCATGAATAGGATTTGCAAGTTCTGCCGTGGGTAGCCAGAAGCAGACCCAATATGTGTTTGTTGAATTAGAGGCGTTTACGCACTGCCTTGTAACCGCAGGCGGTGGTGTGTTGCACTTTAAGCTGAATGAATATGAGTCAAATTCCCTGAGTGTTTCATCTTCAGTCAGACGGATTGTGCCGCCTATTTGTCCGCCACCCTCATTTTCTTGCAGGTAGGCTTGCGGGTATGTTACCCTTATGATTGTCTTGTCCTGCCTGTCTTGTTCAATGGTAACGCCAGTGCCATCATAGGTCGGTGGAAAATCTGTAATGAGCGTGTATTCTCTTGGATTTCTTAAATAGAAGGTAATTGTCTTTGCCCCGTCGCTAGAAACGCAGCTTGTATCGTTTTTGTCTTTTATGCTTTCGGCATTAATTTCATGCTTTTCTATGGCAGCGGTGTTGGTGTATTTTTCAAAGTAGTCGCGTACAGGTTCTTCCCACGAAGAAGATGTGGGATTTTTACAACCGGAAAATAGGGCAAGAAGTGTTGCGGTAAGGGTGGCTGCTAAAAATACCCCCCCCCATCCGTGATTTTGTATAGTGGTGCTTTTCATGGTGCTCACCTCCGCCTGCTTACGCCAATTATACACTAAGGTTATTATCGCGCATTTTTATGTATATTTCAACTTATTAGCATTTTTTTTGCGCATTTGTGTCAGAAATTGAATTTCTCTTGCATATATATAGTATAGAGGAATTTATACAATGCCAAAAATAACAAATAAATCTTTCCACATACTGAACCCCCGCCTTGACCCCAACTTTAAGGCCATCTTCACCCAGAACACACAGGCTTCAAAGATTGCGCTAAAGTCCTTCCTTTCTGCTGCAATCGGCAGGGAAGTTAGGGAAGCTACCGTCGTCCAGAATGAGGATGCAGCCTTCTACAAATTCCAGAGGTCTGTGGACTACGAC
>JAGCWT010000243.1 GCA_017961705.1 Treponema sp.
GCAGTTCCTCTCCTAAATCCGTTCGGATTGATTCGTACAGCTTTTTCTTTCTGTACTTTGGTCTAAAATCCACATGGTCTTTACATTCCCACTTACTATGGGATAAACTTTGATAGTCCATAGATTTCCTCCGTGTGTAACTTTTAGCGGTTCAAACGTTGATTCTATGGGCTTTTAGGTTTTCTTTCTATTGCCGTAACTGCCAAGCTCTGTCAGTCCACCGCCATAGGCGGTGGTTTACCAAGGATTAATTATCCGTGAACGACATTCTGTTTTCCTCCTGCTAATTTTTGCTTTGAAAAGTCCTTTGGCAATATTCCGAATTTTTTGGAGAATGCCAGGGAAAAATGACTCATGTTGTTGTAGCCTGATTTTTGAGCTGCTTCCGAAACAGAAAAATTGTGTTCCCTAATAAGGTGTGCCGCATATTCTAATCTTTTGTCCTGGACATAGGCGTGTAGGGAAGTGCCGTAGAGCGTGCGGAAATTCCTGTTCAGCTTGCTTATGCTCATCCCAAGGTTTTGCGCCACAGACACCGCGTCGTAATCTTCTGCCGGTTTTCTTTGAATCTGTTCTCGTAGGAATTCAATCCGCTCTATGTCTGTGTTGTTGGGAAGGGACTTTCTCTTAATCTTTGCGGTGCGGTTGTATGCTATTCCGTAAAGCACAAGGGCTGTAAGTTCTATCATCTTGCCTTCAAGATAAACACCCTCGTATTCTTTGAAGCGTTCCGATGTGTCTATCTCCGAAAGAATTTTGTACATTTCCCCTGTTATGGTTGTTTTTGTAACGTGGGTAAGGAACTGGCTTTCCAATTCGTGTATGTCCCTGTCGGAAAAATATTTGGAAAGAAGCTGCCTAAAGAAAGAAGTTGGCATCTGCATGCTTTTGAATTTAAAATTGGTATTTGCAGCATAGCTCATTCCGGTTTGAAGGTCGTTGTTCCTAAAAACGCAGACTTCTCCCCGCGCCATTTCTATTTCTTCGTCTGCCCGGATTATTTCCTTGCCCTTAGCCTTGTGGCGGATATACCATTTGATGTCCTGGTTAAGGGTGAACATAAGCTGCACTTCGTCCCTGCCGGCATTGTCCGGTTCTTCTGCCTTTATGCTTTTTCCAAACTGTAGGTTCCAGCTGCGGTAAAGGATGTTTGAGTGCTCCTTTCTTGCGTCTATGTTGATTGAGCCAAGAAGGTCTGGAAAGAGGTTTTTTCCTTGTGAATCATCAAACTGAAGGTTCACCTCTTGGCCTTCCAGAAAAATTCTTTTGTTTTCTCTCATTTTGCGCGCATTCTCCCTGTCAGCTTTTAGTTGTGAATAACAATAGTTAGTTGAGGGTAATAATATAATAAGGTTTGTTGTTGGAGTTGTCAAGTCAGTGCTTTGGTGGCTTTTGGTAGCAGGTCAATTTGGCCAGGTTCAATTCGTTCAGATTGAATTCCTAAAAAAAACTTGAAGAATGCAATATATGGCTGTATAATTTTAATCTGGAGGAGAATATTAATGAAGATAAAGTATCCAATCAGCCTTAAGCAGATACTTCTTTTTTCGTTCCTGATTATTCTGGTTCTCGGCGTTTCTACAGCTCTTGTTTCTACCCTCGTGCGTGCAGATGACAAAATCAAGGCGGAAGAGAACAATCTTGCCCTTAACGGACGAACTGCACAGACGGTTCAGTCTGCTTTTGAAAACATGCAGAGCAATTCCTACATTTTGTTTGAGTCATTTTCTGTTGTTGCAGATGAAAAGCAAAAGAAGGAACTTGGGGACGCATTCTTCCGCTCACACCCGGACATCCTCTTTGTTTCTAGCACGGAGACCGATCTTCTTTTTAATCCAGAATACGAAAAGTTTGCCGCCGGGGTAAGGGCTTTTTTGGGTACTCCAGAACCTTCTGCCATTATTTCCGATAAGTCTGTTGGCCAGTCGGCTGACCAGAAGGTAAGGTATTTTAACGCTTCTGAGGTCTTTGAATTTCCTGCCATAATCTTTATCTACAAATACGGTCCTTCAAACGACGTAAGAAATGGGGTTGTTGGCTTGAACGTGGCATCCCTTTCAGAACTTATGGCAACCGGTTCAAACAACACCACAATCCTTGTTGACGAAAAGGCCAGGCTTCTTATAAATCCGGATTTTGGTTCCACTAAAACTGTCCGCGAAGATTTGCTTCCCCTTGTTGAAGAGCTTCTAAAAAATCCAAAGGAAACGAATGCCCAGCGCCCCTTGGACGGAGTGTTTACAGCCGTGCACCAGATTAAGGACGATCTTTTTGTAATCACAACCATTTCGGAAAAATCAGTCTATGCGGTAATCAACAAGACAACCTACAGAATAATCCTTGTTTCTCTTGCAGTTCTTTTTGCCGCAATCATCCTAATAAGAATTTTTAGCAACGGAATTACAAATCCAATCAAGGAACTGGTGGATGCTTCGGCAAGAATTGAGCGTGGAGAATTTGAACTGGACATGGTTCCCCGCACCAGGGACGAGATTGGCCTTTTGACTTCTTCTTTTGTCCAGATGGGTAAGGGTCTTTCTGAGCGCGAAAAGCTTATGGTTTCCTTTAGCAAGTTTACAAACAAGACGATTGCACAAAAAGCTGCCAGCGGAGAACTTTCTCTTGGCGGAGAAAACAGGGATGCCACCATTTTCTTTTCCGACATACGTTCCTTTACCGCAATGTCAGAAAAAATGCAGCCTAATGAAGTTGTTGAATTCCTTAACGCTTACATGACGCGCATGGTTGAGTGCGTAAACAAGACTGGCGGTGTTGTGGACAAGTACATTGGTGATGCAATCATGGCGGTGTGGGGTGCGCCAGAGTCCAGCGGAAGTGCTGCCGGTGATGCCCTTAACGCTGTTACCGCGGCTCTTATGATGAGGGATTCGCTTGCCGGCTTTAACAGGGAGCGTGCTGCACGTGGCCTTGCCCCGGTAAAGATTGGCTGCGGAATCAATTCTGGGCCTGTTGTTGCGGGACAGATTGGTTCTGAAGAAAGGATGGAATACACCGTAATTGGTGATGCCGTTAACCTTGCAAGCCGTACGGAAGCACTGAACAAGCCTTTTGCCACCGACGTTCTGATTACAGAAAATACCTACAAGCTAATAAAGGATAAAATCATCGTTGCAGAAATGCCGGGTGTCCATGTAAAGGGAAAGACCGATGCAATAAAGATGTTTGCCGTAGTCAATCTTGTTGGAAGAGACGGAGCCAAGTCTATTGATGAGGTAAGGTCGATTATTGGAACACTTGCGCCGGATTTATCCAAGGTAAATACTGATGATGAAGAAAAGAAGTACAACATACAGGCTTAACGTAGTCGATTACACCATTTTTATTGTTTGCTCTATTGCCGCCGCCGCAATGCTCTACCTCTTTTACCGCGACATGAATTCGTTTACGATTAAGCAGACAGAAAAGCCGATTGCCAAAATCTATTTTAAGAGGAACACCGCCCAAAGAAAATTTGTGGACAACGACATTTGGGAAGTCCTTACAAATTCAAGCGATGTCTATGATGGAGACAGAATAAGGACGTCAAAAGATTCTGAAGCCTATACTGAATTTTCGGACGGTGGAATCCAGATTCAGCTGAGCGAAAAATCCATGGTTCAGATTTTCCAGACCAAGGAGCAAAAGCGGCTGGATTTTATTGGCGGAGAGATTTTTGTTGAAAGCAAGGCATCCGCTGACGACAAGCTTGTGATTCATTCTGGCAAGACGGACATTTCCATTTCTGATGCTGCCCAGGTAAAAATTGCCCTGCCGGAAGTTTCTGAAGCTGCCGCTGCGGGTGAGTGTGAGGCAGAAGAAAGCGTTGTCCGTGTGGAAGTTGTTAGCGGAAAGGTGGAAGTTACAGAACAGGCTGTGGATGGGCAGACAGGTGATGGCCAGGCTGCTGTGCAAGCAAAACCAGTTCTTGTTAGCGCAGGGGAAAGCCTTACCTTTGGCACTGAGCATAGTGAGGCAAAAGGCAATAAGCCTTCTGTTGCAGCGACAAGTTCAAGCAAGAGTGACCTTCCAAAAATCCCGGTTAAAGTTGTAGCGGAAGGAATTGAAAAAATTGTCTCCAGAAATTCCGTTACCTTTATGCACCAGGACTACTTTGATTCGGAAAGCAATAGGCAGAAGTACAACTATGCATGCAAAATTCCTGTTGCAGACCTGAGCGAAAAGTTTAAGATTATCCCGAAGAATTCCCTGATTGAACTTGAGATAAGCGGAACGGCAGACAAAAACCTTCGCGGCTTTGCAATCCAGGTTTCTTCCGGTGAAGCCAACTGGAGAAGGGCCCACGCTTTTGTCTGGGTATACCCCAACAATGGCTTTGGCATAGCAAAGGACACGCCCTTTGTTGTAAAGCGACTGATTGCCCTTGACTACGATATAGTGAACACCGACAAGGCAGAAGCAGAGTTTTGCTACGAGCCAAATTTTATTGACTCTCCGATTACAATCCGGGACTTTAAGCTAAGGTCAAAGGTGCTTGCCCTGAGCGGTGGCCATGGAACTAAAATCCCTGCTGCAGGCTATTCAAAGACCTTGGAATACGGAAGCATTTCCATGGTAAAGGACAGGTGGGGTTCTGGACCCAATGACTACGACTGGCGCCTTTATGCAGATGCAGACAGCCTCTTTGGTTCTTCTGCATCCTTGGCGGCCGGTTCAAAAGTAAAAATTTCTGTTAGCGGAGTTTGCAACAAATCCATTGACTGGTTGCGCCCGGAAATAATTGAAAACGGAGAAAACAGGTGGCTGTCTGTTTTCCTTAACAATGGTGACTACGATGCCTTGGCTCTTCCAAAGTCCAATTGTTCTGCCGGAGTTCCTTTCTCCCTTACCAAGCATTGCACCCTCTATGCCCCTATGCTAAATTCAAATACTGCCATGTTCCAGCTTTCTGTAGGAAGTGGAGACGGCAAGGTTTCTACTGCACCTGTGTTTAGCAACCTAAAGATTACTGTAGAAGTGGAATAGCGGGGGCGTTGCGGGGCTTAGCTAAGGGATTGCCCCGCAGAAGGGGTAGCGGAAAAGGCAACAAAGCGGAGCAAGAGACGGAAGCGGCTTGTCCGCTTACGGCTCTTGAGTAGCGACTTGCCTTTGGAGCGAGGGGAAGGC
>JAGCWT010000244.1 GCA_017961705.1 Treponema sp.
GAAAAGACAAAGTCAAATCCTTTTGGTATATTTTTGGGAAGTCCTATTGGGTATTCATTCCGTTATTATGTAGAAGGAATAAGACGGAACGAGAATGTAAAAATGCTTTCGTTAGATGGAATTGCGCCCACAAAAGAGAATATTCAAAATGGAAGTTATAAGCTGGTGTCCAATTTTTTTGCGGTTTACAGAAAGAATGACAAAAATGAAAATATAAAAAAGCTGATAGATTGGATTCTTTCTCCCGAGGGGCAAAGAATTATCGATGATAACGGCTATGTATCATTAATGAAGTGAAAAGCGGCTGATAATATTACTGCGAGATTGTGTCGGTAAGGCTTCCCTTTTTTGTTCCGAATATTTTTTTTAGCTTTTCTGCAATAAAGTCTATGAATTTCTTGATTAGCTTCCAGAGCTTCATAAGAAGGGTGGGGTTGCGAAGGCGTTCCAAGCGGTGGTAGCCGTCCAAAAGCTCTTCGTCGGTAAATTCCTTGCGCTGGTTGTTTTCTTCCAGTTCCATCTCCAGCTGGGAAACATCGTCCAGGTCGCGGCCAAGAACTATTGCATTTATGTTTTCCCAACCGATTGCCTTTGCGGCTTCCAGACGGCGCTCTCCTGCAATCAGTTCATATTTTGAGTTGAGGGTTATTGGATTCAAGAGTCCATAGGTCCTTAGGCTCTGCTTTAGCGCATCCAAATCGCCAAGGTCTTTGCGGACTCTTTTTTTTACTTTTATGTCGCTTATCTTTACAAGCATACAAATCCTTTGCTAATGTAAGCACTTGCTGCAGAAAGCCATGCTACTACTGCAAGAACCAGTTTGTGTCATCATCCTGTGGAGGATAAATTTCAACAGGCTTTGGCGGTGTGCCTTCGCTTGTGTCATCAGAATTGTCTGCTTCTGTTGAATCCTCGTCTTTGTTTTCCTTTTCTTTGCTGGAGCTCTTGCCACCGAACAAATCAGAGAACCAGTTTGATGAACCGCTGCCTTCGTCATCCTCAAGGAAGTCCAGGTTGAGTTCCAGAGAATCGTCTTCATCGGTTTTGAATGCCCAGCCTGTAAGCTCTGCCGCTTTTTCCAGGTTGCCTGCACCAATTTCCATAGAGTTGTCGTTTGCATGCTTTGTACAAGGTTCTGTTGGTTCTGTTCCTGCGTAGTAGTAGCCTACGATAATGTCTTTGCCACATTCCTTGGTGTATACTCCGCCGTACTTTGAGCAGGCTGACTTCTTTACAATGCCGCGCGGAATCTTGTTGAAGAATGGCTTGTAAGGCCTGTTCTCGTTTGCAATGTGCATAAAGTCGCCCCAAGCCGGAGCTGCAAGTGAAGATCCTGTTATGGAAAGACCAAGTGACTGTCCCGGACGGTCAAATCCGAACCAGAATACTGATGTTACGTAAGGAGTAAAACCGATAGCCCATGCGTCTGCCCAGTTCTGTGTAGTACCTGTTTTTCCAGCCACAGGCATGTTGAATGTTTTTCCAGTTTCGTCAGTAAAGCGGAATTTGTATCCCTTACCCTTGTCTTTCTGGATTGTCTTCATTGTTGAGCTGTAGTTTGAACCGCTTGCAAGGGTTCCGCGGGAAACCGTCATCTTTAGCATTTCCTGCATGATGAAGGCGTTCTGCGGAGAAATAATCTGCTTTGGCCCGCCGTTGGCAGCTTCCTTGTCCTTTAGCTCGCGCTCTGGGTTGAGCATTATGTTGCCGTTTTTGTCTTCGATGTAGCGTATTGCGATAGGAGTAACTTCTTTTCCGTTGTTTGCGATTGTTGCGTAGGCTTTTGCCATTTCTATAGGGCGTACCGAACAGACACCAAGACCAAGTGCATACAGAGGAATGATGCTTCTTGCTTCCCATTCATTTTCTGGAATTCCAAGGAGGTCTGTGGAGCGTACTATGGCAGCATCAAATCCTGCTGTTTCCAGAATCTTGAGTGCCGGGATGTTAAGTGAAAGACAGAGTGCCTGCCAGACTTCTATGTTGCCCCTGTAGTGTCCGCCGTAGTTCTTTGGAAGGTATGGCTCTCCGTTTGCAGTTATGAAGACCGCCGGTGTGTCGCTTAAAACCGTGGTCATTGTTACTGCCTTTGTGTCTATTGCTGCAGAATAGTAGAGTGGCTTGAAAGAAGAACCAGGCTGGATTTTTGCCTGTGTTGCGCGGATGAACTGGTTTGATTCGTCATACCTTGATCCACCTACGATGGCATTTATGTAGCCGGTATCGTTTTCTACGGAAATCATTGTTCCTTCTACGGTGTCTTTTTCTGATGCGCGCTTGGTTATTTCGTTGCCCCTCATTACCATCTGGGTTTTGAGGGTGTCAAGGCCGGTAAGAAGTGACATGATGTCCATTACAGGGTTTGCCTCTTTTGCGTATGCGCTGAGTGCAAGCTGCTTTGCCCTCTTTTCGCTTACCTGAAGGTTCGTAAGGTTGAAGGCAAGGGTTATAAGTTCTGTTACCGGAATGTAGCGGCGGAAGTAGTCAAGCCTGTTCTCGTTTAGGGTGCGCTTGTAGGCCTTGTTTGCATAGACAATGTAGTCTGACATTATGTCGTCTGCAGCCCTCTGGTAGTGCAGGTTTACCGTTGTGTTTACCGTGTAACCGCCTGTATAAAGGTCTTCAGTTCCGTAGAGCATATCGCTAAGCTCGCGGCGTACGTATTCGCTGAACCAAGGGGCTTCGTCGCGCCTCATTGCGTATGCGGATGAATTTGACCTGTTGTAGTCAAAGTTTGCCCAGAAGGAGTCAAAGCTTTCGTCCGCTTCTTCCTGCGAAAGGTACCCTTCCTGAACCATCTCGTTAAGTATGTAGCCCTGCATTTCCTGTGCGCGGGTAGTGTTCTCGAAGGGGTTGTAGAACATTGGGTTTGAAAGCTGGATTACGAGCATTGATGCTTCTGCCGGGGTAATCTGCATTGCGTTGTGGCCAAAGTAGTATTTGCATGCTGCGTTTACACCGTAGGTTCCGCCACCAAAGTATATCTTGTTAAGGTATATTTCCAGGATTTCGTCTTTTGAGTAGCGCCTTTCCATCTGGATGGACCACCAAAGCTCCTTGAGCTTTCTTGTGATGGACATTTCTTTGCGGTCACAGTAGAGGGTTCCCGCAATCTGCTGGGTAAGGGTTGAACCACCACCAAGCTTGCTGTTGGTAAGTACACCTATTACTGCGCGGGAAAGAGCCTTTGCGCTGTAGCCATGGTGCTCGTAGAAGATTCTGTCTTCGCGGGTGATGAGGGCGTTTATCATCTGCGGTGGAAGCTTGTTGAGGGCGATAATCTCCCTCTTTTCGTCGCTTGCAAATTCGGTGATAAGCTCGCCGTTTATGTCAAGCAGCTTGGTTGGCAAAGCCGTTGTGAATTCCGTAAAGTTTTCTGTGTTTATTGTGTTTCTTGTTACTGCTAGTGCTTTTCCGAGGCCTGCTCCTGCCAGTACTGAGGCAAAAAGGAGAAGAGAAATAAGAATGTAAGGCCATTTCTTGATTTTTTTCATTCTATAATAATAGAAAATTTATGGCTCTTTGTCAATGAACCCAATTCCAGCCCTAAAAAAAAGAGACCGGCGGAGACCGCCGGCCTTGCCCATCAGGCAACCGGGCGGAAATGGGTGGGAGGGGATAAATTGTCCGCCCGGTAATTTAATTATCGGCAAAGGGGGCGAATTCTTGAACGATATTTGGAAGAGTGGAAACCTTATTCTTCTACCGAAACGGAGGCTTCCAGGGTAAGGTTCAGTGAATAGCTTCTTCCGTTAAGGGCTGTTATGGAGCGGATTATCTCGTAGTTGCCAAGCCTTAGCCTTAGTGTGTGTTCGCCTTGGGGCAGGGTAAAGTAGTTCTGGGTGTTTGCAACCGGCTGTTCGTCCACGAATATTTTTGTTCCCTCGGGGGCAATTATTCTTAGCAGGGGGGCAATGTCCCTGAGTTCTATCTCTACATGCGTGTCTTTTGCAGTCTCTACGTTTACGGCCCTAAGTTCATTCCGGTAGAAGTCGCTCGTTACGCTTATGTCGTGTATTCCAGGCGATACAAGCAGGCCGTTTTTGTCCAGGCTGCATGGCTTTCCGTCTACAAAGATGGTGCAGGGCTGGGCTTCCTTGTTTGCGGGAGGCCTTAGCTTTATGAAGAGACGGCTTTTTTCTATAAATATGGGCTTTGCTGATATTTCTATTGAGGATGATTTAAGGTCTTCTTCAGAAAGTTGCCTTGTTCCCTGAATCCTTAGCAGGAGCTTTTCCCCGTAGCTTTCGGCTGTGTTGGGTATGTAATAGGAATAGGCATCCTTTCTTATTTGGCTGTCGGGGTAGAGGGGAACCTTTAGCACAAGGCTTAGTGAGTTCCCGAATGAACCCAGTGCAATCCTTGTTCCAGAAAAAATGTTTGATGATTCGTCGGAGAATACAAGGATTGTGCCTTTGTAGAGGGACCAGGAAAGTTTTTCGTGCTGCTCGGCTATTTTTTGCGGTAATTTAAAGTTTATTTCAATGCCTTGTATGTAGCTTTCTTCCTTGGGCAATGTGATTTCTACGGCGTCGTTTATTCCGGCGGATACGGATTTTTTGTCCGGAGAGGAAGATACGGAAAGTGTGTGTACGGCTGCGGTTGTGAATGTTTCTGCGCTTGCAGACCTGAAGGCTGAACTAATGAAGGAAAGCGCCAGTATGAAAGAACAAGTTACCGTTAGCCGGATGCTTTTTTTTGCGGGCATAGGGATATTATAGTATAACATGCTTTTGTTTTCTAGTGGGGGAAAGCCAAAAGCGCATGTTGGTAGAGCCGGAAGAATTTTGTCCAAAAAGGCTTGTTTTAGTTCCTTAGGTATTTCTGCGGGTCCTGGGCCTCTCCGTTAAGGTGAATCTCAAAGTGGAGGTGGGGGCCTGTGCTCATTCCCGTAGTTCCAACGTGGCCGATTATTTGTCCGGTGGAAACCTTCTGGTCCTTTGTTACGCTTATGTCGTTCATGTGGGCGTAAAGGCTTGACATTCCGTCGTCATGGCGGAGAACCACGTAGTTGCCGTAGGTTGGGTTCATTTTTACTACGGTTGTGGCAGTTCCGCTCTTGCAGGCATAGATGTTGGAACCGATTGGGGCTGCCATGTCTATTCCCTTGTGGAATTTCCACTTGCCGGAGATGGGGCTTATCCTCATTCCGAATGAAGAGGTGAGTACGCTTTTGTCCAGGGGAAGGCGCATTCCTGGGATAAGAAAATATGCCCTTTGCGCAGGCGAGAACCGAACTCCCTTCATAAAGTAGAATTTCTTTCCGTTTATGACCAGAGTGGGGTATTTTCCTTCCAGAAGGTCCTTGGAGTGTTCCTTTGCAAGCAGTATTTCTATGGGTGTCTGCGGTTCGTGGGGAATGTAGAGGCCGTTTGCGGTTGGCAGGATTAGGGTGCGGCCTTCCAGAGACTCTCCGTTTTCCGCTATGGAATTTAGCGTTACCAGGCTGTCGTAGCGGATTGCGCAGCGGGAAGAAAGGAGCATTGCAGTGTCCTTTTTCTTTGCCTTGTATGAATAGAATTCCAGGGCTGTGGGCAGGTCTCCGCGGATTTCTGCCATGGATGCATCCTGAACCGCCTCCTGGTACTGCTTAAAGAGCACGTTCCTTGAGTCAAGGCTTTCTATTAGCGGGTAGGAAAGCATCTGCATGGAGGAAGATGAATCTTGTTCCGCTTCTTCTTCTGCGAAAATGCTGCTTGTGGAAAGGAACAATGTTAGCGTTGCCGCCGCCAAAAGGGTGCGTCTTAAAAATTTACTTTTCACTTTTCTTTGAATCCTATGGCCAAGAGACCGTAAAGTATAAAAATAAGGGGGAGAGCCACAAGTGCTGCAAGCCTGTTTCCCCTTATTACACTGAATGTTATGAATCCAAGCCCGGCAAATACCGTTAAAAGCTTTGCAAGGCGAACCAGCCATTTTTTTGCACCAAGCCTAAGGAAAGATTTTACCGCCAGAAAAACTGCCGCTGCTGCTAAAAGGCAGAGACAGGCTATGGTGTAGGACTTGGGGGATTTTGTTGCCCACTTCCAGAGGGGGTATACTATAGAAAATCCAAGGCCTGCGCAAACTGCAATAAGCAGAAGAATTTTTACTGTGGAAGCTATAAGGTTCCTGTAGCCTTTTGCTATGTTTTTTATCATATAAATGTCCTTTGTTCTATCGTATATTATACACTATTTTAAAATAAAAAAAAAGGCTTGGGCTTTTGTTACACGGCTTATGCATGAAATGTCAAGTCGAATATTCAAAATGAGGCAGTGGGACGTAGGAAAAAAGCAAGGAGGGACCCATTAGGGAGGATTCCTTGATTTTTTCCGTTACTGGGACCTGCTGACTCATTTTGAATATTCGGCTTATTTTACTAGGGAAAAATTTTTTATGAATGAATTATTTTTACAATAAATACATCTTAGGGCAAAAAAAAATGGGAACCCCAAAAAAGCTTTCGCCTATTTGGAATTCCCAGCTATCCTGCTATGCGCTCAGAGCTTATGCTTCTGAAATAGCTTCTACAGGACATTCTCCTACGCAGGAACCGCAGCCGGCGCACTTGTCGGCATCGATGCTGCGCTTGTCGTTTACTTCGCTGATTGCTCCGGCTGGGCAAGCGCCTTCGCAAGCACCACAGTTAATGCAGGCATTTTCATCAATCTTGTAAGCCATAAATTTACTCCTTACACATCATTTGTTGCATATAATATATCATTGGTGGTGTAAAAATTCAATAAAAAAAGTGATGGCGGTTAACGAATTAGTTGTAACTAACACCAATAAGCCCCGGTCGGGATTGGAGCCCCTTTAGTACCGCCGCAGGCGGTATGAGCGTTAGCGAAGGGCGGAAAGCCCTTGGCATAAAAGTCTGCCGCAAGAAAAAGAAAAAAGAAGAAAAGATTGTTTACTGTGCCTTGTTTGCAGACCAAAGCATGCGGTTGTCTTCTATTGTATAGCTTACGATTTTTTTGTCCAGCAGGGAGGAAAGGTAGGATTTTATTGTGCTTCCGATTAGGACGTACTGGCCAAGCTTGAGGTCTATGCCCGCAAATCCTGCCACCGCTTCCAAAAGCTCTTCGTGGGTAAGGCTGGCCTTTTGCAGGGTCTTTATTATTAGGATTTCCGTTTCCAGGGTAATCATTATGTTTATCTCGGAAAGGGCGTGAATTTTGTCTCCTTCGGTAACATCCCCGTGAGAAGGTATAAAGAAGTCTGCTTGGGTTTCGTCAATCAGCATGACGGATTTTCTGAATTCGTTTGGGTCTACCATGAAGGGAATCCAGTATTTTTTTATCATGCTCATGCCAAAAAGACCGTCGCCCAGGAAGAAGGATTTTTTTCCGTCGGATGAGTCCGTAACAAGGAAGCCGGTCTGGTCAAAATAGTGGCCGGGCAGGGGAATGCATTTTACGCTTGCGCTGCCAAAGTTGAATTCATCGTTTGCGTGGATTAGCGTGTCCGGGAAGGTTGGCTCCAGCTGCATGTAGTGGATTTTCCTGAGTTCCTCAAAGGGATGGGCACCCCAGTACATTGCTATCATTGCTTCCGGAAATTCCATGAGGCGGCTTTCGTTGAAGGGGGCATAGATTTTTGCTTTTGTAAGCTCCTGAATCTTTGCGTTGCCGCCACAGTGGTCGGAATGGGAGTGGGTGTTTAAGATTGCCTTTACTGAAGAGGAGGGGTAGAGCTCTTTTAGGGCTTTTACGATGTCCTCCCCGTCAGCAGAATTTACGCCGGTGTCTATTACATACAGGTCTTTTCCGTCTTCGATTACACCTATGTTTGTGTAGGCGGAAAAGGTTCCTATATGCGTAGACAGTTTTTTAAAGCTTGCGGCGGTTACAGGCAATTTGTTTTCCTTAGAACTGAGCCGGGGCTATGTTCTTTACTGTGTAGTCAAAGTCCTTGCCGTTGATGTTGAACTTAAGGTTTTCTCCGGCACGGGCGTCGCGAAGGTTGATGCCCAGCGGTGAAAGGTAGGAGATGACTCCGTTTTCCGGATCTGATTCCCACGGTCCAAAGATTGTGAGAATTTCTTCCTTGTTTTCCTTGTTGTTCTGCAGGGTGACTTTTGTTCCGAATGAAACCGTTGATGTTGTTACGGTTGTCGGGTCAAAGATTACTGCGCGTGCAAGTTCATCCTTGAGGTTAGCAAGCTTGACGTTTGCAATGTGCTGTGCTTCCTTTGCAGAAGAGTATTCGGCATTTTCCTTAAGGTCTCCCTTGGCGCGGGCTTCGCTGACTTCCTGCGTAATCTGCGGAAGGAGTACCTTTTCGATGTGTTCTGCTTCGTCGCGCTTGATTTCGAGCATCTTTGCGGTAACGAGAAGGCCTTTCTGTGTTTCCTGCTTGCTTTCGGTTTCCTGGAACTTGTAGTCCGGGAACTTTTCCAGGATTCCGTTGCGGAGCTGTGACTTGAAGTTTGTTCCGTCTGAATCCAGCTTGCTTACGTCGTTAACCATGGTGTAGAGGCGGGTGATTGTGTCCGTGCCTCCTGCCAGCATGAATTCAAGAAGGTTGTTGCGCTTTCCGTCTGTTGCGCTTGAATCCTTTTCTGCAAAGAGGAGTGCCTTTGCGTTCTTGATGGTCTTCTTGTTTTCCGTTGTGTTTACGTGGTTGTCCACTTCGCGGTAGCAGAGGGAGATTATGTTTACAAGTGTTATGAGCTGCTTTTCTTCGCTTACGGCTGCTGACTTGAACCAGTCTTCCTTGCGGCATTCCTTGAAGAGGAATACTGTTGCGTCGCGGTTGTTGCGGTAGTCTTCGAAGCAGTCCTGAACAAGCTTCTGAACCTTATCCTGCTTTCCGTTGGAGATGAGCGTGTTGAGCATGCCCTTGTCCAGTACTGTTGGGAAGAGGTGGATGAACTGCTCGTCCCAGTCTGGCAGCTGCCTTACGTTTGCAATGAAGTCTGCCTTTAGGGATGTGTTCTTTGAGTCCTTGAGCTTTGTGAAGAGCTCGCGCTTGTTGTCTATGTCTCCGTAGAGCTGTTCGAATGTGAAGGTTGCGGGGAAGGTAAAGCTTGGGAGCTTCTTTGTGATGTTCTGTACGATAAGGTAAGAGGCAACCACCTGTTCGTCCAGGTTCTGGAATGACTTTAGGTAGCCTGCAAAGTAGTTGTACATGTCTGCAAAGAGTTCGTCTGTTTTGTCCGTCTCGTCATCGTCTACGTAGCGGGTGATAATCTCTATGCGCTTGAAGAAGTCTTTCTCTGCCTTGAATTCGTTGCTGTAGCGTTCCTCTGCGGAAATTTCGTGGTCGCGGACAGTGTGGATGTTTATGTCTTCCGGGCTTACTCCGAAGATTTTATTTTCTGCAAAGACCTTCTGTGCCTTTGCGTGCCAGCTTGTCCATTCGCCTGGTGTGAGGATTGCAGGAACAAGTTCTGCCTTAATCTTTTTGTCGTCACACTTGTTGTCAAAGCTCTTGATGATTGTGGTAAGGGTGCCTTCTACGTTGCTCTTTACCATCTTGGCAAGCTCGTCCTTCTTCTTTGTTGCCTTAAGAACCCAGATGTGGTCTTTTGCAAGAGGCTGGAGTGCGCTTACCGCCATCTTGAGGGACATGGGGTGGACGCCGTTCTTTTTGCCAAAGTTGATTGTAAGCATGTCGCCCTGTACCTTTGTGATGATACCGACTCCCCATGTGCGGTGGAAGACGTAGTTCTTTGCGTCAAAGGAGATGTGCTTTTCAAAGTCGCTGATTGCCTCGAATACGTTGCGGAATGAAGAGTCCAGGTTTGATGAGCGGATGTAGTCGTCGAGGTGGCTGTGGTCAGAGTACTTGCTGCGGAAGCATTCGATTATTTCCTTGCGTGCCCATGAGTCCTTGTTGTCTATTGTAAGCATGAGCTTAAGGATGTCGATTGCGGTGTTCCACTTTGCGGTGTCCTTGTAGTACTGGTAGAGTTCCTGCATGAGGGTTGCTGACTTTGTTTCGCTTATTGACTTTGCGATTTTGCGCTGGATAAGGAGGAAGAAGTCGATTTCTTCTGGAATTAGGGAAACGAGTTTTGTCCAGATTTCCTTTACGCTGCTGATGTTGTGGTTGCCAACAAAGCGGAGGAGGGCCTTCTTGTAGTAGCTTATTGCAAGCTCCTGGTTGTTCTGGCCTTCGTAGCGTTCTGCAAGGATTTTTGCAATTTCTGCTTCTTCAAGGTCAATCTTTACAATCTGCTCGTAAAGTTCCCATACCTTGTCGTTGTTTGCTTCCTTGTAGAATTCTGCAAGCTTGCGGAGTGCGAATTTGTTCTGCGGGTCTTCCTTTAGGATTGAGTCGCAGAGGTATTCTATAAGAGCTTCCTTGTGGTTCTTTTCGAGTATGTCCACAAGTGTGATGAGGTTTGAGTTGTCCAGAGAGCGGTCGCGCAGGGCTATCATACCCGAAAGGTAGAGCGCAACGATGCTGTCGTTTGTCTTTGAAAGCTGCTCGTCGCAAATATCCTTGATTTGTTTGTTGCAGTTTTCCTCAAAAACCTTTTCAAGCATCTCTGACAGTTCAACGAGGTTGCTCTTTGTAAAGTCACGGATACCAGCGCGGGTCCAAGTTGTGCTCTTTAGTGTTTCCCTTACGGAATTTTCAAGCTCTTCAGACATAAGTTTCTCCTAAAAATATAAATTAAGTTGAATTCAGCACCGCAGTCAGCAAATGTCTACTCAACAAATTTCTTATATAACTTTGAATCAAGAAGTTTTATCTTGAGCGTAATTTCCTTGATTCTTTTTACGCTTTCCTTTTCAATCATGTAATAGTCAATCAGCCTTAGATACATGCTGATGAGCCTTGGCTTTATGAGAGCCTCGTTGTTGGCGGGGTTCTTTAGTTCGTTCTCCCTGGCATAGATGTCCTGCTTTAGCCTGCCGACTTCCTGTGCCCTGAGGGGACGCTTTATGTTGAATACGTCAAGAAGGGTTCCGTAAACGGGAATCCACTCCAGAAGTTCCGCACCGGAATATCCTTCCTCTCCGACCTTTTCCACAAGGGAGTTGATGAGCGGTGAGTCCAGGTTTGAAAGCTCTATTTTTTGTGCGTCCAAAAAAAAAGCCTCGCGGAACATTAGCTTTGCATACTTTGTCTCTCCGCAAAGATCGTAGCAGTCTGCAAGTTCCGCAAGTACGGCAGGCTGCGCCGGATAAATTGAGTTTGCCTTTGCAAGGTAGCTTAGCGCAAGTTCGTAGGAGCCAAGCCTCTTGTGGCAAAGTCCCGCCTTTCTAAGTACGTCCGAGTTAAAAACCGGATCCTTTTCTCCTGCTATGGCGCTGAACTTTGAGAGCGCACAGCTGTAGATTCCCCTCTTAAAAGCATATACTGTGTTCTTAAGAGCGGCTTTTTCCATTGATCTTTTTTCCAGGGTCTGTTCTTCTCTGCTTACAAGCCCCGTGAATTTTTTCCACTGGTTTACAAGTAGTTCTCCGCCTTCGTAGGGTGGGTAGCTGACCAGTGATGCAAACGTTTCTGCCCAGAATGAGCAGCAGTGAATTGCAAAAACAAGGTTGTCGTTGTCCAAGTCGGCAGTTAAAGCGTCTTCTAGTAAAACTTTTGCCTGAGCAGGATTTCCGTTTTCTATAAGTTCGTATGCCTGCGACAGAGCCGATTCAGACTGAATACTCATAATTTTTCATTATACAAAAATGTGTTTTTTAGTCAAGTAATATTTTTTAGAAAAAAAAAGAAATATTTTATACAGATTTCTTATGTTCTTGTCAACACCTAAACGCCAAATTTGCTGAATTTTTTTAATTTTTTTTAAGAAACTTTTGCAAATGAAGCCTAGCCCCGATTGGAAGGGCCGCGAAGCGGTTGCCTTTAGGCAATGGAGGCGAGAGCCGGAACCCTGGAAAGCGGGTAGAAATTGCATGGAGTCTGACGGCATGTAGTTCCGGACACAGTAATACCAGGCCTGTGCTCCCGAATACAAGAATTGAAAATAAATTTCCTATGCGCTATCATACGGTATGCTAAAAATTTTGCTGGACTTGTACATTACATTTTTTAAGATTGGTGCCGTAACTTTTGGCGGCGGGTATGCCATGCTTCCTGTGCTTGACCGTGAACTTGCCCAAAAGAAAAAATGGGTTACTGGGGATGACCTTCTTGACTACTATGCGGTTTCTCAGGTTACGCCTGGGGTTATAGCGGTGAATGTTTCTACATTTGTTGGGGCAAGAAAGGCCGGTGTTGCAGGGGGTGTTGCAGCTACGGCAGGGGTTGTTTCTCCTTCTATAATCATAATAACTGTAATTGCGCTTTTTATTTCCAGTTTTGAAAAGATTGTCTGGGTTCAGAAAGCGCTTGCGGGGGTGAACGTTGCGGTAACGGCACTTCTTTCTTATGCGGGCTTTAACTTTGCAAAAAAAGCTGTAAAGAACTGGTGGGGGCTTCTTATTTACGCCTGTTCGTTTTGCGCTGTATTCTTCTATAAGATTCCCTCTGTTGCGGTTGTGCTTTTGGCATTGGCTGTGGGGCTGGGGATTCATTTTGTTTGCGCTGCTTGTTCTGCGAAAGGGGCTGGCGGTTTAGCA
>JAGCWT010000245.1 GCA_017961705.1 Treponema sp.
CACATTATGGAAAAAGTTCTCTACACAGTTGATGAACTTACAGGTTTAATTTTTGCATGTGCAATGGCCCGCCCTAGCAAATCCGTAACAGACATGGAAGTAAAATCCGTTACAAAGAAATTCAAGGCCCTAAATTTTGCAGCTGGCTGTAACCGCGAAGTTATTAAGGCTGGAGCTGAACTTATGGGCGTAGAACTCAACGATGTAATTCAGGACTGCATACTTGCAATGCGTACAAGGCATGAGGAAATTGGGTGCTAATTAAATAGCATACTCAACTTCCTGAACCTTTCCTGCGTAATTGAGGATTTCAAGAATCTGTGTCCTGTATTTTAGGAAGACGTCCTGTCCACGTGCACGAGGGTGGCTCAAATCGAGCTTTATGATTTTTTCCACTTTTGCAGGACGCGGTGACATTACAACCACATAGTCGCTAAGGTAAACCGCTTCGTCCACATCGTGGGTAACCATAACCATTGTTGTGTTGTGCTCTTTCCACAGACGGATAATTTCGTCCTGCATGGTCATTCGGGTAAAGGCATCAAGGGCACCAAGCGGCTCGTCCAATAGAA
Source organism: Treponema sp. (assembly GCA_017961705.1). GTDB lineage: Bacteria > Spirochaetota > Spirochaetia > Treponematales > Treponemataceae > Treponema_D. The sequence goes on from JAGCWT010000245.1 coordinate 573, forward strand.
GGATTTTTGGATGTCCCACCAAGGCGCGGGCAAGGCTAGCCCTCTGGTTCATACCGCCAGAAAGCTGGTGTGGAAAAGATTTTTCAAAACCTTCAAGGCCGACCATCCGCAAAAATTTGTCAACGTCTTCTTTGCGCTCTTTGTAGATGTGGCGGGCGCGGAGACCAAAGGCAATGTTGTCGCGGATTGTAAGCCAGGGAAAAAGATTTGCCTGCTGGAATGCAAAGCCACGGTCACTTCCAGGCTTTGTGATTTTTGTTCCGTCCACAAGAACTTCTCCGCTTGTAGGATTTTCAAGTCCTGCTATGCAGCGCAACAAGGTTGTCTTTCCGCAGCCAGATGGGCCTATAAGTGAGACAAAGCTTCCAGCCGGAATGGTAAAGTCTACTCCGTTAAGGGCGGTAACTTCTTCCTCTTCTCCCTGATTGAATACCTTTGTTATATTTGACAGTTTTATTTCTCCAGACATATCTTACTCCTTTTTTAGCGGGCGTTGCGGGCGGCGATTGAGCCCGCAGAGAGGGTAGGACGCAACGAAGTGCGGCCGCAGGGGGAGACTTTCCCCTCCTTGCAAAGCTACCACTTGATAAGCCCCTTTTGCCAGCCCAAAAGCTTCTTTCTAATCTTGAACAGCGACGTAATAATCAGCGTACAGAAAACCGCAATCAGCACAAGGCCGGCATAAACGCCAGCGTACATCATCATTGCCTTCTGGTAGCTTATGTACCAGCCTATTCCATATTTTGCACCGAACATTTCCGCGGTCATAAGGGCAATGAAGGCTGCACAAATTCCGTTGAACACACCCTGGAAAATGTTTGGAAGTGCTGCCGGAACTGCAATCTTAAAGACCTGGAAGAAAGTGCCTGCCCCCAAGGTTTTTCCCACTTCAAAATAGACCTTGCTTGTGTTCTGGATACCAGAGCTTGTCATAAGCTGAACCGGGAACCATACGGAAAGCGCTATGATAAAAACGCTTGCCCCAAATGGCGTTGGAAAAGTCGTAAGCACGAGCGGAATCCATGCAGTTGCAGGAATTGGGCCAATCAGCTTGATGTAGGGGTTTATCCAGTAGTAGACTTTTTTGGAAAAGCCAAGGCAAACGCCTGTGATAAAACCAACCAGGACTCCCCAAAAGACGCCCAGCAGCAAAAGCCTAAAGGAGTACCAGACGCATTTTGCAAGAAGTGCCGTCTGTTCCACAAAGACTGCAAGAACGTTGTTGTAGCTTGGAAAAAAAATTACCGGCAGCAAGGCAAACTTTGCTGTGGCAAGGTTAATCAAAATAACAAGGCCTGAAGCTCCCAAAAGAAAGGGTCCCTTCTCCTTAAGGTCTTCGCGGATTTTTTTTGAAACAAACGAGAGTAAAAAAAGGAACAGGGAGATGCCAAGAAGAATAAAAAGCAAGCCTTCGTAATAATGGTGTTTTGATTCTGGATGAAGGCTACTGTCCGGTATGGCAACCTGAACTAAAAGTACAAGAAGAATTCCCAATGCGGGAAAAAGTCGTTTTATTAAGGAAAAGCATTTTCTTCCCATAACACACCTCTCAAAGATTCGTCTGCCCCTAAAATGGAAAAACTCCCTCCGACAGGATTTTTTTAAATGATAGGAGCGTTAGCTGTTAATTACCTAGTAACTTAGTATGTTATATCCAAAAAATGACGCGTTGTATAATATATTTTTTATATGGAGTATATAGGTTAAAGCTATCCCCTCCGTTTTTTTATCAATAACTCCACTTTATGAGCCGTTTTTTGGCAATGTTAATAAGGGCATTCAGTCCCGTAACAACAAATCCTATAAAGAATATTCCTGCAATCGCTTTTGTGTAATTTGCAAAGGCAAGGGATATTTTTACGTAGAAGCCCATTCCCGACTCTGCCCCAAGCATTTCTGCGGCCGTAAGCGTCATAAGTGCCGATGCAAGCTGGATAGGAAGGCCGTTTATGATTCGCGGCAGGTTGAAGGGTATTATGACTTTAAACAATATTGACGGGGTGGACAGATTGAGTACCTTGGCCGCATTCACAATCTTTTTTTCTACAAAGGCAGTGTTGTTGATTGACCCCATGAATGTTCCCCAGAAGTTTGTAAGGAAAATTACAAAAATGGAAGCCAGCCTAAAAGTGGGCATTATAAGAACCACGTATGGGGTGTAAATTAAAGGCGGAACAGTGGATATTGCCTTTGCAATGGGATATACGGCTTTGGTGGCTCGCTGATTCCAGCCGACAAGCGTACCAAGAATCACCGCACTTACAATCGAAAGCGTCATTCCAACAGAAAGAAGAAACATTGAGTTAAAAAATCCGTCCAATATTTGCTTCCAGTCCTTAACAAACACATAAAAGACATTCTCCGGTGCTGGAACAAATACGTAGGGCAGAAAATTCAGCCTTGAAACGAACAGTTCCCATACAAAGGCACAGACAAAAACAAAAGCTGTTATGTCTTTTGCCGCCCGGCTTTTCTTTTCGTCAAAAACCTGAATCAAAAATGCCGCTTCTGAGACGCAAAGGACTATGATAAAGACCAGGGGAGACTTTAACCCGGTACGCATGGAAACTTCATATTTGCTTGGAAGGAAAAAGCAGGCCATGGTTGCCAAAAAGAAAATGTTTGCTATGTTGAAAAAATATCCAAGGTAGTTTTTTGTCTTGCCAATCATATACCTGCACCTCCCGGTAAAATTATGTTGTTCTCGCCGTCATAGAACAAATCTTTTAGCTTCTCGCTGATTTCGCTGTATTCCTTGCACATGTAGAATTCCTTTCGCGAACGTGGGCGGGGAATCTTTACGTCTATCACTTCATGAATTTCTTTTGGAATCATAAAGACGATTCTGTCCGCAAGGAAAATTGCTTCGCTTAAATCGTGGGTGACGAAGATTATTGTTTTTTTCTTGTCATCAAGCCGCCAAAGCTTTAGGAGAAGTTCCTGTAGGTTCTCGCGGATTTTTGCATCAAGGGCACCAAAGGGTTCGTCCATCAGAAGAATCTGAGGGTCGCATGCCAAGGCCCTTGCTATTGCAACGCGCTGCTGCATTCCTCCGGAGAGGGAGCCCGGCAGTTTGTTTCCCACACCCTTAAGCTCCACTTTTTCCAGATATGCTTCCGCAATTTTTGAAGCTTCCCTCTTGCTTATTTTTTTAGACTTTTTGCCCTTCTCGTAAACTGCAAAGGCAATGTTCTGTTTTGCAGTCATCCATGGAAAAAGTGAATAGTTCTGAAAAACCACAGCCCTTTCCACACCGGGGCCGCTAACAAGCTTTCCGTTTATGTGGACTTCACCTTCGGACGCCTTGTTAAGCCCTTCAAGGACTCCAAGCAGGGTTGATTTTCCGCATCCACTGGATCCGACTATACAGATGAATTCGCCTTCATTTATGTCCAGGTTTATGTTCCTGAGCGCAGTGTATGAAGTTTCGTCATTTTCATATTTCATGCTAAGATTTTTAATTTGAATAATTGTTTTTCCCATCAGCACCCCCCGCCAGCAAAAATCCCTTGCAAGCTTTACCCTCTCCGATTTGTCTGGACTATATTATTGAATCGAAGCCCGGATACTTGTTGTTATGTTCAACAAAGAAAGTCCACATGTCTTTGTAGAACTGGTCTTCTGGAAACTCCTGCTGTATTTCTTTTAGCGCCTTTGCGTAAACGTCTATCTTGAAGAATTCCTCAAGAGGACGGCTCTGGTCAAAGGTTTCGTAAACGGCAGAACTTCCGTTGTAGTTTGGATCGGGATTGTGCGAGCGTCCCTGCGTCTTGTTTGTGTCGTACAGGTAATCGTAAATCCAGTCCTCGTCTATGCCGGAGCTTTTGGCCATTTCCTTTACCAAAGCTTTCTGGTCTTCCGTCTTGTAAGCCTTGAATGCCCTTATGTGGGCCTTAAGAAGTCTTACGTATGCCTCTTTCTCCGAATTGAATTTATCCGCATTCGAAGTCTGGCGGCAGCACACATAATCCTTTTCAAGGGCAACAAGCGGGAAGAGGTAGACAAGCCCCATGTTAAGTCCAGTCTCCACAAAGTCTGGACCGATTATCACTATGTCGATGTTTCCTTTTTGCACAGCGGCAAGCTCTTCTGCCTGACCCTGGATGATTTTAAAATCAACATCCTTTTCCGGATCCATATTATACTTGCTTTTGAGCACGCCCTTAAGAATGACTTCGCCTATGGAGAAGGGCTGTACGGTTATGGAAAGACCCTTCCAGTTTTCTGGATTCTTTATGTCTGGATTTGACTGGGCGGTCTTTGCGTTTGCAAGCAGAACCATTCCACCGTTCATTGCTCCACCGTAAATGACTATGTTTCCGCCATCTCCGCCGTATTTAAGGGGGAATGCAAGGTCATTGTAGGCACCGTCAACCTTTCCTATGCTTTCCGCTTCGAATATCTGTTCTCTCTCCAGGGGAACAACGTTGACGTTAATCTCGTAATCAGAATAATAACGTTTGCCAAGCTCAAAGAGCGGGTTCAGCGCATGGCCCGATGCTCCCTTTGCAAAAGTGAGTGAATACTTTGCCGCAGCCTTATTGCCATCCTTTTTACAGCCTGACATACCAGACATCAAGGACGCTAAAAGAAATCCTAAGGAAACCAATTTTGTAAATGATTTTTTCATTTTGATACCTCCATTCCCCTATGCAAGTTTTGCTTGATAGGTCTGGTTTGTGATTGTTTTACCCTCAAAGAGAGTATTGTATATATCTTCAAGCAGGCGGAGCCCACCCTGATATCCCACGTAGCTTTTTTCTACAATGAGCTGCTGATGAATCGGTGCGCTTATGTACTGGAAAAGATTTCCACTTTGCTTCGTGTATACTTTTTCCCAGTCGCTTCCAAGTACAAGGGCGCGGTTTGTCTTTTTAAGTTCAGGTTCAGTCCTGTCACGGATTTTTTCCGAATCAATCTCAAAGAAAATTTTGTCTGCATAATTGGGGAATTCCTTTGCAAAAAGTTCGCGCAGTTTTTCCTCATTTTTCTGGTTAGGATTGTCGGTTACAAAAATTCCAGACGGAATGTAGCCCACTTCGTTTTCAAGATATTTCGTAACACCAAAAGTCGTAAGACTGTCACCGGAAACATAGAGTTCGTATGGCAGGTTGTTCTGCAGAGAAGAAAAGAAATCGGCGGTATCCACAAAATATTCGTAGTAACGCTTTTTTTCTTTTTGGATCACCTCTTCTGCTACCTCTTTGTCTATTCCTGCAAAGGCTGCAACTGTGCGGAGGAAATCGTTGCTTTGCAGGGCACCGATGGGGAGTATAGGATAATGAAGATATGGCGTACCGTATTTCTTTTTTAGAAGCTCAACAACTTCAAGTCCTACCCATGGAGAAACAAGTATGTTGAACTCTGCGTTGGGTATGTCTTTCCATTCTTCAACACCACGGCTTGAAGGGCCAAAAAGAATGTTGACCTTGAGCCCCAGCTTTTCAACAAGAATTTTTAACTGTTCAAAGTCACCCCGCCAGAATGGATTTTGTGCAGGTACATCGGCAAAGACATTCACAAGTCCCTTCTGAACATTGGGCTTTACGTTCCCTACATACTGGTTGATTATTGCCTTTATTACAGCCTCGTGACCGTGGTAGGCATTGCCCTTAAAGCCAGGGGTGTCTGTTCCCACTATAGGAAGACCTTCGACCGCATAGTCCTTTGCTATCTCTTCAACATTGTCACCAATGATGCCTGCTGTACAGCCGGAAAGAACCACAAACAAATCTCCCTTCATGACCTGCATTGCACTTTCTATTTCGCTCCGCAAATCACGCTCGCCTCCAAACACTACGTTTGATTCATCCGTATTTGTAGAAGGCACCTGGTTTCCGCCGGCATAGGCTTCACCCTGATATCCTGACTGTGCAAAAGCGGAGACTATGGAAGAGCAGCCGGGTCCTGCGTGTACAATTGGAATTGCCCTTGGAATGGCAAGCACGGTATTCTGTGCACCAAGCGCACAAGTAAATCTTGGTTCTGAAATTTCACAGTTCATAAATCAAAGTCCTCCTACAAAGGCAAATGGGTCTGTATCTTTCTTAAGCCACCACTCCGTATAGGGAAATTCTACGTTGCGGGCAATGTTCTCATAGAGCTTTCTTGTTTTTAGGATTTTCTGGATTCTCCTTCCCAAGTCAATTGTTCCGTCATAACCTACGCACTTGTTTGAGTCGCCTTCCATGATTGAAGGAATGCCGAGCTTGTAGCCAAGAACCGTCAATGCCTGGTGACGGACAATCAAAAAGTCTGGAGAAAGATTTGAAAGGAATTTTATTACCTGGTAGGGCTGTTTGTTGCAGATTGTATAGTTGGGGACGTTGCCCAGAGTTTCAACAAGATACTTTACGGTATTGATTTCCTTGGTGTCATACTGCTGGTCATGGTGGTAAGTCGTAATTCCAATAACCTCAAGCCCCAGGTCATAGCAAACGCTTGCCATATTGTGCGCATATGAGGCACCGGAGAAAATATAAACTTTTTTACCCTTGAAGAATTCCCGAAGCTCATTCAGCTCAGGGGCAATACGCTCGTGCTCTTTCTTTATAGCTTCTTCTACGATGTTCTCCCGGCCAGTAAGCTTTGCAACTTCGCGCAGCCACCTGTCCGTCCACTGGAGGCCGTAAGGTGCAGGAGCCCGTACCTGTGGAACACCGTAGATTTTTTCAAGGCGGTCGGCAACAAAAGTACCGAGTGTTTCGCAAATTGTTGATGTGCAGGCTGCCTCTGCCATACGGGATATTTCATCAAAGCTTCTTGTTTCTACAAGATAATTCGGGCGCAAGTTTATTGTTTTTAGCAAAGGAGTAAAAGTGTCAACTCCGGAAAAGTTAAAAACGTTTACAAGGTCTTCCTGCTTTTTTTCCGGAGCTTTGAGGGCTGTGTTCAAGATGCCGTTAAAAGCTGCGTCAAAACCGGTGGACCATATTCTGGACTTAAAGCCTTCACATTCAACTGCGAATACAGGAATGCCGAGTTCTGCGCTCATTTCCTTTGCAACAGAATGAACGTCATCTCCAACAATACCGGATGCACATGAGGTGGTAACGTAGATTACCTTGGGGGAATAACGCTTGTATGCTTCTTCGATTGCGTGACGCAGCTTCTTTGCGCCTCCATAAATTGTGTCCGACTCCTGAATGTTCGTGCAGATGGCATGATGGGAGAAGGAATCCTTTCCCCTTATCTTTGCAACGTTGGCCATTCCGTTCCAACGCTCAGAAACATTTGCGTAGCATCCGATTGGAGAATGGCTTACAACTGCCGCATCGTGAATGGAATAAACCTGCATAAATGCACAGCCTTCCTGGCAGTTTCCACACTGGCTGAATTTAAACCGCCCGATTTTAAGTTTGTTGTCTCTGGAAGCTTCATCCAAAGACTTTGCATCCCCATTAAAAGTTAGAATCGTATGAAGCCTGTTTTCCCGAATTTCAACCTTGTCTTTTAATAACACACTCATGGCAACGTCCTTTAGTCAGAATTATTTTCAGTAATTTCCTAGTAATTTACTATGTTATATATTTTTCCATGAAGAATGTAAAATATAAGTTTTGTATATGTCCTATAGCTTTTTCTGATAATAAGGATGCAGACGTGATGGAAAGTTAATCAAGTTCAGTGACAGGAGATGGATTTATATTGGCAATGGTTGGGAATAGGTTAACCTGTTATTTGCTTTATGAAGTTTGCAATTTCGCGGATCATAGAAATGCGGCGGCCAATAAGACCGTGCTCTGTTGGGTATACAACAAGTTTTTGGACGGCGCTTGTTTTGTGGGCAGCAAGCTTTTCCCATAGGGGCATAATCATTTCGTCAATGGGAGAAACGGAATCATATTTTCCTGCAAAGACGATTATGTTTTTGTCTTTTACCTTTTCGAATGCATTTGGATGGCTTATATCTTCCCGGCGGCAAAGCACATCGTCATAGATAACGTCAATTCCGTCTGAATGAAGTATGCGGCCTTCCTCCAAGAGAGAGCGCAGGTAAACTTCCTTGTCGCAGTTAAGGTAGCGCGTGGGGTCGTAAGGAGTGAGCATAATTATTCCTGCAAGCCAGTCAAGATTTTTTCCGGCATTTAAAGACGAGTTTGCCCCCATGCTGTGACCCAGCAAAAAAATCTGCTTGGGATTTACGTTGTATTTTTCCGTAAAGCGTTCGGAATGTGCATACTGTGCAAGATTGTATGCGTCTTCTATGCAGTTTGAAATAAGATACTTGCCCTGGCTACCCCAGGCTCCCCTGTGATGGGGAACAAGGACAACGCAACCAATCCGGCAAAGTGCGTGCGAAATGTCATCATTGCGGGCTGTTCCCGGAAAACCGTGCAGCATTATTACGCAGGGTCGGGGTTCAGAAAATTCACTTGAAGGCCACATAATCTCACCGTAAATGTGAGAACCGTTTGAAATAAAGTCAAGTGTTGAATAGTCGGGCAAGGCAGAGGGGTTAAGTTCTTCTGGATCTTCAAAAAGGTATGCGGTGTTGATCATAAGTGGCCTCAAAAAAAATTAACAGGTGAATCCGGCAATGTGAAGTATGCGGCGGATGTTGTCTATGTATGTTAGGGCAATGTTGTTCATGTGGACGTCTTTCATTGTTATGTAGCCAAGTTCGAATGTGCGCGTAAAATCTTCGTCAATGTTTTTGAGCGGGATGGGTATGTAGTCACCGTCGCTTTCTTCGCCAATGATTCCAGAAAGAAATGTGTAGCCGTTCAAAGACTTTAAAAGGCTAAGTACGGTTGAGCGGTCTGCAACTGTTATTGCCTGTGTAAGCTCGCGGCGTTCAAGCACTTCCTTTGAAAAAAATGCATTAAGTTCGCTGCGGTCGTAAGTTACAAATTGAAAGTCGGAAAGTTCATCCAGCGATATGGATGATTTTTCTGCAAGGGGGTGTTCCTTGTAAATGTAGACAAATGCATTGCATTCCGTAAGGTGGTGGAAGACAAGCTTTTTTGATGCAAGTTCCTTTTGTGTTTCCTTACGGTTGCCGTCGCTAAGATAGATAATTCCAAGTTCGCTGCGTCCTTCCGCAACATCAGCTATTATTTCGCTGCCTTTCATTTCGCGAAAAGAAAAATCGTAGCCTTCCGGGGAAAAGCGCTTTACCAAATCCACGAATGCTGTGCGGGCAAAGGAATAGTACAAGGTAGAAACTCCGAAGGTTTTCTTTTCCTTTTCTGTATACTTTTTTAAAAGCGACTCATAGTTTTTGTAAAGGTTACCGGCATCCTGAATAAAGTGCCTTCCCTGCTCCGTTACGGTAACACCGCGCGTACTTCTGGAAAAAATCTGGAAGCCGATTTCGTATTCCAGTTCGTGCACGGCGC
>JAGCWT010000020.1 GCA_017961705.1 Treponema sp.
ACCCTTTATCCCTGCGCTAAGAAAAGCCGCAAAAGAAAGTGCAACAACGCAAAGCGACAAAACCCTCACCGGAAGCTTAAGCACCACCAGAAGGGTAAAGACAAGCAAAGGATAAAGAGCCGTAAGAACAGCCGCGATTACCTTAACCATTTATTGCTGGGTGTAGGGATACAAAGTGTCCACGACGTCCTGCATAGTGCGAACCGTCCTAAAAATCTCCGGGTCAATCTTTACGGGAATAAAATCCTTGGTCTTAACAACAAGGTCAATAAAATCAATCGAATCCAAGTCCATGTCGTCCACAAGCTTGGCATCCGGAAGAACCTTTTCCTCTTCAACCTCAAATTCATTCACCATAATAGACTTTATCTTCTGGTAGAGTTCATCCTTTGTCATTACTGTCCGTCCTTTTCCTGGGCAATATATTCTGCAAGAGTATTTATGGAAGCAAAGCGCTTCTTGTTCTCCTCGTTCTCGGAAGAAAACTTTACGCCAAAGTGCTTCTTAAGCGCAACGCCAAGTTCAAGCGCATCAATCGAATCAAGGCCAAGACCTTCCCCAAACAAAGCCTCGTCATCCTTTATGTCGTCAGCGGTAACGTCTTCTAGTTCAAGGGAAGAAATAATAACGTTCTTTATTTCCTTTTTAAGCTCTTCAATATCCATAAAAACTCCTGGATTCCAGATTTTTTTAAGCTGTCCAATTTTCTTCCTAAAATGTTACTGTATTTTGCCCAAAAATACAAGAGAAAGATTTTTCTTCTTTTTATTCTGGACCAAGCGCCTGGTAAAACTGTGCCTCCCCCCTGGTCCGGCAAATTCTTGGTTTCACCCGCTTTCCAGGGTTCCGGCTTTCGCCTCCATTGCCTAGGGGTTCGACAAGCTCACCCACCACGGCAATGCGTTCCGCACCCTTCCAATCGGGGGTAGGTTTTGTTTGCAGGCGCCCTCTAAGAGTCAGTATCTTTTGGCACCGGTTTTTACATAGTCTTCAAAGAGCTTCAGGCATTCATCGCGCTTGCATTCCTGGGCAGAGTAAAGGTTGCTTTTGCCCTCAAAGCACTTGTAGAATTCATCGTCGCGGAAGTTGATTTTGTCCGTGTCAGAAACCTTGCAGCCGTAAAAGACCTTGCGGATGTTTGCCCAGAGGATTCCTCCCAGGCACATGGGGCAGGGTTCAGCCGTTGTGTAGAGCTCGCAGCCGGAAAGATTGTGGCTCCCAAGATTTTTGCAGGCATCTCGGATAGCTTCCATCTCTCCGTGGCAGGTTGGGTCGCTTTTTAACAGAACACAATTGTGCCCCCGCCCAACAATTTTGCCGTCTTTTACTATTACACAGCCAAAAGGTCCGCCGTGTCCACTTTTGATTCCTTCGTATGCTTCTTTTATAGCTTCATCCATGTAATCCATAGGCATAATTATATCACAACCTATTGCAATATCCTGTAAACAAAGTAGGCTACGGCCAAGGCTATGTCTATTCCGCCCAAGATAAAGATCATTGTGCGCATGGAAAAGCCGTTTACAAATTTGTTGCGCAGGATAAAAATCAGGTCTATAAAGGCGATTAGCAGCAAAAGTTTTAAAATAGTCATAAT
>JAGCWT010000246.1 GCA_017961705.1 Treponema sp.
TATGACGAAGACGGAAATTGTATTGCAGAAGAAAGAGAAGGTTCAACAAAATACTATCTTTACAATGCCTTTGGAAAAGTCTCACAAATCAAAGACGGAACAAATGAAATAAACTTCTTCTATGACGCAAAGGGAAACTTTCTAAAAGAGACAGACGCACTCGGAAACCTTCTTGAATGCAGCTACGATTCCTTTGACAGATGCACTTCAAAAAAAGAAAGGGGAATGCCGCAAAAGGAATTTGTATATGACGGATCTGGACTGATTGTAAAAACCTTTGAAGCAGGCGATTTAATCCAGCAGAAAGCATATTCAAAAGACCTCCGCACTTTAACCACAAAAGATGCGCTTGGCAATTCAAGAACCTACAAGTTTGACCAGTTTGGAAGAATCATTGGTGAAACAAATGCAGTTGGAAAGACAAGAAAGATTAGCTACAACGCAAAAGATTCATCCGTTACCACAAGAGACTTTAATGGAAACACAAGCACACAAACTTATTCTGAAGAAGACGGAATTCAAGTTACGAAATATGACGACAAAAGCTATGCTGCCCTGCACTACGATGCATTCGGTTCTGTAATAAAGGCAGAAACAGAAACTTCTGTTCAGACCTACAACTATGACGAAGCCAACATGCTTATTTCTGCAAGCAGCGCAGACAAAACCACAAGGTATTCCTACGACAACTTTGGCCGCGTTAAGAAAATTTCTTTGGATGGGCACGATTCATTTTATGACTATGATTCAAGCGGAAACTTAAAATCGCTTGTTTCCAACCTGAACAAAATGGATTTCTGCTACGACAAAGAAGGAAAGGAAAGCAAGTCATCCAGCTCCAACGGAATTAGCGTGGCAAAAGAAACGGACAAAATCGGAAGGGAAATTCTTACTGTTCAAAAAGATTCAAGCGGAAAGATTCTCTTTGCTGAAGGAATCATATATGATGATGAAGGACGAATTGCCTGTACAATAAATTCAGCATCTTCATTCACTCTCTTTGAATACGACAAGCATGGCCGCCTGCAAAAACAGCTTAGCCCATATTCAAAAGAGGTTGAAGAAAAAGCATACAATGAATTTGAAGAATACGGAGAAAAAGCTTCTTCACGTCCAGTTTATGATTCTGTAGGCCTGCCAAAAGAATTCACAGAAAAGGCAAGAGAGCTTTGTGCAAAGATGAATATTGATTTTAACTTTGCGCCACAAAAGTCATGGATAGAAACTTACCAATATGACCTTAACGGCAACAGAGTTTTAAAATCAAATGCCTTGGGAACATTGAACTATGAATACGATGCAGAGAACAGGCTTGTAAGAATTTTTGGAAAAGATTCTTCCGGTGCAGAGTTCAAATACGATGACAACGGAAATTTAATTTCTGAAAATACACTTTACAAAAAAGTCTCTTTGCTTTATACTCCTTCAAACAGATTAAGAGAGAGTAGAGTTGTCGATTACAGGACAGAAAGTAGCTTCACAGAATCATTTACCTACGACGCTTTTGGCCGCAGACAGTCAACGTGCGATAACACAGGTTGCACGGTACGCTCTGTATACGACGGATTAACAATGAATGAACTTTGTGAATACGAACCATTTGCATATTCAGACAGCAATTCACCTGCTGAAGGCAATGCCGGAGAAAAGCGTCAGGTTCGCTTTGTAGACATAGAATCCTATTCATCAAAAAGCCGCACCAGGGCAAGTTCACAGACAAGGTGCAGTCTTACGCGCTACTTTACATATGCAAACGGAAGAAAGGTTTTCCAGGACAACAGTGTTGGCACAAGCCATTCTTACTCCACCGCAGCATCCTACGAATTGACTTCTGACGGCAGGGGCAGCATAAGACGTGCAGTTGCAGCAGACGGAAGCATATCTTACTCCATTGACTATGACGCAGACGGAAATCCATATTTTTCAACCAGCACAAATGGTGTAAAAAAGAATATGGACGCAAGGACGGCTGTTCTTTTGGGAGCAGACTTTGCTTATGCAGGAAAGCAGTACGATGCAAGCCTTGGTCTTTACGAATATGGATTTAGGAACTACGCACCAGCATTTGCCCGCTTTACAACAAGCGACCCTATCCGCGACGGTGACAACTGGTATGCATACTGTGCAGGCGACCCGGTGAACTTTGTAGACTTGTGGGGACTTGAGACTGTTGCAACAAAATTCAACCAGAGGGACATTGGTTCGTGGGTTCATATTCCTGGACAAGAAAAAATGACTTCTGAGCAAAGTGCTAATGCACATGAAAGGTTTGGACGAACTGCATGTGCAGCAACAACGGTTTTAAATGCCATTTCAGAGCAATACACTTTAATGACCGGAGAAGCCATGACAAAGGCACAAGGCATCGCTGCAATGAACAATGCAATTGCAAAAGGAGCTGTTAACAAGGAAAATGCTTTTACATATTTTGATCTGGCCGCAAATGCTATGTGGGAAACAACAGGATTAAAAGGCTCCTTCACATACACAACAGATAATCCTCAACACACGGTTCTCTGTTTGGAAAGCAACAACAAGGATTCGGGAAAGCATTTTGTGAATGCACTTGAAAATAATGATTATTATGATGTTTTTTCAGCGAACGTAAAAAGTTTGGATGTTACAAAAGAAACAGTACTTGGAATTCGTGGCTATGATTTTTCCAAGAACAATTAAAATGTGGCGGCTGGCAAAGTAACCGTATTTTGATTGCATAAATGTTTATAATCGGGATGTGCTGTTAAAGTAACTTTTAGCAACACATCCTGTTATTTATAATAGGAGTGATAGATATGAAAAAAAGAAAAATTCTTCTTACGGCGCTATTGGCAGGCTGCATTTTTTTGAATTCAGCATTTACGGAAGAGGCCGCAGATGCAAAGTTTGTAAAACTTGAAGCAGATGAATTAAGGTCTTTAGACTACTCAAAATCTGTTTCCGTGGGGGATGTGCGCAGCAACCATGGACGTACCGGCTTTGATGCAGAAGCAAGAATGAATGTTGGAAATTTTGATTTCGTATGCAAAATAGAGTATATTGATTCAAAGAAAACCGAATACTACAAAGTAGAAGATTTAAAAACAGAATTTGCTGATGACTACAATTTTTACATTGATATCAATGGCACATTGGTTCTTAGTTCTCTAATTCAGATTTCATGGTTCAAAGGCGTTGAAAAATCAGCTTTCTTTTCTCCATACGGCACCAATCCTGTAATTGCAGAATTCAAGCAAACAGGCCAGGAAGACATCTATGCCTACTGCAACATAAATGCCATTGGTGGAGAAATGTGGGGCTACAAAACGGCAAGCAAAGTAATAGCCTACAGCCGCACTGCAGCAAAAATAAACTATGACGGAAAGCTAAATTATTTTGTACGCATCTCTGGAGACAAGAACCACCAGTACAACTGGATTTCTGCGGAAGCCCTAAAATTGAGCGAAAAACAAATTCTTGCGCTTCCTGTGGAGGACGTTGAAGCAACATGCTTTAATGAACCCAAAAGTGGGGAATGGTATGAAGTTCCCGAAAAAAAGCTTGTGGTTTTAAAAAACCTTGATGCAGACTATTTATACAACAGGGATTTTTTAAAGCTTCAGCCAGGCTCCGTCATATTTGCAAAATACAAAAGCAACGATTCTATAATTACACAAATTCCTGAATGGGGATACGTAAGCTTAAAAGGCCTAAAAAAAGTAACATTTCCTTTTGGATACGAAAAGGTGGAAAATTCTCAGGAGATGATATTTATTTGCCTTACAGGAAATTCCAGCAGCAAAATCAAGGTCTATACACAGCCATCCGTAAAATCAAAGGTAATAGGCAACTTGGACAGGGCAAGGGGTAAGCGCCAAAAGGAAAACACACTCTTTGATCTTGTTGGATGCAGTACAGAAAGCCAGACAATAAATGGAAAGACTTCAAAGTGGTATTACATTGACGCACCAATAGAAGGAAAGGAAGAAATTGTACGCGGCTGGGTCTTTGGCCCGGAGTTTGGCGGAAATTACTAAAAGCAAAGGGGCAGGAACTATTCAAAATAATTCCTACCCCCGATTGCGGATAAAAATTGCATCCGTGCAATTTTTATCCAGTTAGTTTTCTGCGAAAACTAACCTTAAGTCTATGCAAAGAAACGACGCGCCCTCCATGGCGCTGCTTGTTCTGGAAAGCGGGTTAGCATATAAAAGCTAGTCCAGAAAAAAATTACAAAAACAAAATTACAGGGGAATGTTTCCGTGCTTCTTTGCAGGGGCATTCAACTGGTTCTTGCCACAGAGGAAGTCAAGGCTTGCGACTATGCGCTTGCGGGTTTCCTCGGGGTTGATTATTGCACTGATGTAGTCGCGCTGGGCTGCAACGGCAGGAGTCATGATTGTCTCTTTGTACTCCTGAGACTTCTGGGCAACAAATTCAGCCTTGCTTGGATCCTGCATTTCTTTTGCATACAAAATTCCAAGAGCGCCTTCTGCACCCATAACGGCAATCTCTGCTTTTGGCCAGGCATAAACGAAGTCCGCACCAAGATGCTTTGAACACATTGCAATGTAAGCGCCGCCATAAGCCTTGCGGGTAATAATCGTTACCTTTGGCACGGTGGCTTCTGCATAAGCGTAAATTACTTTTGCACCGTGGCGGATGATTCCCTTCTGCTCTTCCTGGGGGCCTGGGATAAAACCTGGAACGTCAACGAATGTAAGAAGGGGAATGTTGTAGCTGTCGCAGTAGCGCACAAAACGGGCAATCTTGTCTGAAGAGTCGCAGTCAAGGATTCCACCCAAACCGGCAGGATTGTTGCCTATAATACCAACAGACTTTCCTTCTACCTTTGCAAATCCAACGACTGCATTCTGGGCAAACTCTGGCATGATCTCAAAGAAGCTGTCATCGTCCGTAACGCAGTTTATTACTTCCTTCATGTCATAGCCCTGGGTGCTGCGTTCAGGAAGAATTTCTGCGATGTGCTTTTCTTTCTTACGCTCATCGAACTTGAACTTCTGGGAAACAATTTCTTCGCCATAGTAATGCGGAATGTAATCCAAGAGCTTGCGGACTTTTTCGTAGCAGTCGTTTTCTGACTGGCAGCGGAAATGGGCAACACCGCTCTTCTGGGAATGTATTGAAGCACCGCCCAAGTCTTCTGCAGAAATGTCCATGAACATTACGCTCTTTACGACTTTTGGACCTGTGATGAACATCTGGCTTATCTTGTCCACTGCAAAGATAAAATCGGTGATTCCAGGTGAATATACGGCTCCACCGGCACAGGGGCCTGCGATAATGCTAATCTGGGGAACGGCACCGCTTGCGCGAACATTCTGATAGAAAAGGTCACCGTAACCGCAAAGGGCATCAACGCCTTCCTGAATGCGTGCTCCACCAGAATCATTGATTCCGATTACAGGGCAACGGGATTCAATTGCCTTGCTGATGAGTTCCGCGATTTTCTGACCGTGAACCTTTCCAAGTGAACCGCCCTGAACAGTAAAATCCTGAGCGTAGATAGCAACTTTTTTGCCGTTGATTTTTCCAAAGCCGGTGATTACGCCGTCATAGGGAATGTCTTTCTTGTCCATTCCAAAGCTTGTGCAGGTATGGCGGGCACCCTCGTAAATTTCATAAAAAGAATCTTTATCGCAAAGGGCATTGATGCGCTCTATTGCATGAAGTTTGCCTTTTGCATGCTGTTTTTCCAAATTGTAATTTGCCATTGCTACCTCGCTTATCAATTCAAGAACTTTCAATGATTTTAGCCTTTTTTTGCTCAATAGTCAATATGACAAAATATGTAAATATGTCAAAATGTTTTACTTGGTGGAAGACAGCTCGTCAGCGTGGAATTCTTCCCTCATCTTCTGGGCAGCGGAAAGGATTTCACTGTTTTCTGGAATCCAGCCGTATTTTGTACGCAGCTCATTTGCGGTAAGCAAAACATCTTTTGAGTTTGCGTCAAAAAGCCTCTTGTAGTCATCGTAGAAGGCCTTGCTATCCTGGAAGAATTCCCTTTCCTTATTCTGTGAGATTTCAACTATTCGCCAGCATTCATCCCTAAAGACAAGGCGCACTTTGTCGCAGTATTCTTCTATGTGGAACCTTTCATTTACGCTTTCACCAAGTTCACCCATGTCTGCCTCCGGGTAAACAAAGAAATATGTGGCGTAGCATTCGGTAAAGTCACCTTCCTTTATGCGCTTTCCAAGATCTTCTGAAACAGGGGTGGGATTTTCCTTTCTTAGGGGCGGCTTTGCAAAGAGTTCCATCTTCTGTTCATTTACGGCAAATCCTGTAAGACCGAACATGTAGTAGTTGCCATTGTTGTTGTAGTTCATCCACTCGGCAGGAGAGACGGTCTTTTTTGCAGGACTGTAAGCTGAGCGGGTTTGGTTTGTAACATAGGCCTGGCTTATTATGTCCACAAGGTAATCAGGCTGTTTGCCAAGGATTGTGCAGCGTGCCTTGTTCAAGTCCAGCATGTTGTATGCGCTGTAAAAGAGTTCCACGGTCTGAAAAGCGGAGAGCCCTCTTGTTGTTGGCCTTGACATATAGGATTTGCGTAAAGAAAAAGCTGCGGCAAGGGAAAGGACAATGGCTATGGCAAGAGAAACAAGAAGCTTTTTGTATTTGCGAAAGAACCTTTTTGCCTTTACTTGGCGGGCATTTTTTTCTGTTTCTTTTTTTACGGCAAGCTCAAAATCTTCGGGGGAAAGGGATGACTTTCTTATTACGGAAAGAAGCCTTCCGTCCTGGGGAATAGAGCCGTCTTTGGTAAGACCAAGCTCCCGGTAAAGAGATGAGACAGGAAAAAGCGGTGTAAGTTCCAGGGGGGATGCAGTTCTTCCGCTTGTAAGATCGGAAAGGGCCGTCTGCCTTAGGGAAGCAATCTTTTCCACCCTTGACCTGGACTTTAAGATTGGCGAGCGGGACAGGGAGTTGTCTACAAAAGATGCAAGCTGCTCGTCCACAGCCCAAATCTTATTGCGGAGGGGAACAAAGTTTTTGTCTGCCATGTCCAGAGAAAGCTCTTCCTGATTCTTTGCAAAAAAAGGGAATTCTCCGGTAAGCGCCCTGTAGGCAATTACGGATTGAGTAAAGCGGATGGCATTTGTTCCTGCAAGGGTTGGATGTACATAAAAGGCACGGTTCTGGCCGAACTCTTCTTCTTTGCCAGAAGATTCAAACCTTAGGGCTGCCTGTATGAAAATTTGCTCTGGAAAAAAAAGGACTTTTGTAAAATCGTCGGAAATAAAGATTCCGCCTGCACCGGAATTTGGCAAAGAGACATTCTGGTTTACGGATGCCTCCATTACCGAGCAAACCAAAGCGGCGGCTCTTGCTGACTTTGCCTTGGCAAATTCCACGGAAGGAAAAACTGCCGAAAAAGAATTGGAGCTGTCATTGCAAAAGTAATCCTTTAGCGTCTGACCGGAAAAGGCCCTTCCCTTTACAAAGATAAGACCGTTGTCTTCTTCTGTTTCTTCAAAGCGCCATGCGGAGAAAACCCAGCCTGCACTTGTCTGTATGGCAATAGAACCATTTTCTGCTATGCGGGTTCCACCGCGGGCTTTTGAAAATTCATCAGGAGACAGGCCTGTCTTTAGATAAACAAAACCGTCTTTTTCGAATACGTTTTCCATATTGCTATTCTAGCGGTTTCCGTTAGAACTGTACAGATACTTAAAGTAGTCAAGCTTGGTGCTGTATGTTGTATCGAATGTTCCCATGGTAGTCTTGTAGGATTCAAGGCTTTTCCAGAACTCGTAGAACTTGGGGTCGCGGCTGTAGCTTTCTGCGTAGATTGCGGCAGCTTCTGCGTCGGCCTTACCCTTTGTCTCTTCGCTTACCTTGTAGGCTTCGCTTTCTATGGTACGCTTTTCGTTTTCCAGTTTACCAAGCCATTCAGCTTTTTTGCCTTCGCCAAGTGAGCGGTAGGCTTGGGCAACCTGATTGCGTTCCTTTATCATGCGGTTGTAGACGCTTTCCGTAAGCTCGTCTGAATACTTAATCTGGCGGGGAACAATGTCGATGAGCTCAATGCCAAATTCACCCATCATCTTGCGGGCTTCTTCCGTCATTTCGTCGCAGAGCCTTGTGCGGCCTTTGGAAACATTTTCGTTCTGGTTTGAAACGTTGAGCAGGGCTTCTATTTCTGCACTCTCGTCGTCTGCAATTCCGGAAAGGGATGAATCCTGGGCAGCTGTCTTTTCGTTGATGATGTTGCTTGAACGGACAATCTCGCTGAGGCGGTTGCGGGTAATAATCGTGCGCGTTGCAGAGTCGATTACGTCGCTAAGCTTTATGTAGGCACCTTCAAGCGTCTTGAATGACTGGTAGAAAAGAGCCGGATCGCTGATTCTCCAGCGGCTTGTTGTGTCCACGATGATGAACTGGTTTTCCTTTGTTGGAATGCGCTCGCTGTCACCTTCCAAAGAAAGGATGCGGGAAGGATAAGTTGTAATCTTGTCTATAAAGGGAGCCTTCATGTAAAGACCTGCCTGGGTATGGGTGTTTACGATTCTTCCCATGCGGGTTGTAACGGTCTGGCTTCCTTCGTCAACAACATAAAAAGGACCTTCTGCAAGAAATATAAAAAATGCCACGACAACAAGAATTATGGCTATGTAAGATTTCTTCATTTGTTCACCCCCTAGTTTTTCCCAAGATTCTTGACAGGCAAAATATTTTCCAACTCGCTGTCTATAAGAGCCGGTTTCTTTTCCTTGTCCTGGCCTGCAAAAATTTCTTCCATGGTTTCTAGGTAAAGACGGTCGCGGGTAACTGCGGGAGCCTTGCGGTATTCCTCGTAAACAGAATTGAAGCGGGCAACATCACCCTTTGCCTTGTTTACGCGCTCAGCAGCATATCCTTCTGCAACCTGAACCTTCTGGTCTGCTTCACCCTTTGCCCTTGGGATTTCTGCATTGTAGCGTTCCTTGCCCTCATTGATGTAGCGGTTCATGTCCTGAATGGCCTTGTTAACATCTTCAAATGCATCCTGTACGCCAGCAGGGGGAACAATGTTCTGAAGCTTTACGGCGGAAACATCGATTCCTATTCCAAGCTTTTTGTACTGGAGGTTCATCTGCTCAACGGCAAGATTTTCTATGTTAGTGCGCTCGTTGCTCATTACCTCAAGAATTGCGCGGTCACCAACAAGCGTGTTCACAACGGAGCGGCTTATGTCGCGGATGGTCTGCTCCTTTTCCTGAACTGTAAAAAGCCAAGCCTTGGGGTCTGTAATGCGGTACTGGATAATCCATTCAACGTCTACAATGTTAAGGTCGCCTGTGAGCATGGTGGATTCATTTGTAATGCCGTTCTTGTACTGGTTCACAGGGCCGCCGTGAGTCGTAACAAAACCAAACTGCTCGGTCTGGATTGCCTTTGGTCCCGGAACAACATATTTTTTGTCTATGCCAAAGGGCAGCTTGTAGTGAAGGCCAGGGCCAAGAGTTTCGTAGTAGCGGCCAAACCTTGTTATGACGCACTGCTCGTCAGGATTCACAATGAAAAAACTTGTAAACAGCATAATCACAAAAACAAAAGCTACCAAGCCCCAGACAACCCTTAGCGGGGTTAGGAAATTTTTTAACTGCTTTTTTTCCGTAGCCATAAATTCCTCCTGTAAAATCTCCCCTTAGAATTCTTCTGCTGAACTTATAAAACACGCAATTCCTTCGGTCTTATAACTTTCACGCAGTTTGGAAACGATTTCCTTTATTTTTTCTGCTTCTTCTTCGCTGCAGAAAATAAGGTACATCATGTTAAGCTGAGGCCATACATCGTCGCCCAGATGGGGATTGTTGAATCCGGCACCGGTAACGTTGTTGAATTTTGTGTACCTGTGGACGATCCCCGCCTTGCTGAATTCAGAGATGAAGTCTTCGTCCAGAGCCTGGGAATAAATTATTTCTATGCGGACTTTCTTTTCCATAATGCGCTACTCCTTATCCTCGGAACCAAAAAGATCCTGCTGATTCTTTAAGCTGTCCACTTTTTCTCCCCTTGCAAATGCGGCATTGCGTGCTGCCAAAGCCTTTGCACGGGCCTTTGCTTCTTTCTTGGCAGCCTTCTTTATGCGGCGGTTGTTTACAATGTAGTAAACTGTTGGCATAAGGAAGAGGGTCATAAGTGAACCAAAGGTCATACCACCGAATACGGTAAGAGAGATTGGCTGCATTGACGCAGAACCTTCACCCGGGAAGAATGCCATAGGAGCAAGGGAGATAACGGTCGTAAGAGTTGACATAAGGATTGGGCGCAAACGGCTTCGGGCTGCTTCTACACAAGCGTCCTCCAAGCTGTAGCCCCTCTTTCGCAAAAGATTCGTGTAGTCAACAAGAACAATACCGTTGTTTACGATTGTACCAACAAGAACCAGAAGACCCATAATCGTTATAACGCTGAGCTGCTGGTGGGTAATAAGGTAAATCGTAAATACACCGATGAATGAAAGCGGAATCGTCATAATAACAATGAAGGGGTCAATAAGAGACTCAAACTGGCTTGCCATTACTACGAATACCAGAACTGCCGCCATGATGATGATTGCACCAAACTTAAAGACAGCTTCCATCATGTCTGCATAGTCACCGGAGAATGCTATAAGAACGTTTTCATCCTGAGGAATGTTGTCACTGATAAGCTTGTTGATTTCCTTCTGGATAACATCAAGAGACTTTCCGCTTGCTGGCTTAGCCGTAACGTGGGCAATACGGGCCTGGGATTCGCGGTAGATTGTAACCGGAGCTTCGTTCTGCTCATAGTGGGCAAAGCTGCTCAAAGGAATCTGCTGACCCTGGCTGTTAACAACTGTAATCTGGTCAAGGTCTGCAAGCTTTGTCTTGTCACGCTCACTCATGCGCACAAGAATGTCTATGTCGTCTCCGTTCTTGGTGTAGCGGCTTGCTGTAGTTCCGTTGATTGCGGCTGTAATTTCACTTCCAACACCGTAAACGTTAAGGCCAAGTTCATACATGCGGTCGCGGTCAACAATAATTTCCGCCTGTGGAAGACCGTCTTCTACATCGCTAGAAACTTCTGTAACATAATCCTGAGCCTTTTCCTTAAGAAGCTTTTCTATCTGCGTTGCAGTTGAACGGACAAGCTCAAGGTCATCGCTCTTTATGTCTATGCTCATTCCACCGGAGCCTGCACTGTTCATATTCTTGGAGAAGCTCAAGTCTGCTCCCGGGAACATGGTAAAGTATTTCCTAAGCTTTTCCTTGGCAGACTTTTCGTTATCCCAACCCGGCTGCCTTTCATCTACAGGGTAAAGGGAGAATACGATTCGTCCTGCATTTGACTCTGAACCTGATGAAAGCCAGGATGTACCGCCAACGGAAACCATCGTATATTTTACGCCCTTAAGTTCCTGACTTGCCATTGCCTGCATGGAAAGGATCGTGTTTTCCGTAACGTCAAGAGGAGTTCCCTTGGGCAGGGCAAAGTCTATGGAAATCATGTTTGAAGCGGGTTCGGGCATAAAGATAAAACCAACAACCTTGATTACGCCAAAGGAAATGATAAAGAGACCAATAAGGCTGAATATGACAAGCTTCCTGTGGCGAAGTACGCGCTTTACTCCGTGTGAATACCTTACGTCCAGGTTGTCAAAGAATTTGTCTGCAAAGCGGTTAAAGCGGTCCAAAGGCTTGTCGGTATTGTATTCATGAATTGAAATCTGCATGAACCGTGACGTAAGGGCCGGAACAAGTGCGATTGCAACAATAAGAGAGCTCATGAGGGAGAAGATGATTGTCCAAGCAAGGTCGTTGAACATCTGTCCCATGATTCCAAGCATCTTCTTGAACATAAGCATAGGAAGGAAGATACAGACGGAAGTAAGGGTACTTGCCGTAATAGAAGTAATCATTTCCTTTGCACCAAGGACAGAAGCAACACTGGACTTGGTTCCCTTTTGCCTGTAGGAGAATATGTTTTCTAGAACAACGATGGAGTTATCTACAAGCATACCTATACCCAGCAAAAGACCCGCAGTAGAAACCATGTTGATTGTAATGTCCATAAAGTACATGGCGAACAAGGTTATCATTACGGAAACCGGAATTGCAAGGGCTATGATGATTGTACTCCTAAGAGAGCGGAGGAAGACAATAAGAACCAAAACTGCAAGAATTGCACCGACAATAACAGAGTTTACAACTTCGCCGATTGTCTGTTCAATTGCATCGGTAGTATCGTATACTTCTACAATTTCTATGTCCGTTGGAAGGGCAGCTTTTATTGTAGGAATTGCCTTGTCTACCCTTCGTGCCGCCTGAACAGAGTTTTTGCCGCTCTGCTTCTGCAGCATGATAAGAACACAAGGTTCACCGTCAAGATAAGCGAGTGTGGAAACGTCCTTGTAACCGTCATAGATGTCTGCAATGTCACGGAGAAGGATTGTCTTAAGCTCAGGGGCATTCATTCCGTCGGAAGCAGCCATCTTGTAGGAAATTACTGTGTTGCGCAAATCCTCTATGCTCTGGTACTTTCCGTTTGTCTTTATGGTATAGTTCAAGTCTCCGCTTGTAATCTTTCCGCCGGAGCTCTGTATGTTCTGGGCGCCAATCATCTGGGCAACCTGGCTTACGCTAAGGCTGTATGCTTCAAGGCGGTCGCGGGGAATGTCTACGTTGATTGACTCTTCCCTACCACCGGTAACGTTTGCGCTTGCAATACCGTCCAGCTGCTCAAGGCGAGGCTGAATAACGTCTTCTGCATAGTCGCGGAGTTCCTCTGGAGTACGGTTTCCCTTTACCGCAAGAACTTTGATAGGCATCATGGATGGGTCCATCTGGATTGTAAGAGGTGTTGAAGCGTCATCAGGGAGGTATGAACGCACAATATCTATCTTGTCTCGAATCTCGTTTGCAGACGTGTCCAGGTTTGTTCCGTAGTTGAATTCAAGAAAGATAATGCTCAATCCAGTGGATGACTGGGACTGCATCTTCTTTAATCCGCCAAGACCCGAAAGTGAAGATTCCAGCGTACGGGTAACGCTCTGTTCAACTTCTTCTGGACCTGCATTGTTGTAGGTGGTATATACAATCATGTAGGGAAGATCCATGTTTGGGTACATGTCCATTGGCAGGTTCAGCGTACAGAAAATTCCCAGCGCAATAAGAATGAAGAAAATCAGCAAAGTTGTTACCGGCTTATGAACCGCTTTTTCTGATAAAGTCATATTTTATTCCTTCTATATTATATTCATATATTCAGACTATTCCGAAACAGAAACAATGTTTACGGCAGATCCGTCGTTCAAGAGTGACTGTCCCTTTACAATAATCAGGTCTCCGGCAGAAATTCCGTTGGTGATTTCAGTCTTGTTGTCAACCGTAATTCCTTCTGAAACGCTCCGAAGCTTTACGCGGGCAGGCTCACTTTCCGTCTTCTGGGAACTTACCACAAAGATGTAAGGCTTGCCGTCGCGCTGAACGATTGCACCAAGAGGAACAACGATTGCATTGTTTACGCTGTCGGTTATAAGCTTTACGCGGCCGTACATACCAACATGGATTCTGTCGTCGTTGGGTGAAAGGCGGAGCTTTGCATTCATTGTGCGGGTTGAAGTGTCCAGTACCGGGCTTATCTCCACAACCTTTGCAGTAAATTCAACTCCGGGATATGCGTTAAAAGAAATGAAGGCATTCTGGTCCATCTTGATGCGGCTAACAAAACGCTCAGCAACGCTTATCTTTATTTCCAGATTGTCCGTCTGGCTTACGGTTGCAACAGCCATTGCAGGGGAAACCTGGGAACCGACGTTTGGTGTAAATGAAGTTACAATTCCGCTGATTGGTGAGCGGACCGGGCTCTGGCTGTAGTACATACCGGGTGTGCTTGCGTCTACATAAGCAAGGACCTGGTTCTTGGCAACTGAATCACCAACGCTTACCAGTATGCGGGAAATCTTTCCTGCCATGTCGGGCATTACGCTTACAGACGAAGCGGATGAAACGTCACCGCCAAATTCAAGGTATTCGTCAAGGTTACCCTTACCCACTTTAAGGGCATTTACGGCAAATACAGTTTCCTCATCTTCTTTCTTTGCATCGGATGCCTTTTTGGAACAGCCGGAAAAAGCGATTGTAAAAAGCAAAGCGGATGTGAGTACAAAAGATACACGCGCCGCCTGTGAAATTGTTCTATTCATAAAAAACTCCTTTTATACCTATTTTTTCAGTTCAATGCCAAGCAGGGTTTCCAAATCCAAAAGAGAACTTATGTAGTTGTACTTCTGGTTTGCAAGTCCAAGTTTTGCCTGGTTCAGCTGGTTTTCTGCATCGCGAAGATCCAAAAGCTCGCGGGTACCGTTCATGTAGGCGGTTGCGCTCATGTTGTAGGAACGCTGCGCAAGGGTTACGTTCCTCTGCATGGACTGAATCTGCTCACGGCACATCTTTAGGTTGTCCACTGCCTCCTGAATCTTCATCCTCTGGTTCTCGCGCACGTCCTGAAGGCTAAGCTCAAGCTTCTGTATGTTGGCCTTTAAGTCCTTAGCCTGCTGCCTGTTCTTTGACCAAGGGAGCATGTCCGAAAGTTTCCAAGCAAGAGTTACGCTAAAAGAACCGTTGTCCACCCAAGCGTCCTTGTCTCCCCAGTCGGCATCAAGCGCATCGGGAAGAACCGGCTGGTAGCTGTAGCTTAGTGCAAGTGCCGGTGTAAATGCCGCCATGTTTGCAGCACCCAACTGCAAGTTCAGCGTGTTGAGGGTTGCCTGCAAAGACTTGTAGTCCAAGCTGTCTTCAAGATATTTCTTCATAAGATCATCAGCGTTAAGGTCAACGTAGACAGGCTCTATGCTTCCGTCCAAGACAATATCAGTTCCAACCGGCATGCCAAGCAGGAAAGCAAACATATTCTTCTGCTGCTTAAACTGCAATTCAGCCTGCTCAACTTCAGGAACCTTGTTCTGGTAAGTTACCTGTGCCTGCAAAAGGGCAAGCTCCGGTATACGTCCGTTGCGGAAGTTGGCAGAAGCCTGGGCACTCCTCTGCCTTGCGTTTTCAAGGCTGCGCTTCTGGAGGTCAAGGTTTTCCTGGGCAAGAAGAAGACCGTAAAAAAGCTTCTTTACGTTGGCAAGGGTTTCCTTCTGGCTTTTTTCCCAGCTTATTTTACCAGCCTCGTAGTCCGCCTTTGCAGCCCTTATGGAATTAACGTATGCCAGGCTAAGGTTAAGGCTTGCTGTTACGTTGCCCACCGCAGTCCAGTGCATGCTCTCCGTTTCCTTTTTCTCTTCAAAGGGAACGCCCATTGCATTCATAATAGGAGCCATTGCGTTTGCCTGTTTAATAGAAGATTCCACACTGTTGGCACGGCTCATAGTACCGCTCACCGTAACGTCCGGGAACAATACGTTCCAGGAATTTGCAGAAGCCCTTCTCTTTATGTCCAGGTCTATGTCCGCACTCTTTAGCGTACGGCTGTTTTTCTTTGCATAATCAACGGCAGAATCCACCGTAAGTGTCACCGTTTTTTGTCCATTCTCCTCTGCATAAAGCTCTGTCGCAAGCACTGCAGGAGCAAGAAATGCAGACGCAAGCAAGCCAAGCGTAAAGGCAAAAGATTTTATTTTTTTATTAAATGCAGGATTCATCAGAATTCCTCCTTTTTACCATAACTGAATATATTTCCGTCTTTCGTATAACTTACAACTCCGGTCATAAGCATCTTGTAAATTGCGCGGACAATCTCCGAATAAAATTCAAGGGGAAAACCGTGCCTGATTCCGTGGGCAAGAAACATCAAAGGCTCACCGAATGCAGTGCTCAGTATAAGGTCGCGGGCAAGCTCCTTGTGGGACTCGCTAAGACATGCCGGAAACTCAAAAGAATCCTTCTTTGCAAAAAGAATCTTCTTAAAGGAAACATGCTCAGGCGAATTAAAAATCTCGCGAAGCCTGTTGTCCCCATCATTACCGTCAACGCGCTGGAATTCAATCCACTTGCAGGCCTCAAGAATTTCGCTGCGCTTAAAAAAATAAATGGTCGTGGTGCAGACAATCGAAAAAATGCATTCGTCAAAAGTCTCGGTATCCCTTAGCGCAAGGGCCAAAATCCTTCCGAATTCAGAAAATTCACTTTCAAGAAGCGAAAGAATCATGTCTTCCTTGTTTTTATATATAGAATAGAAGGAACTTTTTGCCATGCCCAGTTCCGCCGCAATGGAATCCATGGTAAGCTCCGCATAACCTTTTTTTGCAACCACCGCAGAAACCGCCGCAAGCTTAGCATCCACCCCCCGCGCATTCATAACACAGGTAAGGCAGCCCTGCTCAAGGCTTTGCATCCGGCTGTCGGAAAGCAGGGAGACCCCCTTAAAAAGACCGCTGTGAATAAACTCCGCAGACCGCTTGGAATAATATGCCACGTCATTGTTTTCTTCCCGGTAAAAATTCCAGATGTAAACAAATTCGAGCAGCTCCACGCAGACAAAAACCGCAGTATAGTAAAAGCGCTTGTTCTGAACAGAACCGTCGGGGGCAAAGACAGAGTCAAACATGCTCACCCCCCGCTTCTTTCCTTCAAACACAAAAGTATCCAACGAAAAATCAGGCGAAGTTGAGCGCAGGTAGTTTATGTATTCAGTGTGGCGGCAAAGAGTCTCGATTATAAAAGGCAGAACGGAGGAAGACTCGCCCTGGCTAAGCATGCCCTGAACTGCGGTTACCATGCAGGCAAAGCGGTCGTAGACGGTCTGCAAAAGGGTGTCTTCTAGCTCCTCGCGGTTTGAAAAGTGGCGGAAAATGGCAGCCTTGCTTATGCCAACCTCTGCGGCAATCTTTGAAAGAGAAATTTTCTTTATTTTTCCGTTGCGGTAGAATGAAAATACCGCGCTTATTATCTTTTCTTTTGTATTCTCTGCCATGATGCGTATTGTTACCGAACAATCGGTAACTAACAGTAAATATAGCGATAAAAAAAAGCAAAGTCAATAGAATTCAGATTATTTTTGAAATTTGGACGGCAGGCCAACATTAAACTGTGCCCGGCACTCCGTGTCCGGTCAAACTCCGCGGCATTTTGTCCAGTAAAACAAGCAGCGCCAAGGACGGCGCGTCATTTGTTCGCGTAAGAAACTGGCAAGTTTTCGCCAGAAAACTTGCGGGATAAAATGCCACGGAGGGCATTTTATCCCGCTTTGCAGGGTTCCGCTTTCGCTCCAGCCTCCTCACTTCGTTGCGGTGGCCGGCTACGCCGCCCTTCCAATCGGGCGTAGGCTTAAATCGAGTAAGCTGCTAAGATTTAATTCAACATGAACCTATGCCTATATTCTGCTACAGAAGTCTTCAATTTGGCTCTTGTGTGCCAAGAGGTCGTTTTTGTTTTCTACGGACGTAAAGCCAATGCGGTCTGTAGACTCAATTTCCAAGTGGCCGTAGAAATGCTCTATAGTCTGGATTAGGCGCTCACACTCCTGCATTCCGGGGCCCGTGCGCAAGACCATGGAATAGCCTTTTTTGCCGGCGCTTAACTTTGCATGAGGTTCATGGGTGTTGCACCAAGGAGTCCAGCGGTCTATAAAAGCCTTGTACTGGCCGGGAACATCTGCCCAGTAAGAAGGTGCGCAAGAAACTATCACATCCGCCTTTTCAAATTCCAAAACAAGACTGTTAAAGTCGTCATCAAAGCTTGAACATTTGGCGGTTTTGTGGCAGCTTCTGCATCCTTTGCAAAATTCAACCTTGAAGTCTCCAATGCAGACTTTCTTTACGGAATACTTTTCCTGTATGCATTCAGCAACAAGATTCACCATTTCTGCCGTTGCCCCATTTTTTACCGGGCTACAGTTAATTACAAGCGCATTCATTTTTTTACAAACAGGCTGTTTATCCTGTCTTCCATTTGGTCTGTCCATACTTCTGATTTTTCCCCTTCGCCCTTTCTGTAAAAGACGCCTACATCTTTTATTGTGTAGCTTTTTTGGATATTTTCAAAATTGATTTCGTAAAAATGCCCCGGAAGAAAATCAGACTCTACATAAACTTCAAAACCGTCAATATAAAAAACAAAGGCTGCTATTTTATAATCCTGCTTGTTGTAAAACTTGAACGCCTTGTCGTATTCACCGCCTATTACAAGCCCCTCATTTATCTTTACTATTGGGAAGTCGCCTTTTTCCAACTCCTCTGCCACTTCACTGCTTTCAATTTCCTGAACCGTATAGTTGTGGATGCGCTCAGACTCAATCCTGCTTTCCTGGTTGAACATTTTTATAGCACAGAACGTTAAGTAAATGGAATATATCAAATACAAGACAAAAAGTATGAAGCATAAATTAAGGCAGGAAAAAACGATTATCCCCTTTTTGCTTTTGCGCCTTATGCTTTTTACCAATCCCACAACCAAGATTGCCGGAAGAAGAATAAAAATTAAGCCGCTAAGGACATAACCTATGGCGGGATATTTTTCTATTATTTGCATAATGGTCAGTGTCATAAACTCTCCTCAATTTTTTTTCCAAATATAGAGGGTTTTTGCAAAAGTTGCAAGAGAGAACGGCGCTAACACGGGAATCAGTTTTGGGCTCCACTACCAGAAAAATCTGGCTGAAAATCCAGTGGGTTGTTTGCAACAACCACGTGCGGCGGTAATAAGACTTCCGCTCACTTCGTTCGCTCCGCGCAAATGGATTTTCATCCAGATTTTTCTTCCCGTTGCGCCCAAACCTGATTCCCGGCTGCTTTGCATAAGAACCCCAATTCTTGGCACAAACGGAGTCATTATATGTCGGTTGGTGAGCGTAGTCGAACCACGACCCGATAATCTGCTTAAAAATACGCTCCAAGAAAAAAAAGCATTTATAAAAAAAGCGTGATATAATGAAAGAGATTATTTTTTCCATGGAGATTTTATGGTAAGGGCTAATTTTTGGGTTTTGACGGCGGTCTTAATGCAGGCTTTGTTTTTTTCTTGCGGGCAGGGGGTAAAGTCACCGGATTTTGTAAAAGACATGAGGCTGGTATGGAGCGACGAGTTCAATGGGGAAAGCGAATGTCCTGACGAGGGAAACTGGAACTGGAGCGAAGGAGCTCACGGCTGGGGCAATTCAGAGGCTCAGAACTACACCAAGGAAAGGGCAAACTCTTACGTGAGCAAGGGCAGCCTAAAAATTGTTGCGCTAAAGGATGCAAAGGGCAAGTGGACTAGCGCAAGGCTTAATTCGCGCTGGAAAAAGGCTTTTACTTACGGCTACATAGAATTTAGGGCAAAGGTTCCTGTGCAAAAGGGTTCATGGCCTGCCCTCTGGATGATGAGCGACAAGGCTGAATACGGTCAGTGGCCACGTTCTGGCGAGATAGACATTATGGAACACGCTGCAAGCACTTGGCAAGACAAAACTTACGGTACTGCCCACTGCAAGGCTGGATACGGAGGAAACCCTGTAAAAAGCGAGTATATAATAGTAGAAAATATTGATAAAAAATGGCACACCTACGGAGTCCGCTGGACAGAGGATGCCATCACTTGGTACTGCGACGGAGAGGCATTTTCTGAGTACAAAAATCCCCACGATGCACAAAAGAGCGAAAACAGCTGGCCCTTTGACAAAGACTTCTATGTGATAATCAACCTTGCAATGGGAGGTAGCCTTGGTGGAAGCATACCCAAAGAGCTAGAATCTTGCCAAATGGAAGTGGACTACGTAAGGTGGTACCAGTAATTTTTTTTATTTTTATGCGGCACTTTTTTATGCAGAACAAATGCGCCTCAAAAAGAACACTTACCTATTTTTGAAGGGGCTTTGCGGGGTTCCGCGGGTCCCTGCCCGCTCCATTGCTGGCGCAACGGCAACGGGTTGCAAGCAACCCTGCCGCCCCTCCAATCCCTGCCGCGCCGGGGGCTGCTATGTCCCTATAAGAAGTCCAGGACTCTTCCGGTAAGGTAAATGGAGTAGCTTCAAAAACATGCAGGGCTTTTACCTATTTCTTGCCCTTGGCGTAGTGTTCCTTTATGAAGCTTTCAATCTGCGCCTCTTCTTCTTTTGAAGAAAAGCAGTGGCGGGGGATTAAGATTGCTTTGTGAAGGGCAATGTAGACAGCGATTACGCTCTTTCCAAAAAAGACTTTTAGAATGTCTTCCGTTGTGTAGGTATATGAACCGCGCGCAGAAGCATCTGTAATGCTGCTTTCCGTAAGTGTTAATTCCTGCTCATTCTGTATTGACCTGTCTGATCTGTAGAACTTGGAAATTCTTCTTGGCCAGTGGACAAAGAAGATGAATGCGTAAAGGAGAAGGGTTATTATTAAAAAGAAAAATTCAGATATTTTTCCCGTCCGTCTAAAAGCCAGAAAGGAACTAAAAGTTATGAAGGCAATTAGCAAAACAATAAGAATTAAAAGCACTGCCGATCCTGTCTTATGCAAACTATGGTCATAGCAGAATTTCTTATAGTCCTCTTCGCTTACTTTTACCTTGATTTTGTATTCCATATAAAACTCCTCGCCTGTTTGCGTCTTAGGCAATTTCAAAGGCCATATATTTAGGCATATAGATTCATAGATTCCGAAACAAGTTCGGAATGACAGTAAAAAAATGACAGTAAAAAAACACCGGGGACTTCTGCGCCAAAGAAAATGCAAACTTGTTGCAAACATGGCGCAGAATCCTTAGTGACTATGCCAAGCAGCCGTCCAAAGCTTCTGTAATTGCCTTTTTGTCCATATTCTGGCCGATTACGCAAAGCTTAATCATGCGGTCACCCACCTTTTCGTCCCACTCGTCCTTGATGCGGGGGTTTTCTGCAAGGATTTTCTTCTGTTCTGCTGGCGGGCAAGCTGCAATCCACTGTCCTGAATAACCAGCCTGAATCTGTCTGCCGCTTGTTTCGAATACCCATGCCATGTCTGGTTCGTCGTCAAACCACATGAGCCCCTTGCAGCGGATGATGTTGCGCGGCCATTTGTCTGCAAAGCTGTCAAGCTTCTGGCGGTTGAATGGCTTACGGCGGTAGTAGACGAAGGTTGCAATTCCGTATTCATCTTCGTCTGCACCGGAGTCTCCATCGTGCTTGTGTTCGTGATGATGGTGGTGGTGGTCATGTTCATCGTGGTCATCATCATCGTCATCGTGGTGGTGGCCGTGTTCATGTTCATGCTCATGTTCATCATGGTCGTGGTCATGCTCGTCATGGTCATCATCGTCATCGTCTTCTTCTTCCTCAAGCTTCTGGCACCAGCCTGCACTTGCGTAGACGGTTTCAAAGTCAAAGCTTCCGGTTGCAAGCATGTCTGCAATATCTGCCTTGCCGTGGTCTGTTTCTATAACTTTTACGCCTGGGTGAATGGCATTAATAACAGCGCGGACCTTCTTGAATTCATCTTCTGTGACCAAGTCCTTCTTGTTGATTACCAGGGTTGAGCAGAATTCAATCTGCTGGACAAGGAGGGACTCAATGTTTTCTTCGTCCATGTCCTTTTTAAGAAGACTGTCACCGCCTGCAAATTCATCCACAAGGCGCTTTGCATCAACAACGCCAATTACGTTGTCCAAGTTTCCGTTTGAAACCTGCATCAAGGACTGGGCAATAGGCATTGGTTCGCAAACACCGCTTGCCTCAATAAGAATGTAGTCGTATTTTCCGCTCTTTATGAGGTTTTCTATGTTGCTAACAAGGTCTGTCTTAAGGGTGCAGCAAATGCAGCCGTTTGTAAGCGGAACAATGCTGGAAGTATCCGTAACCTTTGCTCCGTCTGCAATAAGTTTTGCGTCTACGTTAACTTCGCCAATGTCGTTTACGATTACCGCAACCTTATAGCCCTTCTGGTTGGTAAGGATCTGATTCAAAAGCGTGGTCTTTCCAGCGCCAAGATAACCGCACAGCAAAGCCATGGGTGTAGTTTTTTTAGCCATTTTATCTACCTCTTTGGTCTAGCAAATTATTTTCTTCTATAAAATACTCATTTTTGAACTTAAAATCAACACATTCCGCAGCAATCAGTGCTTCAGAAAGAGATAACAAGTTGAAAATTCAAAATGAGTCAGCGGGTTCCAGTGACGGATGCCGCAGCAAGATAGAAACATAAAGTAACCTACGCCGGCGAGGAGCCCCGTAAGTAGCCGTAAGGCTATGAGCGTTAGCGAAGGGCGGATGGCCGGTGACGATATTGAACTTACGGTCGAGTTAGCCATAAAGCGGAATGGTAGAGCAAGTAGGATTTCGTCCTAAAAATTTTTTTCAGAAAAATTTACGCAAATGTGTCGGATTTTGAATTTTTTTTGATGAATATAAATATGAAGGCAAAAAAAAGGAGTTTACATGAAATCTTTTGAGTTAAAAACATTTTTACTAAAAACGCTTTTTTTACGGACGGTTTTACCGGCGGCTTTTCTTACACTGGCGGTTTTGGCAAGTTTTATGCCGATGGGCTGCAAGTCTTCGGTGGAAGGGCTTTCCATGCTTGAAGGGGATTTTTCTTGTCCAAGGGCAGAGGATTTTTTTGTTACGGGAGAGGAGTCTTTTCTTGTAAGGTTCAACAAGAGCGTGTCTTGCAAAGAGGCATTTTTTTGGCGGGCAGAAAGCGGGGAACAGACGAATCTTGTGGCAAGTTCGCAGGATGAAGGCAAAAGCCTTGTCTTTACAAGCCCAGTTCCAATGCAGACTGGCGCGGAATACACTTTTAGCGGAATAGTTCAGGACGGGGCTGGAAACACGCTTACGATTACGGTTCCATTTTATGGCTACAACGGGCGGGTTCCAAGGATTGCCCTGTCGGAAGTGCACGTGGCAAATTCAAAGACGGCCAAGAACAACTGGAAGGCTGAATATGCGGAGCTTCTTGTTCTTACGGATGGAAACCTTAGCGGTCTTGAGCTTGTATGCACGGGAAGCTACTCTTCAAAAAAAGAGGATGCCGGCATTTACAAGTTTCCGCCGGTGGAAGTTAAGGCTGGGGAATACATTACGGTTCACCTTTGCAGGAACGAAAGCTACAGCGGGATGAATGATGACGAAGAAGACAATCTTTTGCTTAGCAAGTCGCCCGACAGTTCAAGCTTGGCATTGGATTTGTGGGCTAATAACGAAAGCAGCGTAACAAAGGCAAGCGATGCAATTCTTGTGCAAAATTCAGCGGACTCAAGTATTCTGGATGCGGTTCTGTTTGTGGCTGAATCAAGTTCGGGCAAGCGGACGGAATGGAAGACCGGGACAAAGGAATGGCTTGGGGCTATAGAGGCAAGCGGTGTTTGGCAGCAAAGTGACGGTAGTGCTTCTGCTTCGGAGGAAAGTGCTTTCTGTGGCAGCTGGACTAAGAGTGCCACCACAAAATCTATATGCCGCAAGAACACAAAGGCTCTTTTGGAAGCGGTAAGGCAGGATAAGGATGCACTGTTAAAAAATGGTAAAGGCTCTTGGGCTGTGGCTTCACCCACTCCGGGGTATGCAAATGGAATATAGGTGCAGATAATGACGCTTTGCTAAGATTTAGACTTGCAGGTTGGGGATTTCTTTTTTGCGGGTGTACTTCCAGTCGTAGGCGTGGCTTCCGGGGAGGCCGCTTTCTATGCGCTCATTTTCTTTTGAAAGCTGGAATTCTATCATCTTGCGGAAGATGAACATAAGCGGTTCTGGGGAACATTCGGCTTTTGCAAGTGAGCAGGTCTGGAGTTCCTTGATTATGTAGTAGCATGACTCGATTGTGCTAACGCAGTAGTCGTAGGGTTCCTTCTTAAAGGTAAAGATGCTTTTGTAGCTGCCCTTAAACGAAAGCTTTGGAAGGTTGTGAAGGTTCTTGCTAAGGCGTATCATCTTTTTGGAACAGAACCAAGTGGAATCTATGATGATTACAAGAGGCTGCTTGTTACCAACGGCCTCTTTGAATCCTTGGCGGCCACAGTTCCATGCATCTTCCCCGGGATACATTAGCATGGGAAAGTAGCGCTCGTCATTCAGTAGGGAATTAAGGCGCTCGTTCTGGGTAAAGTCTATACCCATGATTATTTCGCTTCCGGGAAGACAGATTGATGCAAGACGGCCTGTACCTGTACGCTGCCTTTTGGCCTCTTTTGGGTGCATAAGAAAGACAAACTTTATGCCACTGTCCACGTCACTTGCGTAGCGGCAATAGCAGTTCGATATGGGTCTAAAACAGCGCAGGCACAGTTCCCTCATCTTTGCTACCTGGCCTATGCGTTGGCAAGCTCTAAAAGCCTGTCTTTTGAAACTGCACCAACCGCCTGGGAGGCAGCCTTACCGTCTTTGAACACGATAAAGTTAGGGATGCTCATAACCGCATACTGCTGGGCAATGTTGGGGTTTTCGTCCACATTCACCTTGCAGACCTTGAATTTGCCGTCCGTCTGTTCGCTAAGTTCTTCCACAACCGGCCCCATCATCTGGCAGGGACCGCACCATGGAGCCCAAAAGTCTACAAGGACAGGAATTTCGCTCTTTAATACTTCGCTTTCAAAAGTTCCTTCATTCACCTGAATACTGGCCATAGGCACCTCCGCATCTTTGCTATTATCTCGTCTCCATATAGAATATAATAATTTAATTTGCAAAAGTCAAAGAAAAGGGCTTGCATAACAAGACTTCAGCATGAAACATCA
The DNA here is from genome assembly GCA_017961705.1 of Treponema sp. GTDB lineage: Bacteria > Spirochaetota > Spirochaetia > Treponematales > Treponemataceae > Treponema_D. The sequence goes on from JAGCWT010000246.1 coordinate 24,558, forward strand.
AATCAAACAGTCAAAATGAGTCAGCGGGTCCCAGTTACGGAAAAAATCAAGGAATCCTCCCTAAAGGGGCCCTCCTTGCTTTTTTCCTACGTCCCACTGCCTCATTTTGAATATTTTATTTGCACAAGAAATGCCTTTGCATAAGCATGGAAATCAATTTTGTGTTCCGCTCCCAGGCAAATCCGTCTGAAAACCCGCGGTGTCGCGGAAGAGGTAATTAAACTCCCTTCGGTCGTTCCGCTCCAATGCGGTTTTTCATACGGATTTCCCTTCCGCTGCACACAAAATTGATTTCCATGATAATGAACAGATCTCTATGCTTAGACTCCCCGAATAGTTGCGAATAGTTCTGCGACGCCTTTTTCTCCTGCGCGGCACAGGGCACTGGCAAAGGGTCTTCCTACAAGAACACTTGTTGCGCCAAGTTCTGCAGCGGCAAGAAGATGGCTGTGATTGCGGATTCCTCCGTCAACCCAAAGTTCAGAACTGTTGGACTTTAGGATGGAAGCATATTCCTTTAGGAAAGCAGCAGTACTGCCCTCGCGGGTTTCAACCCTTCCGCCGTGGTTGGAGACAAAGACAGCATCCGGCTTAACCTCTTTAACCATCTCCACATCCTGCTCAAGAAAAATCCCCTTTATTACAAAAGGAATACCCTTGGAATTCAGTTCCTTCTTTACCGCAAGAAGCTGTGAAGGAGTCTTTCTCTCCAAGTGGACAAGGTTACGCATGGTTGCAATATTGGAAGAGTCAATGTCTATTCCGCAGTATTCAGCAACAGGACGCGCCCATTCAATACGCTCAAAAATCTTTTCGTCAGGATATGGCTTTATAAAAACAGCAGCCTTGGAACCAACTTTCTTAACAGCATCAATACCGTACAAAAGCTTGCAGTCGGGAACACCGTCTCCAATTCCAAGCAGAACCCCAGCTTTATGGCAGGCAGTAACAAGGTCGTAGTAAAAAGGCTCCTCTTCAGCATAGCCAACATTTTCCACTGCACCGGTCATTGGGGCAAGACGAATCTTTACGGAAGAAGCCCTTTCCCTGGCAGCCTCCAACCTCTGGGCAGAAGACTCCAAGTCTTTAGCAAAATCATTCCAGTCTGAACAGTTGGCAATAAAATTGCGGCTAAGAAAAGGCCCACCCATTCCGGGCATCTCGCCAATACAACCGTATCCATCGCAAACATTGCAAAAGTGACAGTTAAATTTTTCCACGCTAGTCCCCCAAACATGTTCCAAGTTCACGCGCAGTTTTTATCATCGGATGGTCAACAGGAATGTTCTTTACGCGGCCTGCAATTTCTTCCAAGGGAACCCCAACAATCTGACCGTTCTGCAAGGCAACAAGCTTTCCAAAGTCCCCCTCCGCCAAAAAATGAGCGGCTTCAGTTCCAAACCTTGTGGCAAGAACCCTGTCGTATGGGCTTGGAGTTCCACCCCTCTGCAAATAGCCAAGAACTGTAACGCGGCTTTCCAAACCGGTAGCGTTTTCAAGCTCATGAGCAACCCGGTAGGCAATTGAATACGGCATGGCAGCCCTAGCCTTCTTAAATGCCTTTTTGTCCAAAAGCGACTCTTCGCGGCTCTTTGCACCTTCCGCAACTACTATAATAGAAAAGTTTCTTCCTGCATCGCGCCTCTCTTCAACCTTCTTTGCAACGCAGGAAATGTCATAGGGAATTTCCGGAATAAGAATAACGTCCCCACCACCGGCAATCCCTGAATAAAGCCCCAGCCAACCAGCCTTGTGACCCATAACCTCTATAACCATGATTCTGCTGTGGCTGTGGGCTGTTGTGTGAATGCGGTCAATTGCATCAGTTGCAACGTCCAGCGCCGTGTGAAAGCCAAAAGTCATGTCCGTGTGAACAATGTCGTTGTCGATTGTTTTTGGAAGACCAATCACGTTAAGCCCTTCCGCCGCAAGCATACTGGCAGTTGTGTTTGTACCGTTCCCGCCAATGCAGACCAGGGCATCCAGCTTCCATTTCTTGTAATTCTTCTTTATTGCTTCTACCGGAAGAAGACCTGTTTCCTCATCTTTCTCCGGATTCTTAAAAGGTTTTTCCCTCGAAGTGCCAAGTATTGTTCCGCCTACGGTCAAAAGACCAACCAAATCATCCTGTTCAAGGGGAGCCATATCGCCTTTTACAAGCCCCCTGTATCCGTTACGAATGCCAATAGCCTTCATCCCATACTGAGTACGGGCAGTCCGGCAAACAGCCCTGATTGCAGCATTAAGTCCGGGAGCATCACCCCCGCTTGTAAGTATGCCAAAAGTCTTTACCTTAGATGGTTCCATTCATCAAGTATAGCACAAGAAAATTGATTTAACAAGGTGAATCTTTCTTTGGGCGTAACTCGAAGCTGCGCTGGGCGTCCCTTGAAGATTCTCTGGGCGTTACCTTGAAGCTGCGCTGGGCGTTCCCCGCTTGCGCGGGTCGGGCTTTCCGGGGTTCCGCTACCGCTCCATTCCCGCTTCGCGAGAACGGCTGCGCCGCCCCTCCAATCCCTAACGCAATGTGAAAAATTCCTCCAGAATGTCCTTTACAAAGTTGTAACGCCTTGCATAAGAATTATCCACGTGAATCAAAACAAAGCCGTGGTTTTTGCAAATCTGCTTTTTCTTTTCATCACGGGCCATCACTTTTGGATTGTCATGATGCTCAGGTCCATCAAGTTCTATAGCAAGGACAGGCTCTTCCTTTCCACGGAAGCCCTTTTTGTAAATCACAAAATCAAGGCTGCCTTTATAAAAGAAATCACAGTCGTCCTTATTCTTGTCAAACAAATGCGAAAGCTGAACCTCACGCTTAACAGCAAATTTTGTATTCTCATTGAGCATAACAGAAAGCGCATGATTCAATGTTGTTAAAAAAGCATTCTCCGTTTCCGTACTATAGGGCTTTATTCCCAGCGCCCTGGATGAATTTTCCCTGGAGGTAACTTTGTAATCACCGTTATTGCGGACATAATTTGCAAGTTCGTACAAATCATCTTGTTCGTCTTTTTTATGCAAACGCTCCAATTGTCTTGTACTAGAAAGAAGAACAAGCTTGTCTTTAGCACGTGAGACCGCAACGTTTAACAGCTCCCTGTTATTTTTGAGCCAATCATAAGTTTTTGTATAGGTATTGTCCGTAAGGGCAAGAGAAAACAAAATCTCATCTTTTTCATCCCCCTGAAATGCATGGACAGTTCCACAGCTCACAGTTTCGTTCAAACCGTTTTCCATAAGTTTGTATTCAATCAAATCCTTTTGATTTTTAAAGGGCGTAATGATTCCTATTCTTTTGTCAGAATTATTCTTTACGTACTGAACTATTTTATCCGCCTCTTTTGGAGCTGTATTTTTTATACTGGAAGAATCGTCGGCAATATCGCAAAAAACAAGCGGCCGGTCATACAAAGCCTTTGACTTTATGTTCAACTGATTGTTGTAGTACTTTTTATTGTTGAATTCTATTATGTCTTTTGCACAGCGGTAATGGTTGTGAAGCAAAGTTTCCTGACTTACGGCATCGTTCGCAAGAAATGTCTTGTATATTGAATTCTTTATATAGTCATAGCTTTCGTTAACATTGTACTTTGCCTTAAGTTCTTCGTTTATGTTTTTGTCCAGAGTGATTACCGGGTTAAGCTGTTGCGGATCACCAACAAGCATGAGGCTTTTTCCGCGGATTATCGGAACCAAGGAAACCGCCGTATTGCATTGGCTTGCCTCGTCTATAATCGTCATGTCAAAATACGATTTTGGCTCGCCAATTTTATGCGACGAAATGCAAGTTGCGCAAAAGATCGGGAAGGCATCCTTTATTCTTTCAACATTGGCTGGATTAGAAAAATACTTATTAAAAGCAGCTGCCTGGGATTCTTCATCCGGAAGGTCCAGAATTTCAAGAAAACCTTTGTATTCAGGATTAAAAAGACGCTTCAGGAATTTAACGGATGTAAAATTCAAGAACTGCATCATTCTTTCATAATCAAAATCAACAAGAGAAAGTGCATCCTCATCAGAAATTTTCCCAATTTGCAAAAGCTGTTTTTTTATTTCAGAAGCCTGCTGACCTTCTAAGTTCAGGCGCAAGTTCATATTCTCATTTTTTGAAAGCATCGACTCTATCAAGTCTTTCCGTTCCATCAAGTCTATCTGCTTTTCATGCTTTTGCAAAAGTTCTGTAAGCTTTTTTGTCCGCTCAATCTGCGCCTGCCTATTTTGGATAAGAACATCTTCATAGGCATTCAGTTTTTCAACTGTAACAAGAAGTTTTTTTATATACCTGCAAGTTTCAGGAATTCGGCTGTTGCTCCCAATTCTAAGTATTGGAAAAGGAATTGTGTAGCTTTTATATTTTAAGGAAGTAAGCTTTTTAAAAACACCGTCAATCGGGTGGTTGTTATAAGAAGAAAAAAGAACCGTCTTTGAGTTAAAAAAAGCCGTAATTATCGTATTGATGATTGTAGTGGTCTTACCTGTACCCGGTGGCCCCTGAATATAGGCAACAGGATAATTTATTGCATTGTGAATTGCAAGAAGCTGGTCAAGGTTAACATTCTTGTCGATGAGAGCAATTGGAAGCTGTTCGTCATTGGTTTTTACAGAATGCAATTCGCCAAAAAAAGCCTGAATGGGAACCGTCACCTCATTTTGCGAATACATCTCTGTAATGGCTTCGTATTCTTTTTCAAGGTTTACATTAACATCGCGCTGGATGCAAAGAAAATAGGGCATGTCATCAACGGAGCAATTTTTATGGCTCTTTACGTTTTGCATTATTGCATCTTTTATAATTTCCGCATTCTGTTCAAAATCATCAAGCAGAGGAAGGTCATCATTGTCAAGAAAATTCTGTATGCTGAGTTTCGTTCTTTTTTCTACCGAGTCGCCAACACAAAACTCCGCACATATTTTAATTTTGTTTCCTGCAATTAAAATTCTCTTTTCCACATCAAGACGGACTTCTCGGTATGCAAGGACATAAAGCCCCTTGTTAGTGTGAACGCTAAGAACATTCAAAGCAAGTTGCATTATACTCACTTTATTTTTAGACTTAACAATTTCTGCACGCTTTTTAAAGCTGTTCACAAAATGTTTGAATTGTTCTTCATCAAGTCTATATATCTTGTTTGCTATTTTTGATGAATCCAGTCTATTAACCAGTTCATATTCTGTGTTCAATTTAGGAAGGTCTGAAAGTTTATTGCAGTCGGAAAGATAATTGAGCGTTTTTAAATTTGCAATGCCGGAAAACAAAGAAGCATACTTTTGGGGAAAAGCCTCTATGTCTTGCAGAAGTTCCTTGTTTGTTTTGTAATAAGTTCCTTCAAGCACTTGGGATGAAACAATTTTTTCTATGTAAATTGTAAGCTCTTTTGTTGTACAGTCACCGATATGCAAGCCCGTAACCGTCAGTGACTTATATTCAAGGTTTATGCCAAGAACTGCAATCCAATATTTTTTCCGCATGGAATCCTTGCTTTCATATTCAATGTTCAGCCACTTACCTTCATGAATAGAGCGAAAGATATCTTTTGCGACATTGGTCATCTAGGCTTCCTTTTCATAGCATATATTCCTTGCAAAACATTATAGCATGGACAGCAAGAAAAGTCTTCTTTTTTTTTCAAATTTTATTTTGGGGCAGGACAAAATGCTTGTTAAAGAGAGGGGGCTTCTGTTTGGAAATTTTTGCAAACCCAAGCACGGCAGGGATTGTAGGGGCGGCGAAGCCGTTGCGGAATGAAGTGGAGCAATGGAGGCGGATGCCGGAACCCCGGAAAGCCCCTCATAGATGGCCTTACTGCTTCTGTTGGGGGAGGTCTGGGGAAGAAGGCAAGTGCCGCAAGATAAGAAAGAAAAAAAATTGGGGATTACAAATATTTGCTGTTGTGGATGCGCTGCTTTTCGCGGTAAAGGTCACTGTCGCTGGCTTTTATGAGCTGCTGGGCATCCACTTCGTCGCGGCCAATCATAAAGGCATAGCCAACGCTAACGGTAAGTTCGTAAGGTTTTCCGGATGAAGAATTGTAGTCTGCAAAGGCTTTGTAAAGTGCAAGCCGAAGGGATTCCGCATTTACAGGTACACTTGTTAGCTGGTCGCCAGAAACCATGAGGACTGCAAATTCGTCGCCACCGTAGCGGGCTATCATGCAGTTTTCATCTTTAAAAACCTGGGTAAGAATTTTTGCGGTTTGCTCAAGGGCCTGGTCGCCTTCTGGATGTCCGTAGCCGTCATTTATGTCTTTAAAGAAGTTTATGTCCATCATAAAAAGGCAGGCAGAAAAGGCTTTTCCGGAAGAAACGGAATAGAGGTAATTGTCAAAAGAATTTCTGTTGTTCACGCCGGTGAGTCCGTCCAGTACAATCTGGGCAAACTGAACCCGGGTAAAAAGGACGAAGAGGGAAAGCATTACAAAAATCCACACGATATTCAGATAGGGGTTTATGGCGGTTACTATTCCGCTAAGAACAGGCATTGCAACAAAAACGAGTATGTAAGTGCAGCACATCTTGTCTGGTCTTCTACGGCAGTGCAGCATTTTAAAGAGTGCAAAGCAGGAAGCGCTTCCAAGATAGCCGTAAGTTGCAATCATGTGGATAAAGCAGAATTTGCCGCGGGTGTAAAGGTTTGTGTACTTGTTGATGTAAAAGACCCAGCCGGTAAAAATGGAAGCTATTACAAAGGCAGATACCACAAGGAAAGGAATAAAGATAAGCCTCTGAATTTTTTTTGGCAAGGACTGTTTTGGGCGAAGGAAATGCAGGGTGTACAAGAGCCAGGTCTGTGAGGCGTAGGCAGCAAGAACAAGGCGCATGGCATTTAGGATAATGTTTGAAATGTAAAAAGAATTCTCCGCCCTTCCGTTAACAAAGGCACAGGCAGCTTCAAGGGCAAGGACTGCTGTATTGCAGATGGCCATCCTAAAAAAAATCTGATTGGAGGCCCTTAGAGTACCTTCTTTTTTTATCATAAAAGCAAGCCAGCACCCAAGCATGATGATAAGGGCATTGGCTTCCACAAAATAAAAGAATTCCATTTTTTTAGTATACATCAAATTTTTTGTTTTGAATAGTAAGGTTCACAAATATGAACGGATATTTTTATGTTACGCCACAAACTTGATAAGGTAGAGGCTGGAAAGAAGGGCAAGAGGAAGCTGCAAAATCCAGGTTATGCCGAGTGTGCAAATAAAAAGGGTATAGGTTCTGTTTCTGCGGACGATTGACTGTAGCGAACGGAGCTTTTGCTGGCTTTCCGCAAAGTCTATCTTGCAAAATTCACCAAAAGACCCAATGTACTGCCACTGGGCTTTGGGCGCTCCACGAGGGGGAAGGCTTTTTCCGTAAGTTCTGTAGCCTTCAGATATTCGCGAGGCAAGGGCATTGTATTCACCGCATTCAAAAAGGGCAGAAGCAATTTGGGGCGCACGGGAAAGATACTTTTTCATGCTGACAACATTTAGGATAAGGAAAACCGTCATGCAAAGCCATATAAGTATTGAAAGGCAGGCGGATTTTAGGGCAAGCTGCTCAAGCAGTTCAAGGCAGAGGAAAAATGGGGAAAGGAAAACCATGGAAAGGACAAGGCATTTTTTTCTTTGCCTGTACAGTGGCATTTTTAGTCCCCGCACAAGGAAGAGGATAAAGAGGAAAAAGAATGCTGCGGAAAAGAAAGCAATTGCAAGCAAAAGTTTCATAAGGACTCCTTTCTTCTATATTATTGCTGGCATGGAGAAAGCACAAGTAAAATTTATCGTGAAGGAAAGCATTGGAAGCAGTTTTGTATTCCGCTACACACAAAACTGATTCCCTGCCTGCTTAGCATAGAAAAAGATAAAGGAAGGCATGGGAAGCATTCAAAATCTTCTTGATTTCCTGTTTTTTAGCACTATAATAATTAAAAAGGCAAACTTTGAGTTTTGTATTTGTAACTGGAAACTCAAAATTGCACCAAGAAGAAATTTAGGAGGATTATATGGGCTTATTTGAAAAAAAATATTGTGATTTCTGCGGTGAAAAGATTGGGCTTCTTGGAAACAGGAAACTGGAAGACGGAAACATGTGCAAGAACTGCGCGGCAAAGCTTTCTCCCTGGTTCAACGAGAGGCGGCACAGCACAAAGGCAGACATTCAGGCACAGCTTGAATACCGCGAGCAAAACAAATCCTTGGTGGCAGCCTTTAACGCAACACAGACACTCGGAAACGACACCAGGCTCTTGATTGACGAAGGCGCAAGAAAGTTCATGGTAACAAGGGCAAAAGACTTGCAAAGTGCAAACCCGGATGTTCTGGATTTTTCACAGGCGGTAGGATGCGACCTGGACATTCAGGAAGACAAGACAGAGCTAAAGCAGGAAGATTCCAACGGAAATTCAACGAGCTACAATCCTCCACGCTACGAGTATTCATATTCATTTGAGGTAAGAATTAGGGTTTCTAGCCCTTACTTTGACGAAATGTCTTTTGACCTTTCCAACGGCTACATTACGACTGGAGAAAAGCCGATGAATCCTTCCATGCAGCAGGAAAGCGGTGGCTGGAACCTTCATTCAAGCGATGGTGGCTATGAGGTTAACAAATACTTTGAGTGTGTAAAAATTGGCAATGCGATTAAGGAAGCAATAGAACGCATGAAGAGCACAGGCGTTAGTCAGGCTGCAAATGTAAGCCCGGCGGCTGCACAGCAGACAGAAGCAGTAAGGGAAGAAAAGGTTTGCCCAGGCTGCGGTGCAAAGACTTTCCCCAACCAGAACGGTTGCTGCGAATACTGCGGTTCGGCACTGTAAAAAAATTGCCTGTGTAAACATCCCTAAAACAAGGAATCCTAGCCGCGATTGGAGTGGGGCGAAGCCGTGCGTAAGCACCGCGCCCGGTTAGGGGGCAAGCCCCGCAAAGCGCGTAGAAAGAGGCCTCCCTGAAAGGGCAGTTTACCAGGCAATGCGCTCCAAAAAAAAAGAAAAAAATCAATATGGAAA